>ONQO01000052.1 GCA_900319995.1 uncultured Bacteroidales bacterium
CCGTTTCAACTAATTTTATGAGGTTGGAGAACTTATTCGAGCCTAATCCGCAAAAATTGCCCTGCGGAGATACGTGGCGGCTTTTTTGTCCGCCTCTTTGGCATAACGGAGTTGCGTGCGGTAGTTATCCCATGCATCTTTGGCATATAGTTGTTGCGTTTTCGCCTTGTCCATCGCACAGTGTCAATCCGCCTATGTATCTGAATGATGTTATCGCAAAGATGCCATATATAACTGCATATCTATTAAATCAATATACCCGCTCAAAGCGGTACATCACTTCTTTGCGGCGCATCACTTTCTTGTGGTTCTTCACTTTTTTGTGGTCCGGCTCGAAATAAACTAACGAGTTAGCATTGATGTTTTTAATAGTGTAGAAGCGGTGGATGGGCACGTCGCAGGCATCCATGGTGGCACACTCGTATAGAATGTTACCGCGTTTTACCCATCGGAACCAACCATTGCCGTGATAGTTCAAATCTTCTTCAAATACTTCCTCGCTTTCATCCCATTCCTTGCCCCAGAAAAGTTTCTGTTCCTCATCGTAATCGTCATAATAGACTTTGTACCAATTCGGATTGTCTTTGTTTCTCCATTTGCCGACAATAAGCGAATCCGCAACCGGCACTCCGTCCTCCAGTTGGGCGATGTGCACACGGTCGGTTATATGCGTGTTGGTAATCATTTGGGCAACGGTATCCTCTTCCGTATGTTGCCCGCGTGTGCTTCCGTTGCGGCGGACATGCAAAATATAACCCGTCACGGCAACAGCAATGACGATCAAGACAATCCCAGTGATGAATATGTACTTTTTTCGTTTCATGGCTTATGGTTTGAGAACGATGACCTGTGCTTCCTGATTGTTCATTCCCGTCATGGTACGCCCAACGCCGGCATTGATAAACGTCGGGTCGCACACTACATATTTGCGGTTTTTGTATTTCAGCCAGTCTCCATTGACCTCTTCGTTGAATGCAACAGCCGTTGCCATGTGCCCGGGATAATAAAGCAGCACGACATCCAGTCCCGTCAAATCACGTACGAGACGTGAGAAAAGGATAGCACGGTCCTCACAGTCGCAATAAGGATAATACAACGTCTCTTGCGCAAAGAATGCACGCTCACCGCCCCATATCTTGTTATCGTAGCCGTACACGAAAGCCGTCTGCACCCAATTGAGCAGAATACCGACAGCATCTTTCTCGCTCATGCCGCTGATAGTTTTCTTAAGCGGAGGGTAGAGCATGTCCTTGACGGATTGTTCGATAGGCGTATTGGCATATGCCGCCCAATGTGTTTTTTGGTCGCCGTTGAAGCAAGCCTGCGGGTAGGTATTGAAAAAGTCAATCAGGTTCTTGTTGAGACTGACAGAGGAAGTGACGCCTTTTTTTGAGGTCAGCGTCCTTTTCGGTGTCGGATCGTTGCCCAATAGTGGCAGTTGAGTCAATTGCAGCGAAAGCGACTGCTCTTTTTCCCATTTGGCTTTTGTGATATGGATACGCGCATTCTGGTCATTGCTCACATTGTAGAACTTGAAGCCGTCCAGTTGGTAGTATCTCATGTTAAATATCGTATATAGACTGGCAACGAGCAGATATAGTTTTTTATCATCCTTGCCGAGTCGAACGCGGTAGCCGGATTGTGTCATGAGGAAAGCTTGCGCCAGAACCGCCTCGTTCGTCTTGCCGTATTGTTTTTCAGTCACTGCCTGCAACATCTTCATATACCCCCAGTCACACAGTTTGTTGGTGCTACGGGCGTCTAATGCCGTTTTGAGAGTGATATCATACTTGGCGGCGGACAGTTGTTTCCATGCGTCCGCGATGGCATTCTCATCCAAAGACCGCAGTTTGAGATTGTCATTGGTCGGGAAACCGACGGTCACGATGGTTCCGAAATAGCCGACGGACACTTTCTTGTATGGTTCTTCTTTAGGAACGACGGGTGCAATCGGTTTCGGAGCGGGTTGTGGCGTGGGAACCACCACTACTTTCGGTTTCACGGCTATCTGTACCGGTTTGGTGTCAATAGTGGGTTTTGGGGTGGGCAAAGGTTTGATGTCTTCTTTAGGCAGCGGTTTCTCTTCTTCCTTGGGTTTTGGAGTAGGCAGCGGCTTGGGTGCCGGTTGTGGTTTTGGCTCTTCATACACTACCGGCTCCACCGGTTTCTCTTGGAGCGGTTTCTCTGCCTCATGAACCGGAAACTCCTCCCATTTCTGGCGCATGAACTCTGCATACTCATCGTTAATACGCTTGCGGAAAGCGTCAAACTCTGCCTGTGTGCTGTCTCTGAACGCATCAAACTTGGCGTTCTGCTGTTTCACGAAGTCATCAAAACTGCTATTCTGCGCCACCGCTGTCAGCGAGAGGCCTGAGAGTAAGATGATTAATAGTTTTTTCATTGTATATTTAATTTTTTGTCGTATTTATTGCATTGAACATTTATAAAAGTCCCAACTTGCCGAATTTTGCAAAAATATTTGTATAATTCAATTATTTATTGTATCTTTGCACTCACAAACGAAATTTCGTACTATGGATAACGAACAATGGCATTGGCAGCAATTTGGTACGGCATGGAAGGGTGTCGGTATCTACCATATTACTCTTGTTGTCTCGTCCCGTGAGCCATTATTAGGTACTTTGGTTATCCCTGATAATGATCCCAAAGAGGCGAAAGTGGACTTGTCTCCCTTTGGTGAACAGGTAAAGACATGCGTTGAGTCCATTCCTATCAAGTACCCGGAGATACGTATTATCCAACTCAGGATGATGCCAGATCATGTCCATTTTATTCTTTATGTCATGCACGCAATGGATGTCAGCATCAAGATGGTAGTACGGGGCTTATGGCAAGGAGTCAAAAAGATCGGTCGTGATTATTCAATGTCAATTAGCCCGAATACTATTCGGGACAACAAACATTGCTCCTTTCAAGACAACCAGCATCATCCCCATCCTATCTTTACCGAGATGCCTTTTATCCGTCCTCTCTCTCGCCGTGGGCAACTGGATGCTATGATACAATATGTCAAGATGAATCCTCAACGCTTAGCCACCAAACGGCTCATGCCGGGTTATTTCCGCGTACAGAGAGGTATTGTGGTCGCCGATCATTCATTCGATGGCGTGGGTAATATCGCTATACTCCAAGCGGAATGCTATATGCCGGTTCATGTGCGCCGCACGATGGTTGAAGAGGCGGAACATGGCAACGCTTTGCCATTACGTACGTATACGGATGCTAGCCTTGCAGCAGCTCGGGAAGGAGCTGTGATGGTCTCGCCTTTTATCAGTCCGCAGGAGAAAGAGATATTGGATGTGTTGCTCACAGAGCAGCGTCCTGTCATTTATCTTGCCGACAACGGTTTTAGCGAGTACTATAAACCATCTGCTCTTCTGTTTGATGCCGTTGCGGCAGGCCGCCTCCTCATTCTCTCTCCATGGCAATACGATCCCCAAAAAAGACACATCACCCGTCCTGAATGTGTTACCCTAAACAATTTAGCCGCTGCCATAGCCTCTCATCCCTAACAATGTCCATTTCTCTGGCATATTATGCCGGTCATTTCGATAAACTCACGGGAGGAGCACCACACAGCAGCAGACCGCGTAGCTGCCCCAACCGCCACCCCGCTCCACGCGGCTAGACCCCGACGACGGACCGGTTGGGCTGTTCGTGTCGATCCTAATTTCTTAATGTCCGAATCGCTTACATAACTCGTACGCTGGAAATTATGCTCACCTGTTATTTGAGCCATATCCACACGGTTGTAACCTTCATAACCTTGTAACCGGTTAATACCAAAAGTAATACTTTGACGCAAAAGATTCTTTACGCCAAGATTGACATCGCCAGCCCTGTCAACTGTCTCAAGGATAGCGATACGCTTTACTTCGTTTTGCGCCACCGCTGTCAGCGAGATTGCCGAGAGCAAAATGAATAATAGTTTTTCATATTCTTTTCTATATAAACATTGTCCATTTCTCCGGCATACCGTGCCGGTGTCCTTTTTCTCCCCTTACTGAGGGGCTCGGAGGTGTCTTTTCCTTTTTACAGAGAGGGCTCGGTGTGTCTTTCGCCCATTGCCCCGGCTGAAAGCCGGATCCTTCTTTCATTATAGGCGTTTACCAAACGCCGCTCTTCGTCCCTTTCTTCTATTACAGGTGGATATAATCCACCGCCTGCTTCCTTTCTTTGATTTTTCTTAATGTCCACGAATTCAAGAGTGTTATCGCGCACAAGAGGATGAGAACATACGAAACTACAATAATAAACGCAAAACAATGTTTGTTGTCTGTATGTGAAATTTAACTGCTGCGACGACAAGTTTTATTCTATATCACTTTTCCACGATGATTAGATCAAATGCATCACTACAACCATTCAGCTTGTATGAACTTATATTTTTTGCAGATACATTATAGAGAAATACGAAATACTTATTAAGCGCACCCTCTTTTTTGCTACATAGTATGTATAAATTATTATTTTTTCCTACAATTCTAATGGGACTATATTCTGATGGTAGCGGAACTACATCCGTTTTATCAGTTAAAGATCTTATTACGCCGGACACATTAACATAGAGTTTGTCACCTGCTTTTGTAATATCTTTGCAATATTCTTCTTTTTCAAAAAGAATTTTATTCCCTGTATTTATTTGAATAAAATCCACATATGGGTATTCAGTATTGTGACCTATAAAACACACATTTTCATCTATTAAACGCATTTCTTTGTATTCTGTTTCGTTATTGTTATTTAGTTTATAATTCAGACTGAATTCTTGTCCGCCAATAACATAACCAGTTATTCCCCTATAGTAAGCACGATTCTTCGAATAACATAAAATGCCGTCCTTAGAAATTATAAATTCTCCACAGTCTTTTTTACGTTCATCATATCTATTATTTTTGACAAGACTATACTCAGCTATATATCCATTACTGCCATCTCTTTTCATACCACAAAATACATTTCCATTCAAGACTGCCATGCTGCAAATATATGACGAGGAAGGTATATCATATGAATACAAAAGTTGCCCTTCTTTATATATACATGCGCGGCATCCGTGTGGGTAACCATGACGATCTTTATTGCAGTGACGAAAACAACTGTAAATCTCACCATCTTCGATTGCCATACCTACATACGACTTATTAGAAAGAGAATCGCTGTTTGTGAAATGATATAATTTGCCATTTTTCCAACAAACCGGTTCTTTGTCCATTCCGTCACTAATAAAGCCTTCGACATAAACATCGAGATTGGTTTCTGTTTGGGAATACAAAGAAATCGTCAGACAAACAGACAATGCAAACAAAATAACTTTTTTCATTGGTTTCGTTGCCGGTTATATCCCATCGGCTCATCGGTTTTGAAATTAAGTTTAATATGTTTAATACAATGAAACGCATCAAAAATCCCATTGGGGATTATCCGGATTATCATTGCGTTTCTGATCTCCTGTAACCATAACATTACGAATAATAACATTTGTGCCACAAATATAAACTATTTTATTTTCGTCAATATGTCCTAATGAAACTTTTTCGAAATTTTTGCTTGTTGTATACTGGTGATTTCCGTGTTCTTCATCCACCCAAGGAAGTACCCAGCAAAGATAATCCGAGTCATTCATCTTAAACTCTAAAGTCAACTCACCTGCTATTTTAGTAAGGAAAGAGAAACTTCTTTGCGTATAATAAAAAGTGCCGCCGTCTCCAGAACGACCTATCGTCGCTATTCCGTTACTCCAAGTCCAACCATTACACGTTATGCAATCTGCGCGACTTGATATTTTTTGCTGTTCATATTCTGCTTCCGGTTCATTGCTTGTGCATGCGCACACCAGAACCAACAAGAGTAAATAAAATAACTTTCTCATAATTGTAATAAATTAGAAATCCCAAGGGTTGTCCGGGTTCTCATTATTTTGATTAGTCGCATCGCCTACTATTTGTATATGACTAACTTTGTACTCTGTTCCTGTAAAAACGATGGTTTCTCCTATTTTTACATTACCTAAAGAACATGTATGAGATGATGTCGTTTCCGTATTGTAAAAATATTGTTTATCATTTATATTTATTTTCAGGTAAGACGGCTTTGATGTGGATGTACGGTTGCAGACATATGAAAACGATAGTTCCCCTGATACTTTGACCGTGAAGCAAAAGGAACTATGCTCCTCCATCGCATAAGCTTCCCCATTACTCCATGACCAGCCGTTGTTTTCTATACAATCTCCGGCTCCCGTGATTCTTTGAGTGATTTTGGTATCTTCATTGTTCTTCTCTGTGCAACCAATGATTGAAATTGCAAAAAGCAATGCCACCAAACATTTAATAATATTCTCTTTCATAATATTAAAATTTTTATCTGTCTTTTCTTACAGGAATTACATGTGCTATTATTTGTGAATCATAGTACCAGTCCCAATCCCAGCCTTTGTCGTAAAAAATAACGTAATGGCCGCTCATCCATTCATCATAATTAGAGGATGACCAGAATCCATCTTCTTTATGTAAAAGATCTATTTCTTCTGCTATAGCAAACATTTCTTCTTTATTTGGCATAAACCAATCGTCAAACCCATATGCAACAAGATTCTCACAGGCATCATACCCTTGTTCCCATTGCATCGCTCCTAAATCTGGATGTATGTGATATGTGTAACCACCATATTCCATTGTAGGTAATGCAAAATATGCCAATCGACTGGAATTGATTTCAACAGGTTCTCCATAAGACACGCCAAATTCATTAATTGCATATGCTCGTGCATAGTATGTTGTTGTGCTGATATTTATATTGGCATCACTGACTGTACAAGAATAAATTCCTTCGCCACTTCCCATTGGTTTTTTATAATCATCAACAGTAGGAATATTGGTTGACCAACATACACCACGCTCCGTTACGATCGCCTTGCCTTGCGATTTCACGTTGCATTTGCAGGTGAATGAATTAACAGTCATTGCTGTTAAACCGACTGTTTCCACAACGGGCAATTTTAAAGCAACAAATTCTGCCAACTTGGTCGCATTGATTTCAACAGGTTCACTATATGTTTCATCACCAGATTCATTGATTGCATATGCACGAGCATACCAAGTTGTAGTACTAAAATTAAAATTGTCATTTTTAATAGTACAAACATATTCTCCGTCTCCACTGCCATACTTTTCTTTATTGTCTTCTATGGTCGGAATATTCTTTCCCCAACATAGCCCTCGTTCTGCAATTTTTGCTCCCGCTTGTGATTTTACGATGCACTTTAATGTGAAGGAACTTGGCGTTACATCTAATAATTCCGGCTTTTCAAATTCGGGCAAATAGATATTCACAAAAGGAATATCTCCATAGTCATAAACCTCTTGACCTAATCCTTTAAGAGAAGACTTTTTATTAAAAAAAGGGTCGTCTTCACCTACTTGTATATAATATGAGCCATCTATTTTGGCAATGTCAACAGCTATTTGAAAAAGTCCATCTGCATTAGTAGCTATGGAATTATGAATCAATTTACCATTGGTTATCCGTACCATTATTCCGTTTAGTGGTTTGTTATCTTTATCTATTACTCGCCCTTTATAGGTCGTTTCTGCGGTTATACCTTCTTTCTCCAAACTGCGCAAACAACCGGAAAAACAAAGGGGAAGAACTAAAAGAAGAAAAAAATATCGTTTCATAACTATTAAAATTTTATAGACATTCCTGCCCCCATTGCATATGTGGGTCGGGCATATTCATTAGTAGGGATTAAAGTGGGATAAAAAGCAATGCCGTTCTTTGTGCGAGGAGTAACAGTATAGGCTCTGTATAAATTGAATATATATAAAGCAGCTGCTACTCCATAGCAGGTGTAACTGACAATTCGCATTGTATTGTACGTATTTTGTGCAGAATGAAAGGCTTCGTATTCTACATTTCTGTCTTGCATAATTTTTAACTGCTCTTTACCAACAAAATACGTTCCTACGCCACCGCCGACAAGAGCCAATTCTCCTATTAATGTAAATGCACCTTCTGTATATCTCCGTTTTATCATTTGTCCCATTCCCGGGATAAAGAATGATGCAGCCAAAGCCTTGCCATTGCTATATTGGCTAATCTTATCACACTCATTGAAGTTTTCGTAATATAACTGTGGATTGATGATACTTCCGTCACGTGGCACTTGGTACAAAAGATACACACGGAATTTTCTGCTGGACAATTTGACGGTTTTAGAGCAGACCTCGCGTATTGGAGGTAAATTATAATCCTTATTTATTGTCGTCAACGACTTACCTTCATAGACAGACTTCATAATCGCATTAGAAGATACTCCTAAACGACAGCGGGTGATAAGCTTTTTGATTACATCAAGATAAGCCTCGTTATAGGCTTGCTTATAATCTTCCCCTTCGCCGATACCGACTTCGTAATCCGCTTCGTAATTCTTACTCACCGGTTTGTTTTTCGTCCAATCCGGCAGTTGGGCAAATAATGTCAGGTTAGACATTATTAAAATAAGAATAAAAAGAATCTTTTTCATGTTTATCTTGTTTAATGAGTAAACTGTACTATATAATTCAAGAAATCAAAGAATACTTTGTCACTAGCATGCTCAATGTCCTTTTTAGGAATTGACAGCGTGATAAAACAATGGTATTGATTATTAGCATCATATGTGACTTTCTCACATTCTTTCCTTTTGTAAGACAATTCTCCGAAATAAGATAACGGGTATCGGAATAATATCGTATCCTTATATCCAACTAAAATACTGTCACCTATAGAATTGACTTGCGGCATATACATCCGGATAGAATCACACAAACGATTGACTAATTTGAATTGCGCATCCAAGAGTGCCTCGTTTCTTGCGAATTGGAGATGGGAGCTTATTCCGTGTCCCAATTCCCGTATATAGAGAGAATCGCTGACAGTCTCTGCTTCGCATGGCAATACAACCACAGATACCTTTGGGGTTCCGCATCCAACAAAAAACAAGGCAATTATGATTACCACCGCACTTCGGAGCAAGTATATGTTTTTCATGTTATTCACATTTATATGGATCAAACTGGGGTATAACATACCCGTCTGTCGGCACCTGCCACAAGATATATACCTTATACTGCATTGAGCCGGACGGCCTCTCGGTGTATTCGCATACCTTGTTGATATGCAGACGCACTTCTTTGGATATGGTTTCCAGACTATGCATAATGTCTTTTTCGATATGGTTTAAGTCATCGTTAACCTTGACCGTTACCCCGGATATTCTCCATGATGTTTCCAATATGGCTCTTGCCAGTGCTTTCGTATAGGCTTCATCGTACGTTCTGGCCTCACCCAATGTTACCTTGTAATCATACGTATGATTTGCGGATACCGGTGTTTGGTATATCCACGAAGGCTTGTTTGCATACGCACCCGTCATGAGTGCGCATGCAAACAAGAGAAGCCATAATCTGCGATGATTACTTGCCATATTTGTCTTTTTGATGTTCCAACATCTGTTCTTGTTTCTCTTTTGCGTATTTGCGGAATCGTTCGCGGTTGAACTCTATTTCCAATTCCTCATTAGAAGAAAGAACATCTGCCATTTCATCAATCAGCTTCTTTACCGGAATTTGAATGGCGATAAATGAAGTGTAGCCCTCTGCTCCTTTGTTATACATCTTCTCGCAGGTCTTTTGTGCATGGTTGATATGCTCTTGCACAACTTTGTTCATGTCGCCTTCCATCAAACGCTGAACTTTTTCTTGTTGCGCCTGTCCTGCTACTGTTCGCGAATAAGTCTCGGACAATCCTTCTACATAACCACCCAATTTCTGCATAATCATGTCTTGAGCTGCCTGCAAGGCACCGGTACGTGCGCTTTGCATATTAATGTGTGTAGCCGTTCCGAGATCGCGGAAATACTCATTGTCATCCATAGATTCGTCAATACATGGAATGAGGATTTCACCTCCAAGTCCCGGATCACTTGCTACCGGACGAGGTTGTGTCGGCTGTTGAGCGACTTGCTTCTTTGCTCCACAAGCGGTTAACGCAGCTGCTACCATCAGCATTACTGCAAAAAATGTCATTTTTTTCATAATGTATTTAAATTTTGTTTATTGTGCCTACTCACTTATGGCTTTTCGGCATCCTCCGTTATTTTATAGTATCTTGTTTTTGTATTTCTTCTATTTCTTCATCACTAAGATATTTATTCATCAAATCTTTTAATGCTTCATCACTAAGGGTTTCCAGTAATACGTCTTCCGTTCTATTATACTCTTTATTGGGAATGCAAATCGTTGCATTGACAATATATTTCTTTTTAGCTTTTATTATACTAACACATGAGAATTGTGCTTTTCGCATGTAATCAGTATAACTATCAGTATATGCCACGCTTCGAATCGTGTATCCCTCTTCATACTCTATACGCTGTCCCGAGCGGCCGAAAATATCATCTACACCTAATATTTTTGCTCTAACAAGGGCACTATCTAACCGGACATGTTCAGCTATCACAGATGATGACCTATATTCCTGTGTGTCAAAATCAAAACATGGATATAACTCAGGAGAAAAGTTGTGACCGTCTTGGCTTCTATACACGGGAGGCATGGCGTTAGATTTTGGAATCGCCAATATCCTGATGTCTTTAGGGGCGTTAACAAATGCCTGTGCCCAACCTAAATCATTTACAATAATTGATGCCGAATCATTTTCCCAGAAAGTATCTTTACTTTTTTGTAGAGCTTGCTGACAAATTGCTTCTCCACGCTCTAATGCGGATACAAATGGTTTGTCTCTGCGATCTTTTGTTTGCCTCTCGTCCTTTGTAACTTCGGTCTTCTTCGGCTTCTTGGCAAAGCAATCTAAGAATGCCATGCCGCAAACGGCAACCAATGCTATTACTAAAACTCGTTTCATCTCTATAGATTTATTTATTGTTTTCGGGTGAATTATCAACTAAAAGTTTTATTGTATAATGATAAATACCATCTTCGAGTTTCCAATAACTTCGAACTAATGTCTTAGCAGCAATTTGACATGCACCCTCTCCCGTTTCTATTCCATTCGTGCTCATACTATGTTGAATGATACCCGGCAAATCTTTCGTTTTCTCTATAAGTTGGGGCATGATATTGCTAATTGCAGCCGACTTGGCAGACTCCAGGGTATAGCCGTTTCCATGAGCTTCTACATATATATTGAATATCGTATCATTCTTTTTTACGTCCACCCAATTATTTTCTGCAAAAACAGGCAAAGTAGTTGCCTTGAAAATAATTGCTAATGCTATAAAAAATCTTTTCATTTTGGTTTTAGTTTTTTGTCTACATCGATATAATCATCTTGACCTATGTGCACATAAAAAAGCAACAACTCTTTCCGGAATTGTTGCTTATAGAAATGAATTGCATTATCGCTTTACAATACAACTGCAGCACGCTTGGAAAGCGAGAGTTTCGGAAGAATACTACGCTTTTGCTTGGTTACTGCTGGTTTAATGATATCATCATCCAATGCAACAGCAATCTTCGCTATCGTGGCCATTGTCATATTATGCGTTCCGCATAACCAGCGACTTACTACCGTTTCCGTCTTGCCTAACTTCTGTGCCAAGTCTTTCTGAGACATGCCCTTTTGCTCTAACAAATCATAAATGCGGTTGGCAATCATCACTTGCATATCCACCTGTTTCTGAATCTCCGGAGTCAGGTAACGTCTCCGCACTTCGTCCATAATCGAATTAGTTGTGTTCATTTGCCCTCCTTTTTTAATCGTTGGTATAGAATGTTAACGTTCCATGCAATTGAGTGCCTTTGACAATAATCTCTTTGCGGTTCTCGCGCTGATGGATTTCAAAATCAATCTTCTGCAAAGGTACAACTTTTTTTGAAACCACCAAATTTTTGGAGCAAAAAATCAACTTTTATGTTAATTTTTCTCATTTCTATAAGTACACAATACGTCAATGTTCATTTTGCCTACTCACTTATGGCTTTTCGGCATCCTCCGGTTTATACTTTTCAAAATGGTGCGCGCGCATGCGTACATACAAAAAGCGCAGACTTCGCTATTGCTCATCTACGCACAAGGGTCTTAGCACTTACCCCACTAGTCGAATAAACAACAATGAAACCTACGCCGATATGACAAACCGTCTGCCAAGAAAAGACAGGCCGGCATGAATAGTCATACCCGTAGGCATCTACTGCTTACTTTGCTTTTGACTAGTGTTGAATTTAAAAAGTGTGCTAAGCTTTTTGTGCGTCAAATACAAAGCGTCAATAAACGCCAATCAATATGTAATGAACCCACATCCATCCGCCGCGTACGCGGCTCCGGCGTAAATTCGCGGCAAAGGTAAGCAAAAATTCCCATATGCGCAAATAATTCCGTGAAAAATGTATAAAAATTTTAATTTTTAAGCGAAATGGGCGAAAAAAGTGTAAGGTGTAAGGTGCAAAGTGTAAAAGGGAAGGTGAAAAGTGAAAGATGAAAGATGAAAGGTGTAATGTGGAAAGAATTTTGCATTTTTTGTGACAAAGTCTTGCATATATTAAAAAAAAATGTACCTTTCGGCAAATTTTGGAAAAACGGACAATATTCGTTTAAAATATATTCGAAAAACGGACAAAGAAAGGGTTATTATATGCTTAATCGACACATTGATAGCATTATAGAGCAGCATTATGCGACTACCAACAAAGCATTACTACTCACAGGCGCTCGTCAGACAGGCAAAACATACGCGATTCGCCGGTATGCAAAGCAAGCAGGACTGCAATTGGTAGAGATGAACTTCGTATTGCAACCGGAGACGCAAAACATCCCTCGTGGAGCAGCCAATGTGCAGGAATTACTCCTGCGCATATCCGCGTTTGCGAACAAGGCTTTAGTGTTAGGCAATTGTGCTTAGCAATGAAAATGTATCGGTAAAGGGCAATGTGCTATATGCCCCTGTGTATATGACCATGTTCCTGCATCATCACAAACAGGAAGGTCCTATTATTTATCATCCAGAATTACCCTAATCCCTGCCAGATTGCAAACAAAAAACGCTCTAAAGAGCGTTTTTTTGATTGACAATTGAGTATAATTGTAGAGATTGTTTGGCGTGTTGCCTGGAGCTGGTTAGCGGATCATATCGTCGCCGAAGAAGGGTTGGAGGGCGGCGGGGATACGGATGCCTTCCGGACATTGGTTGTTTTCCAAAAGGGCGGCAACAATGCGTGGTAGGGCAAGAGCAGATCCGTTGAGGGTGTGGCAAAGAGTGACCTTTTTGTCCTCCGCACGGCGGTAACGACACTTGAGACGGTTCGCCTGATAGGTGTCGAAATTAGAGGTGGAGGACACTTCCAACCAGCGGTGCTGTGCTTCGGAATAGACTTCGAAGTCATAACACAGAGCTGCCGTGAACGACATATCACCACCCGAGAGACGGAGGATACGATAGGGTAGTTCGAGTTTCTGAAGAAGTCCCTCAACGTGCTTGAGCATCTCTTTGTGCGAAGCGTCCGAATGCTCCGGCGTGTCGATGCGCACGATTTCGATTTTCGAGAACTCGTGCAGACGGTTGAGCCCGCGTACATCCTTGCCGTAGGAGCCTGCTTCGCGACGGAAACACTCCGTATAAGCGCAGTTCTTGATAGGCAGTTGTGCCTCGTCGATGATAACGTCTCGATAGAGGTTGGTGACAGGCACTTCGGCTGTCGGGATGAGGTAGAGGTCATCCACTTCGCAGTGGTACATCTGACCCTCTTTATCGGGCAGCTGGCCTGTTCCGTAGCCCGAAGCAGCGTTCACCACCGTCGGTGGCATGATCTCCGTGTAACCGGCTTTGTTGGCTTCCGCGAGGAAGAAATTGATGAGGGCGCGTTGGAGACGGGCACCCTGACCGATATAAACAGGGAAACCTGCGCCAGAGATCTTCACACCAAGGTCGAAGTCGATGAGGTTGTATTTTTTTGCGAGTTCCCAATGGGGGAGCTTAGTTGATAATTGAGAATTGAGAATTGACAATTTCTCCTCTGCTATCTTCTCGTCGGTAGCACTGTCCCAATCGCGGAGGGCAACTGCGCCGTCTTTGGCGATGGCATCAATCATCGGCTGGTTGGGCCAGTTACCGATGGTGACCGCGAGGTTATCCTCTGCGGAAGCTCCTTCGGGTACGATGTCATAGGGGATGTTAGGGATGGTGAGGAGGAGTTTGGTCTGTGCCTCTTCCGCCTCGGACATTTTTACGTCATACTCGGCAATCTGCGCTTTGAGGGCACCAGTCTGCGCCTTGGCAGCTTCTGCTTCTTCACGTTTTCCTTGCGCCATGAGAGCACCGATGGATTTGCTGATTTTGTTCATTTCGGCTGCGGCTGCGTCTTTCGCCTGCTGCGCGGATTTGCGCTCGGCATCCAAGCGGAGCACTTCGTCAATAGCCTCTGCCGCTCCGGCAAAATGTTTCTTTTCCAGCCCGGCGATGACACGGGCTTTATCGTCATAAATTTGTTTTAATGTAAGCATAAAAGTATTTTGTTAATCCGCCAAACTAGGCGGATGGATTATCAAATAAAAATCTCCCACCTGAGCCGAAGCCTCGGTAGGAGATTTGGGATTGTCTCCGCGCCGATTAAGCTTCCTGAGCCACCGGTTGAATGGAGACGTACGACTTGTTGTCACGTTTCTTGCGGAACAAAACGATTCCGTCGCAGAGCGCGAACAAAGTGTGGTCTGAACCCATACCCATGTTTTCACCCGGGTTGTGCACGGTACCACGCTGACGTACGATAATGTTACCTGCCTTTGCGAATTGACCACCAAAGATCTTCACGCCAAGACGTTTGCTTTCTGATTCACGGCCGTTCTTCGAACTACCGACACCTTTCTTGTGAGCCATACTGGTTGTCCTTTCTTTTTAAGCAATAACAATTTCTTTAACTACAACATTGGTCAAATCCTGACGATGACCATTGAGTTTGCGATAGCCTTTGCGACGTTTTTTGTGGAAAACGCGGATTTTTTCGCCGCGGCACTCGTTGTCAAGTACTTCACAAACCACTTTAGCGCCTTTTACATAAGGAGCGCCAACTTTTACTTTACCCTCGTTGTCAAGGAGCAAAACGTTTTCAAACTCAACGGTTGCGCCTTTCTCGAGTTCGTTCATACGATTGATGAACAGTTTTTTGCCAGCTTCAACTCTAAACTGCTGGCCTTTCATTTCTACAATAACTTATTCGAGCCTAATCCGCAAAAAAGCGTGCAAAGGTACAACATTTTTTTGACATGACCAAATTTTCGGGCAATTATTTTACTTTTTAGTGCATTTTTTTTATTTTCGAGTTTGCATATGGACGTTCAGACCGGGTAATAAGGTCTTTTTTGTGCCATCAATACATGGTCCAAAGAGATAGGCGGAAAAAGGTTTCCATTCGTCTCTTTTCCATTCCACTTTATATTCGCGCGGGTGAATGTCCACGGACGAAGGATTGCTTTTGGTGAGCAGAGAGTTGGCGAGTGTGGTAATGGTTCGAGCGTGTTGTGTGACAATCTTGAGCGGGACGTCGTCCTCTTTGTGTACCTGAATGTTCAGTCCGTGGTATAACATACGGTACGTTCCGGTCGCTTTTACTGCATCGCCGGTATATTGTGCATCCAAGGTGTCCACTTTGGCAGAGCAAGTGATGCCGGTAAGCGGTCTGAGGAATGGATTTAAGAAAGCGGCATCCGAGTTAGCGACATGCAGTTTGGCTTTGAAATCACAGTTTTTATTCATGGTAAAGCTTACGTCCGCGTCTGCTTTCCCTTTTTCCACCGGCATGGAGCATCGGAAACGTGTGGTCGCGTTGTTGCGGTTGGTGATGTTATCCAATGTGCCGTGGAAATTATGTATGTGCAATTCGCTACAAGTGGATGCTGTGCGGGTAATGGCGATGTCCAACTGTTTGATATCCGCGTCTGCGTGCCCGATACGGAATTTAGCCGGAATGGCAGCGAGTGCCTGTTGTGGCATCCGATAGGGCTTGACAGGCGGGTAACGTTTGTCCCGATAGAGGTCAGCCTTTTTGAGGACAATTTTAATGTTGTCCAGTGTGTAGTCTTTGGCGATCGCTTTGCGGATAGGGTTGAAAGGCGAAGTGGCGAGACTCTCGATCTGCAGGTCGAACCATAATGCCGGTTTCTTGACTAAGTCTGCCAGTTTCTTGCGCGACATGGTGTGTGCGATGCGTGTCGGCCCGAGAACCAGTTCTCCCTGGTCGCTTTGCTCAATGCCGCTTGTTTGTATTCTCAAGCGTCCGTCCGGCAGCAACACATCGGCATGAGCGATTGAGAGATCATACAGTGAGTCGCAATACGTGAAAACCGAGTCGTACATAAGGTCATGCGCCGTGACTGAGCAACTGTCCACGTCCACGTCCAGTTTCGTGCGAAGGCTGTGAAGGCGGATTCGTGCATTATTGATGCCGAACTTGTTAATTTCTGCTTTCTCCAGCCACCTGTCTGCATGCTCCAATTCCGGATCTCGGAGTTTCGGGAAGCATGCTTTTGGGTTTTTGTCATCCCACCACACTTCCACTTCGGGGTTTACAATGCGGATGTTGCTGACCAGCAAGTTCTTTTTGAGGAGCATAGAATAGAAAACATGTCCCACTTCCAGCCTTTCCACAAGCAGTTCGATGCCCGGGCCGACCGAGTCGTGTTTGCTAACCGGTTCTCCGTGGTAAAGCAAGCACAGGCTGTCCACTTCCGCTGTTCCGCTGAACAGGCGGACCTGTATCTTTCCGCATCGGGCTTCACATCCAGGCAGTTCCGCGAGCGCTTGGTTCACTTTGCTCAGCACAATGCGCGAGACGATGATGTCCGCGCAGGCGATAGCAATAGCCAGAACAACAACGATTACACCAAGTACGATAAGCGTGATTTTTCTTCTTCGTTTCATATAAATGTCAACTATTTTTCAAAAATCGTGGCAAAGTTACACTTTTTTTTGCACATATTAAAATTTTTTACTAATTTTGCAGCGATTTTATAAAAAAAAGACAAAGACTCACTATTATGAACAGACCAAAACGATTTTTATTGGCAGAGGACGAGTTGCCCCGCCAATGGTACAACATTCAGGCAGAGATGGAGAACAAGCCGATGCCTCTTCTTAATCCCGTGACGAAAGAACCGCTGAAAGCAGACGACTTGGCGCATATCTTTGCCGCCGAGTGCGCCAAACAGGAGTTGGATCAGGAACACGTATGGATAGATATTCCCGAAGAGGTGTTTGAACGCTACAAATACTACCGTTCCACTCCTTTGGTTCGCGCGTATGCGCTTGAAGAAGCATTAGGCACGCCCGCGCATATCTATTTCAAGAACGAAAGCGTTAATCCTCTCGGTTCCCACAAAGTCAATTCGGCTATTCCTCAATGCTATTATTGCAAGCAGGAGGGAACAACCAATGTGACGACCGAGACAGGAGCGGGTCAATGGGGCGCCGCGTTGAGTTATGCGGCGAAGACCTTCGGTTTGGAATGCGCAGTTTATCAGGTAAAGATTTCTATGCAGCAGAAGCCATATCGCAGTTTTATCATGCGTACGTTCGGCGCGACAGTAGAGGGATCTCCTTCCATGTCCACACGTGCAGGTAAAGACATCATTACCGCCGAGCCAAACCATCCGGGTTCATTAGGCACGGCAATCTCTGAAGCTGTAGAATTGGCGACTACTACTCCCAACTGCAAATATACGCTCGGTTCGGTGATGAGCCATGTGTCTCTTCATCAGACTATTATCGGTTTGGAGGCAGAGAAGCAGATGGAGAAAGCGGGCGAGTATCCGGATACGATAATCGCTTGTTTCGGCGGCGGAAGTAACTTCGGCGGTCTGGCATTTCCGTTCATGCGTCACCAGTTGAAGAGCGGAAGTGAAAAGAAGATTGATTTCATTGCCGCGGAGCCGAATAGTTGTCCCAAACTGACGAAGGGAAAGTTCGAATATGACTTTGGCGACAGTGCCGGTTACACGCCGTTAATCCCGATGTTCACACTCGGCCATACGTTCAAACCCGCCAATATTCATGCCGGTGGTTTGCGTTACCACGGCGCAGGACCAATAGTCAGCCAACTGCTTAAGGACGGTCTCATGCGTGCGGTGGATATTCCGCAGTTAGAGTCCTTCGATGCGGGTATGCTGTTTGCCCGGACGGAGGGCATCATTCCTGCTCCTGAGAGCTGTCACGCTATCGCCGCTACCATCCGCGAAGCCATGAAATGCAAAGAAAGCGGCGAAGAGAAAGTTATTCTTTTCAATCTGAGCGGTCACGGTCTGATTGACATGACAGCTTACAACCAGTTCATCAACGGCGATCTGGTGAATGTCTGAAAGACAGTTATGGACAGTATAAAAAAAGAGTGTGCCAATTAATTTGAGGTGACCCCAAAAAGTTGGACGGATTATTAAATCTATTTGACTTGATTTTGAAAGTGAGTTCGGTATTGTACCGGGCTCATTTTCAATTTTAGTTT
>ONQO01000116.1 GCA_900319995.1 uncultured Bacteroidales bacterium
ATTGAATTGAAGCCCCAGTAAACGGCGGCCGTAACTATAACGGTCCTAAGGTAGCGAAATTCCTTGTCGGGTAAGTTCCGACCTGCACGAATGGTGTAACGATCCGAGCACTGTCTCGGCTGTGAGCTCGGTGAAATTGTAGTATCGGTGAAGATGCCGATTCCCCGCAATGGGACGAAAAGACCCCGTGAACCTTTACTGCAGCTTTGCATTGAATCTGGGTAATTGATGTGTAGGATAGGTCGGAGACTATGAAGCAGGTACGCTAGTATTTGTGGAGTCGCTGTTGAAATACGACCCTTTGGTTATTTGGGTTCTAACCCGCAGGGCGGGGACACTGCATGGTGGGTAGTTTGACTGGGGTGGTCGCCTCCAAAAGAGTAACGGAGGCTTCCAAAGGTGCGTTCATGACGATTGGTAACCGTCAGTAGAGTGTAATGGTATAAGCGCGCTTGACTGAGAGACTAACAAGTCGACCAGGTAGGAAACTAGGGCATAGTGATCCGGTGGTTCCGTATGGAAGGGCCATCGCTCAAAGGATAAAAGGTACTCCGGGGATAACAGGCTGATCATTCCCAAGAGCTCATATCGACGGAATGGTTTGGCACCTCGATGTCGGCTCGTCGCATCCTGGGGCTGGAGAAGGTTCCAAGGGTTGGGCTGTTCGCCCATTAAAGCGGCACGCGAGCTGGGTTCAGAACGTCGTGAGACAGTTCGGTCTCTATCTATTGTGGGCGTAGGAAATTTGCGGAGGTCTGACACTAGTACGAGAGGACCGTGTTGGACGAACCTCCTGTGCATCGGTTGTCCCGCCAGGGGCACTGCCGAGTAGCAGCGTTCGGTGTAGATAAGCGCTGAAAGCATCTAAGCGCGAAGCTAGCTCCAAGATTAGATTTCCATTGAGGGTCGTTGTAGACGACAACGTTGATAGGCTGCAGGTGTACAATGGTGACATAAAGCCGAGCAGTACTAATTGCCCGAATCTTTTTCTATAAAAAGTTTCTAAAACTCGAGCTTAATTGCTCGATGTTCGTGGAGTCTTTTACTTCGTCAATTGTCAACCCCTTAGCGGTTGTAATGGAGATATTAATTATTCATTATTAATTATTCATTATTTAATCGCTCACGATTAAATTAAGGTGGTTATAGCGCTGAGGTCCCACCCCTTCCCATTCCGAACAGGGTCGTTAAGCTCAGCATCGCCGATGGTACTGCACTGCGTTGTGGGAGAGTAGGTAGCCGCCACTTTGAGAACCTCTGAGATTCGTCTCAGGGGTTCTTTCTTTGTATAGCATGTCCGGCGATGCAAGCGGTAAGCCGACCCCATCCTTTTTTTTCTCGCTTCGCGAAAATTTTTTGTGGGAAAGAAAAAATCGTTTTTTTGTTTCTCTTCTTTTCTATGTTTGTTTTCGGCGATGGTATCGCCGCTTTTTTCTTGTTTCTGCTTGTAGTGTGTGGGCTCGGACATAGGCAGATTAGTCCTTCGCTGTCCTCCCTCTGCGTGAGGACGTTATTATCTCGTATCGCCCCCTGTCTTTGTATCACATCCAATGAGGCTACAAACGCCAGCGGTCTGCCCGCTCGGTCTCAATGCGGATGTAGCCCATGCGGCGTGTAGTGTTTTTCTCTCCGTCCATTTCGTTCGGATTGTATCCGGACACAAAGAAAGCGGCATTGCTGCCGCCTTCTGTTGTTAGTTCTTACGATGTTTTTCTACGTGGTAGAAACCCAACGTGAGGATTTTAAGGATGACTTCGTACAGAACTTTCACCCAGTCTTTTTCTTCGCTTTCAGTTTTCATTTTCAATCGTGATTTTAATAGGTTCATTACTTGCTTGCAGCGCAAGCCATTTCGCGGTAAGTTCTTGCTCCATGGCGGCATTTACCAAGATACAGCCCTTGCTGTGTTCCGGCTTTGTACCTCTGTGGATGCGTATTCCGCTGCGTCCGGGCACGTTCCCGATAAGTGGCAGCATTCGCTTGAAGCGCGGTGAGAATGTGACCGAGACCGGATAAGTTCCTACTGGTATGATGTAGTCCGCATTTTCGAGCGTTGCGATGTCTCGTCCATTCACGCGCATAAGCCGACCAACAGGCTTTCGTGGATCTCGCCCTGCGGAGCAATAAACGCCCCGCAGAACAAGAGCACTAATCCGCCGATAGAAAGCACAGCCGCTGTGATGAGCTGAATACTTGCTTTCATAGCCTACCTCCTTCCGTTAAGGACGCGGGTGCTGAGCGTCGTACTCACGACCACAGATGTACCAATAATAGGATTTCATCGTCTTCTTACCACGCGGGTTGTTCCGTTGTGCAAGAAAGTCCATCTGGTCTTGGGTTAGTCTGCTCAGGTCCATGCGACGCAGACGAACCATCTCCGAGATACCCTCGAAGCGCTGATGATGAGCATCGGATGGGAAATCCGCTCGTGAAACTCGCGGACACAGGACACCAAGGGCGAAACTTCGGCAACGGAGGTGCCGAACACAGGACACCGCGGACAGAGGTCGGCAGAGCCGATATCGGAATTAAATTCCGACGTAATGGACGAAGAAAGAGCCAGCCTGCTTGGCGGTCAAGCAGACTGGAGTTCCGATAGTTCGAGTTATCGGGTTATCGAGAGATCGAAAGGGTTATTTTACCTCTTGACCTGTAAGGGTGTAAGTTGTGTCTGCATTTTTGATATAGACATGACCATTGTTGAGAAATTTGTATGCTCCGCTGATTTTCTGCGGCTCAGAAACTTGCTGAACGGCAGCTCCGCTATTCGTGCGGTTAATTTTATAGACAAGCATAGTTGTATTTTCTCCCATTTCGCCTGTGCAGATGATGTAATGTTCATTTGAAAGTTTAATTATTTCAGCATTTATATATCGGACCATTTTGAAGCCATTCGGGAACGATACGGTTTGCAGAATCGTTCCATCTTCAGACATTACATTAAAACTTGTATATGTCCCGTATTTTTCTCTGTAATTTGGACAATTCTCACACATTGGTCCGTATGGTTCTCGCGCTGTATATGATGATATAGGGAAATGTAGATACTCATAGTTGGCATCCTCGTTGAAAAGTGTTTGGGTAATAAGCCAGACATAAGAAGCATCGGTAATGTCATTATCATAGTTACGATAACTTATTCCTCCTTCTAACACTGTTTTCGTTTCTTCTCCTTCTATCCAATTGTCAGTATAAGTATAAGCCATTTGGTAATAAGCATCATAACACATATATATAGTGTTTTCCTGACGTAGATAGTAGTTTTTGGGATACTCTTTACCAAATTTCTCAAACTCATAGTAATTATCATTATCCATATCAGGCACAAACATTGTTCCTCCTTCCGGATGTGGTCTATATGATAGAATGGTAATACTACCCTCGAAAGGATATGAAGAGACGGTATCTAAAAAGTTCTTTACATCTTCATCTGTCCATGTAGACGGAATATCTTGACGGGGATCTTTGCTCCCCGAAAATCGAAATGTAGCATACTCATTGGCAATCTCTTGTGTTTCCGAAATAACGCTACTATAAGTCGGAGTAATTATAAATTGCTTAACCGGTGAGAAAGTATTGCTGTATATACCGATATTGTCTTCATCCAAACGTATATATACGCGATTAGAACCATCAAAAGACAGAGAAGTTGGAACTATTCCAAAAGCATCTCTTTTATTTGCCACAGTCTCCTCGCTTATATTAAGGACTGTCGGTAGGTTACTTACTTGTGCCATAAGCGTTGCGCTGAGAAGAATGCACGAAATTGTTAATTTTGTTTTCATATTGATTTGTTATTAAATTGTTAATGTATTCCGATTAACGGTTCGTATTTATGGGCGAGCTCTGTCTCAAAAATTTCCTCTACAGGAATTACATCGTGAGGCAGAACAATAATATGCAACTTGAATGTCAGATTCATTGGCTTTGCCCAGTCGTTGAGTTGCAAGCCATGCGAGGCTTGGTTAAGATGGTAGCCTAAATGCTGAATGACACGCCCAACGATATGAGATTGCACTTTGCCGACATACAGCGTGTTGTTTGTGGTCTTCGCTTTTTTGAGAATACGCGGCGTGTACTTGAGAAGTTTGGCAACAGCCTCTTTGATAGTATCAGCATTATATGGTGAGGTGATTTCCCATCTATACAAGCAAGGCGATTCATCTACTTCGGCAAGCTGCGTAAACATCTGTTTGAACGGCTCTGCGTCCCGGATGTCATGGTCGCGATACTTGTCCTCAAAGTTCTTACTGTCGATGTCAAAGGACATCTCTTTTACAATGCCGATTTCGGCAAGGTGATGAAACCGTGCACAATAGAGATCAGCGGTTTCTTTGAAAAAATCTTGTTCCATAATATTGATGATTTGTAAAGTTGTTTGCATGCAAAAACGTGAGGCTTGCTAGCTTCAATCTGGATTATCGAGGAAATCTGGACTACCTTCTATTACCAAATATCTACTGAACAAGGCTCACGCTTACGCATGAGCACTCAAAAGCCTTATTCTTGGTAATAGAATTATTCGAAAGTGTCCAGTTTTCGATAATCCAAGTCTTAGCTGAATGCTTTATTATTTATGTATGTTGTTTGTCTGTTGTTTTATGCCATAGGCGGTGTGTTGGTTGATTTGATATTTTTTAATCGGTCAAGCTTGGCCGATACATTTCTTCGGTTTAGCGTCTTGGAGAGTGGACGGTTATTATTACATTTTACTCAATAATTCGTCTGTGGTTTGCTCCAGTTTGACAAAGCCGAACCACTTCTTGCCAAGATCTTTGATTGAGGCTCCAATAAGGTACACGGTATCATCGATACACAAAAACCGATCGTGCGCACGGTCAAACTGCTCCACCTCAATAGGTGTGTATTGTGCGTTGTGCTTCTCAAAGTCAAGCGACAACTGGCGTGATATGTTTCTGGTATATACCTTAGCCGTTACATTCTTCCCACGCTTATCTAACATCGCTAAGACCGTTTCATCTACATAATTGTCAATCAGCACAATGCGTTTCTTGGCTTCGCGGATACGTTCGTTGACGAATTTATAAGCATCAAAGATTTGACCATCATAGAAAACGGCTTGCTTAGGTGTAGCATTACCATCGTCCAAGCGGCGAAAGACCTCCTCCAGTTTTTTGTCGGTGTCAACTTTAGAGGCATTTAATGCCAATATGTTCTTTTCTATATTCTCTACACGCTGGAACACCTGCGCATTAGATGCAATAAAATGGCGCATAGCATTGAACGCACGCATGATTTGGATGTTGATGCTAATTGCTTGTTGAGACCGAAGAACGGAACTAAGCATGGCTACCCCGTTTTCTGTAAAGACATAAGGCCACTTTCGAATACCGCCCCAACTTGATATCACATTTTGTGATTTCAAGATTTCTTCCTCACTTGAGGTAACAATTTGTGACCTCAAGTTTTCGAACTCCTCTTTAGAGAGTTGGAACATAAAGTCCTCCGGAAAGCGCTCCATATTACGCTTAACCGCTTGGTTTAGAGCACGAGCCTCTACACCATACAACCGCGCCAAATCACGATCAAGCATAACCTGCTTGCCACGGATGACGTGGATGAGATTTTCGATGTTCTCCAACGGCTGTAAATGAGCTGAATCAGCTTTTGCTATTTCGTTCTTTTTAGCCATAATTCCAAATCGAGTGCAAAGGTACTACTTTTTTTTGAGATATGCAAATTTTTCTGCGGATTGTATGTGATTTCGGCAGAAATAGGCATAAGTCATGGCATCTCTCGCAAAAGGCAGGTGCGGATGAAGGCATCGAAGCGGTAGTAGGTCTTGTGGCGGCCGGTGTCGGGATCGATGGGTGCTTCGGGTTCGGGCTTTTGGAGTTGGGCTTTGAAGCGGGATTGCCAGTACTGGAGCGTAGCAAGGTCTTCGGGTGTGGGCATGTAGTCCGACGGAAGCGCAGGGTTGGTCGATTGGGTGGCTTGCGCTTTGAGGTATTTGGCTGCCATGAGGATACGCTTG
>ONQO01000083.1 GCA_900319995.1 uncultured Bacteroidales bacterium
ACTGGTGGCAGAACATCGTCAGCGGAGAAAGCAAGACCTTTCCCGATCTGGTGATCATTGAGTTAAAACGGGACGGAAACGTGCCCTCTCAAATGACACAAATCATGTTGTCACAACGGCTTAAACCGTTGAAAATCAGTAAATATTGTATCGGCACAGCTCTTACTACTCCCGATTTGAAGAAGAACCGCTTCAAGAAGAAGATCCGCTTAATAGAAAAAATGTTACATAATAACTAAACAGACCCGATGCCCCGATTGGTCTCTCCCCCTTTAGGGGGAGTTGGAGGGGGCCTATTATATGTTATCTCAAGTAGATTTAGCCAACCCCACGTTGGAGTTTTTGGAGAATGATCCAAGTATCGCTGCCCGTTTTGGCGCAGAAGACAGTATCTCGTATCTGATGCACTCTTTGGCAGAATGGCTCGGTGTCAGCGAGAACCTGATTACGATGCCGCTCATGTTCCTCTTTAACCTGCTGGTTTCGTGGATCCTCATCTACGGCATCTACTACCGCTACAGCCGTCGCCGCGATTACTATGTGCAATTCATGCTCTTCTCCTCCGGCATGTTCCTTTTGCTCTGGCTCATGCAGATTCTCGACATCCAGACGGGCTTCGTGCTCGGTCTGTTCGCTATCTTCGGTATGATCCGGTACCGCACAGAGACGGTGCCTATTCGCGAGATGAACTATATGTTCCTCATCATTGCCGTTGAAAGCAGACGGATTGGCATGGTATTTGTTGCTTTTGGCAAACCTCATGATGCTGGCTCTCGCATGGTTCTTTGAGTTATGGAACGGACGCAAAAGGCTTTCCACGAAGATCATTCTCTATGAGAAAATCGAAAATATCAAGCCTGAGAACCGCGCAGCACTCATCGCCGACCTACAAGAGCGTACGGGGCTCGAAGTGGTAGATATCGAGATCGGGCACATTGATTTCCTACGAGACGTGGCGTATATCAAGATGACGTACCCGCTCGAGCACGGCAAAACAACCAATAGTATTGACCAAATAACGAAATTCAAATGAGAAAGTCATTCATTACAGGTCTGTGTTCTGTACTCTGTATTCTGTATTCCGCCCAAGCGCACGCCTGGTCGTACGCCTCCGAGACAGCCACAGAGATGCATGCGGCACAACTGCGGTTCGGAGCGGAGTTCAACAAGAAATGGCGGAACGGTCTCCGGTTGGGGGTCTCGGAAGATCTGCGTTTTGACCTCTATAACTCCGCCGTCGGACCCCATTTCCGCAAGTCCTACACCACCATCGATTTCGGTTACAAACCTATCGACTACCTCAAGCTGGACGTAGGTTATACCTTGCGCATCATCGGGGCGGACAGCACATGGTCAGCAACCAAGAAAGCCGACCCGAACGAGTGGATTCGACACCGTCTGTTCTTCTCCGCTACGGGTTCCTACACCTTTCGCTACGCGAAGATCTACCTCCGTGAGCGACTGCAACTGGATATGCGTACGGACAGCGTAAACCTTATGGAGAAAAACAAATATAATGTGTTGCTGCGTAGTAAGATAGGCACGGAGTTTATCATCCCCGGCAAACCCGTCAAACCCTATCTATGGCTCGAACTCATCAACACCCTCAATGCGCCTGAATATCAGCAGAAAGACGGACGGCAGTTCATTACCGACATCCACACGCAAGCCGGTGTCAAATGGCGCCTCACCAGACTCAGCAGCCTCGATTTCTTCTATCGTTTCTCCTACGGGTACGACCGGGATATCAACATCACGAAGAAGAAAGGCAAAATCGAACTGACCGAAGAGAAATGTTTCATGCACTCTATCGGCATATATTATAATTTAGATTGGTAATTATGAAAAACGTAGTTAATCGTGCCCTCGTGGCTAAGACGAATTATTGTATCTTTGTGTGGTTGAGAGTGCACGAGTGAAAGAGATATACAAGAACAACGCCCTTTGTGAGCGTTGTTCTAATTAGATTATCGCCATTGTGATGTCCTCGGCTTCGGGGAGATTGAGTTTCTGACGGACTTGGGTCTTGCGCTGGTAGATGGTTTGGAGACTTTGACGAGTGAGCATGTTGATCTCCTTGGTGGAGAAATCAGCTTTGAGCAAACAACAGAGTTGCAATTCCTTCTCGTTCAACACATCTTTGTATTTGTCCCTAAGACGTGTGTAGAAGCCGTCATAGACCAAATCTATAGTTTGGTAAATGCTTGGCCAATCAATGAGGGCATTGGCGGTTTCCTCATTCAATGCCATGAGACGCGCAAGCAGTTGTTGGTTGGCTTCGGTGGGTGTTCCGGCAATCGTTTTGATGACACCCAATTGCTGCAACATCAGTTTGCGCACAGGTTCTAAACCGGTCGTCCGATTTATCAGCGGAAGCCAACATGTTTCGCAGGGTCTCAATTTCTTCCTCTTTCTCCAAAAGCAACCTTTGACGGCGGCGATACAGATAGACGGACAACAGACACAATCCTAAGACTGCGCATACAAGACCAACAATGAGTATCGTTTGCCGCTGCTTTGCCAACTTCTGCCGCAACACTTGTTCGCGCAAGTCACTCACAGAACGCTCTTTGGCTTCTGCCACACGGTAACGGATATAATCATTTTCCTGCCATTGGTTGTTATACGTGGCTAAAGGCATCATCTGATAGTTGCCGTGCAGCGCATAGTTCAGCACTTGCCGATGAGCCAACAGCCCGGCTTCTGCGGACGGCGAAGAAATAGTTGCACGGTAGTTTTCAAACAGTTCTTCCGCCTCTCGCATATATCTGTCTGCACGCTGTTTATCGCCCTTGTTGAGCCACAAACGCGACAAAGAATAAAGGCTTTCCACCAATAGCCAACTCTCCCCTTTCCGATAGATAGCAGCCAATTCTTCATGCATGTGTATTGCGCGATCGGTCTGCCCGATTTCTCCTAACAGATCGGCATAATTCCGACGTACCACATTGACAATAAATGCGGAATCCGAAGTATGCGCAATCGCTTTCTCAAAGCACTCTTCCATCTTGTCGTATTTGCCCAAATAGAAATACGTAATTGCCATGCCGTTATAGACACGCGCCACTTCATCCAGATGGATTGCTTTCTCGTCACCAAGACGAACGAGTGCTTCCGTGTAGTCGCGCACGTGCTCATAATCATAATCGCGCATGGCAAGTTCAGCAGATATACGCAGCTTTCATCATATAATCCTCGTACGCTCCGTCGTGCAGCCACCTGCCGCGGAAATACTGCGCCGCCCAACAGATCATGGAGTCTTCGGATAGCGATTGCATGGTGTTGGCGCGTATGTCTGCAACGCAGAACCAATACAGGGCTTTCGATTCTTCCGGCAACTGGTCAGGACGTACCACTTCGCGCAATATCGCCATTGCCGAATCCCTATTCACGGTAAGCAGCTCTTCCGCTTTCTGCACACGCTGCACGTCTCCGTTTGCGCACGCACTCATGAGGCAAAGAGCCATCGCCCCTATTGTCCATATTAAGAACTTGCTTTTCATCTTCTTGCTCGAAATTTTTTGCAAAGATACTACATTTTCACGAATTATGCAAAGCAAAACGCCCATATATAAACTTTTCTCCTACGAACATGCTCTATATCAATAATTTAGGAATGATCAATATAAAGTTTCCGATTATTAAGATATGCAAATCTTAAGACCGATTTATAATATTTTCACACATGCCTTATATTCAGCAAATTATGGAATAGTTATCGGAGGCAAGTCGAAGTAATATCGGAGTAACATCGGAGGCAAGTGCTATGCAAAGCCTACTTATTCGCCTGAAGAAAATGTACGATTATTAAGATTTCAACTTCGTTTCAAGTGGCTGTACTTGCTCCGATTTTCAGCAGACCTTACGCTGATCTTAGGCACCTCTTAGGCTCCCCGTGCAAAATGTACGATTATTAAGATACCTATAACGAAAGCAAGTGACATTTCTGCCACTTGCTTGCTGTATACTAAGAGTTGATTATTTATTCCCTTTTGCACGATTGTGCGTTTGGCAGAGCATCTGGCAGTTTGATATATCAGTAGCTCCGCCTTTCGACCAAGCCGTCACATGATCCGCATCCATTTCCGCGAGTTTCCAAATACGTGTGCGGTTATTGTCCTTGCCCAATGCACAAAGCGGACAATTGGAAACGCCTTTTGCTTGAGCCTCTATTGTTTGTTGCGCGTATTTTGCTTTCTTGACTGAATCTTCAAAATATCGAATTTCCAATAGACGTGGTAATTGACAACCGCCTAAAATATACTCAAACACACCCTTTCTGCACTTGACAGCTGAATCGGCATAAAGTTCTTGCTGTTTCTTTGCTACATCGTCACGGTCATATGGAGTGTTGTGATATTTCTCATAGAGTTCTCCCCACGGCAGACCTTGCATTTCACTTTCTATATTCATAAAGACAGAATCAATCCAGTCTATTACGCTGTTAAAGTAATTGCGCAATTCATTGATATTGTTATCCTGTCGATGTGCAGACATATAGACTTTGATATTTTGCTCTCCTTTTGCTACCCAAGAAAGAGCTGTGTGCAAATAGTCCTGTCGATTTACTTTACCGCGGATGAAAGCTGACCATTTTTGCATGTTGGCATTTTGTGAGTTAGAGAATTCACGTTTGGCTTCTGTGACAAACGGGCCACTAAACACAGCATTCCATATCTCTTGTTCATTAAGCGGAACTCCGGCAATGTTGATGGTCTCAAACCATTCACGGATTTCGCTCTCTGTTCCATCGCAAATATAAACAAGCAGCTTCGTGTTGAGTATCTTATCCCGCAGATCTTCTGCTAAACCGTCAAAATTACGCGGTATCCCATTCCACTTGACCGCAAATTTGTTAGTCACGTAGCGCCCGAACGATGTAATGCGTTGTTGTCCGTCCAATACCTCATATCGATCTGTTCCTACTTTGTTAAAATAAAGCACGCCGATAGGATAACCTTTGAGTAGCGATTCAATAACCGCTACATCTTTCTTGCCATCAGCATAGATATAGTTTCGTTGATACTCCGGCTGGATAGTCAGTTTACCATTAAGTCCAAAGAGACCTTTCCCCTCTAACTCATTATAAACAAATCCTTCGCAAATATCGCGAATAGTCAAATCAGTACGTAATGATGTATTCATAATATTATTGTTTTTTGCGGATGATTATTCTAAAAAATTTGGGTTGACCATCTACCATAGACAAATACTTCCCCTCTTTTTTAGTGCGTTCATTATCGAGCACGCTGTACCTTCCTATGCCATCAATAATCTCAAATTGCTCCGGACAGAACTTACTCATAAAAGATATTGGAACTCCCATAGGCTCGGTGTAATCACTTGGTATAGCATCTGAAAACGGTACTTCAAGGGCATCGTAATTATCGTATTTAACATATCCAATATCTTTGACTTCTTTATGTTTGCTATATTTGATATTGTCAGACATTGTCATTAATTGCAAAGGTTGGTGTCGCCTACCGTGATCTATATTTGTGAACCATCCAGTTCCTGCAACACTGATATATTTTTTACCATCCTCTACATATAATTCTGTGCCTTTCATCGGATAGTCATCCGGAACCATAAATGTCATATTGTCTCCATTTACCCTGCGATTAAAACGACAACCCGTCCACATTCTATTCGCTTTAATCAGTGGAAATATTTCTTTGTATGTTAAAGCATTTTGGTTTCCAATAATTAGGAATTGTTTGTTAGCCTCCATTATCCATGCCACAAATTCACGAAATAATGAAAAAGGAGGATTAGTAATAATTACATCGGCTTCGTCACGTAGAGCGCAAACCTCTTTTGAGCGAAAATCTCCATCGCCGTGCAAATACTCCCATTGCAAGTCATCTAAGTCAATACGACCACTATTGTTTATATCTCTATCAAGGACAAAGATTTTACCATGAGTTCTGGTCTTCGTCGCATCGTAATTGGGCGCTTCCGTTTCAAATAGCGTAGGTTCATACCATTTGCTATTCTTACTTTCGACAGCGAAAGAGGTGCTAATTAATTTCTTTAAACCGAAAAACTCAAAGTTCTCAGCAAAGAAACGCGTAAAATTACTCCATTCAGGATCATCACAAGGTAATAGAATAGTTTTTCCCCGAAACACATCGGGGTTATACTCTAAATACGCATTAACTTCCATTTGGATATCTGCATATTGTGTATAGAACTCATCATTTTGTGCCTTATCTGCGGCACGTAGTTTGCTATTCTTTCCCATTGACTGATAGTTGTTTTTGCATAACTATCAATCACAAAAGGACATAAAAAGGTGTGAACCTCTATTCGCGTTCACGGAGGAGCCTACGAAGAACCGCCGCCTATACTCTTAGAAGCCCACACCAAAAGTGTGAACTATTAGAGTATAGTTCGGAAGTCCTGATAATTAGGTCATCCGTGAAGCATTATCCGTTTCGTTAAGAAAACAGTTTCGTAGGCTTTTTCTTTTCGAACGCGAAAAATAGTAATGCTATGTTAATATGTTTATTTTACTGCGCAACGCTTTGCGCTTTATTTCATCTAATGATATTTACTTACGCGTGTAATGATTGTCTAATTCATGCATTATTCCAGCATTATAAAATGTAGCAATTTGACTTTTAGGATTATTTGGATATAATTTCCTATTATATGCCAGCTTATCATTCTTTTTTATTTCCTTCATTATTTCATTAAACTTTGTGCCACACTTAAAATCCGAATAGCGTTCTTTACATTTTTCTACTATTTCCTTATAAGTATGAGGATAACGGCTCTTCCTCTCTTCCTCTGAAAGCGTTATAGAAACTCCGTTGGGATCAAATTTCATTCCTATTGCCTCAATAGAATTTCCCTTTTTGAAATCTAATTCAATAGATATAGCAATATCATAATCGCCGTCTTTATCCTTATGTTTAAGTTTTTCTTGTAATAATTGTATATAACGACCTTGCTCATCTGTTAAGGCTGATTCTACAAATTTCTTTTCATCTATATACGCTAAAGGCATTAGAAACAGGTTATATTGGTGTAAATCAATCGGGACACTCCATGCCTTCAATATCGCTATATAATTTCTAATACAAGCAAATCCTAACTCTTGAATTGGACGAGCAATTGGATTCATGTTGTAAAAATGAACAGCATTATCTCTTAATTCAATGAGTGCTTCAACATTATCTCTTAAATTCTTAGGTAGTAATTTTCTTGACTCTAAGATACTGATGGCAATAAGGATTGAAATTGTTTTTGGATTACCTATTCTATTTTTTGCAATGACTTTTCTTGTTTTCGATAAAGAACCATCCTTCAATGTAGCTGGTTGTAACTCATAAATGGATCTTGTCTTATAATTATTTAACTTTAATATATGAGCTTTAAATAACAGTTCCCATGCATTAATCGCGAGTATCGTAAAAGTCTCCTCTCGATATTGAAAGTCAGGTTTGTTATATATTTCTATTGCAGAAATCATACTTGCAATAGATTTATCTAAGAGACCTTTATATAACGGGTTGGTTTTCATCTTAATAAGATTGCCTTTACTCTGTCATCAATTGGCGGTGCGTCGAATACAATTAAACGCTTGCTATTCCGCTCAATTGTTTTATTGTTTCTAATTGAACATCAATTTGATGTTGTTGCTCTTCTTTTTGTTGTTCTGTTAAGAAAGGATTGTTCTCAATATTTCTTTTAGATACGGATTTAAGAATCTCAATCATATGTTCCATATCCTCTTTCGAAACAGGCACATTCGGGTTGAAATTAAAAGAAAAGCCTAACTTCGCAAATATCGGTTGCGCATGACACGCTATTGCGGCATTGTATTGCTGTATTTTATTTTGATTCGCTAATGACATCTTTCTTGTTATATTTCGTGTTTAAACGTTTCCAAAAGGAGATGATTGTTTTCTAATAATTTCCGATAAATTTAATACCGATAAATCTCATCTGCTCCTCCAAATTCTATCTTTTGTATCTCTGACAGAATCCCTTGCTTATCCATTTTGGTAACAAATATTCCCGATATACTCTTTATCAAATATTGCATACTCTGTTATTTACGCCGTTGCTGCGTCATAGACATAATTTCTGTATAACCATTCACCATTGATATTGGCTTGCGATTTGTCTATGCTCTGTATCGGCGAGAAGGAGATAAGATTGTTAGAATAGCGCGTAAGATATTTCAGCGTTTCAACTGACGCCAACTCGCGCAACTCTTTGCGGACAATAGAGGATATAGCCTTATACTCCTTAGGCGTATAAAGTAATTTGACAATCCCCAGTTTCTTTTGGGAATAGTACACCTTCACCTTGTTTTGCTCTATTGTCAAAACGCCCAGACTTAACCGCTCTTTAATCTCCGGACGGATATCTGCGTAAATAATGCTGTATTGAAGATTATTTTCCATAATTACTATTCGATTTTAGACATTCCACAAAATTCTCCCATGTGGTTCTCAACCATTCCGGAGAGAATAATTCTTCTAGTTTGGCCTCGGTTTTATTAACAGGAACAGCCCATTCTTTTGGCATTCCGGCTAATAAACCCGCTTGTTTCTTGCTACGATTTATACATAATAAATAATCTTTTTCTAATTCTTCTACTGCCTTTTCTATCTGTCTCAGTGATACAGATTTGACGATGTGAGCAAATATATCCGCCCCAAGAATACTATCCGTTTCTGTCAGTTGCGACAAAGGAAAATCAAAGGTCACGTTATTCAGTATTCCGCCATAGTCTATGGATATCAGGCGCTCGTTTTCTATATCATACAGCAAATTCGCATTGTTATACGTGCGATCCTCATTGGCAATCCAGAAATCAAAGAGGGCGATTTTTAGCAACTGGTACAAGGTATTCGCATTTGCCTCCACTTGACGGAAAGTAGTCGGCGTAATATCTATCACACCTTCTATTTTCTTGAAGCCGATAGATGGAGCTGACGAACTATGCGAAGCGGTCACAGATGCCCAATGTGCCGGCATAATCTGTACTAAAGCGGATGGCGGGGTATCAATTCTCCATGTCTCTGCAAACACGGCTCCAATATACTCGCAAGCCAGTTTATAGGCTATAGTAGCATTCGGGCGCATGTACTTACAGATATTGCTGCGTATCCGAGCATAATACCAACACAGGCAAGTCGCCGGTCATGTATTGTTTGGATATTTCCTGAATACTATGTAAATGCTGTATTTCCATCGTCTTTGCAACTTTCGGCTGCAAAGTTACAACTTTTTTTTGATATATGCAAGAGAGAAAGCGATTTTGTGCGTTTTTGTCTCTCGGTCATCTCGGCTTTAAGGAGTAAGTGTGCCTTAATCGCTTCACGGTTGTGAGTTGCCGTTTTATCTATTCTTTTCCTAACAGCCAATCTATCACATTGATTTTACGTATACCGTCAATGTTTGCGCGATCAAAGTCAGTAGTCAAAAGATATTTCGGGTACGTGTCCTTAATCTTTCTTAATGACGAAAGTTCGCGATTTAGTGTTTTTTCGTCATTAACGGTGTAAGCTACTTGGTAATACTCACGCTCTCCATTGTGTTTAATAACCACAAAATCCACTTCACCTGCATCTGTTCTGCCTGCATAAACCTCTCCTCCTCGTCTCAGTAGCTCAAAATACACCACATTCTCTAACTTATGCCCTAAATCAATGGTCGGAGCATTCGTTTGCAGGAGATTGCGAAAACCGAGATCCACTACATAATACTTGTAATTGCTTGCCAACAACCGTTTGCCTTTGATATTATACAGACGCACAGGATAAATCAGATACGATTCCGTAAAATAACGAAGATATTTCAACACGGTATTGTGCGACATCTGTTGTCCTGAAGTACGGCTAAGCGTATCTGCGATATTGTTCGGCGACACCACGCTGCCTATACTGTCATACAGAAAATTGATCACACGTTGCAAAGTATCAAACTTACGCAGTTTGTTCCTTTGGACAATATCTTTGATCACCACTGTGTCATAAACTGATTGCAGGTAAGCATTGACCATTTCCGGAGCTGTGCGGGATAAGTTAACTGCTTCAGGGAAACAGGAGGTATTCATATACTGGCGGAACATCCTGCCGGAATCATGCTCATCGGGAAAAGAGGCAACGTATTCAGCGAAAGAGAACGGATGCAAATGAATATTGATATACCGTCCGGAAAGTAAGGTACTCAAATCGCTGGAGAGCATATAAGCATTCGAACCGGTGATATATAAATCCACATCTTTCTTGACATAAAGCGCGTCCACCAGTTTCTCGAAATGTGGTAAGATTTGCACTTCATCCAAAAATACATATCGCTTTGGAATGTTCGGCAAGTGAGCTATGATGTAATCATATACTTCTTCCCATGTTGCAAAACGGGCACTCTCACGTTCCTCAAAATTGAGAGACAACACAGCATCATTCTGTACGCCATTAGCATACAAATACTGCCTGAATGCCATCAGCAATGTGGATTTTCCGCAACGACGGATACCTGTTACAACCTTTATCAGGTCTTGATCGCGCAATTTAATGAGTTGCGACAGATAGGATTCTCGATTTATCATAGTGCCATCCATTTCTACTGACGAAAATCACTTGTTTTTACAAATTTCGTCAGTAATCGGCTGCAAAGGTACTGCTTTTTTTTGAAATATGCAAGAGAGAAGGCGATTTTGTGCGTTTTTTGTCTCTCGGTCATCTCTCGCTCTTCTCTCGGTCATCGCTCGGTCTGGGAGTAGTAAAAAGCGGGAGGGTATAAACAAGGACAAGGAACACATAAAACGATCATTAACGGACAAAAAGTAAGGAGGTCGGTAAACGATATAAACCCATAAAGGCTATATATAAATTTTTGTTTTGTTAAAGCGCTATATTTCAGCAATTTACGCAAAGCAAATATAAATCGTAAAATTTGGATATAAATGGGTTTTTGTAGTAACTTTGCAGCAAAATTTGAAACGTTTAACAACTCAAAAGTGAAGAAAATGAAAGCAAGAATTTTCGTATTGGCAGCGGCGATGTTTTGCGCCGTGTCAATGAACGCGCAAACAGGCGCACAAACGAACAGCAACGACACTTTACGGATGGACACATCCATGTTCAAATTAGCCGAAGTGACGGTGGAGGCACAGAACGTCATTCAGAAAGTAGACAAACAGGTTCTGCTCCCCAACAAGGAGCAACGCAAAGCCTCGCACGACGGCATGTCACTGCTGCAGAACTTGCAGATTCCGCGTATCGTTGTGAATCCTGTGGAAAACTCAGTCAAGACCCTCGCGAACCAAGAGGTGCAGTTGCGTATCAACGGCATCGAGGCAAGCAGTTCCGAGGTCATGGCGATTAACCCCAAAGATGTCATCCGTATCGAGTACCACGACCAGCCGGGTGTGCGCTTTAACGGAGCAGCGGCGGTCATCAACTACATCGTCAAGCACCGCGACACGGGCGGCAATCTGATGCTCAACGCTTCTAACGGCGTGACCATGCCCGGTTGGGGCGAGTACCATCTGGCGGGCAAGGTGAACTTCGGCAAATCGTCGTTCAGCCTCTTGACGCACTACTCGCCGCGTGACGTTTATTGGACGCGCACAAATTCGGAGACGTACAATTTCAGTACGGGCACGATAGAGAACCGCGAAGTGGGCGAACCGACACGTTTCAAGATGAATCCGATAAACATCGGTTTGACCTATAACTGGACGAACGGCGAGAAAAACATGCTCCAGATTGCCTTGCGCGATTTCATGAAGTTTACGCCGCATTCCAAGACCAACCGTGATTCGCGTCTGTATCAGGGCACGGATAGTTTCGCCATCCACGACCACGAAAGCAGCAAGTCTATCTCGCCGTCGTTGGACATCTACTACGAGCACAACCTGCCGGACGACCACCACTTGTATTTCGACCTTGTGGGTACGTATATCAATAGTAGTAACGATCGCCGTTTTGAGCAGACGCCGCTTGGCGCAACGGTTGCAGACACGACCGATGTAACCTCTCGCGTACGCGGTAACAAATACTCACTCATCGGCGAAGCTATCTATGAAAAGGATTGGGAGAACATCGCCCTGACGGTCGGCGTACGCCACAACCAGCAATGGGTCGAGAATACCTATCTCGGCAGTGCCGATGCCACGGTCAATATGACCACTGCCGAGACCTACGCTTTTGCGGAAGTGCAGCAACGCGTCAAGCAGTTCTCCTATGCCGTGGGTATCGGAGCTATGCACACGTATATCGAGCAAGCCGGACAGAAGCAGTCGAACTGGATTGCCCGGCCGCAACTGACGCTGAGTTATGACTTCGGAAAAGGTGTGTTCTGGAAATACAAAGGTTATGTCTCCGGCTACCAACCCTCGCTGTCTGCCATGTCGGACGTGGCGCAACAGATAGACAAATACCAAATCCGGCAAGGCAATCCGAATCTCAAACCCGTTATGTTCGTTGCCAATGAGATGCAACTTTCTTGGCAGTCCAAACACGTCAATCTGAAACCACAAACCGATTATGGATGAGACCTTTGAGCAGCTGATTGACGGTCAATCATACGCCGTCCGCACCTACGCCAACCACCGCGGTTTTCATCGTCTGCAAGTGGCTCCGAGTGTGCAGGTGCGCGTGCTCAATAACAGCCTGATCTTCACCGTTGCGCCGTTCGCCAATTACTATGTGAGCCTTGGCAATTCCTACATGCACAAGCATTTCAATCCGGGTGTTCGCGCAAGTATCATGGGCATGTACAAGGGTTGGCAGTTTTTCGGCGAAGTGACCACGCGCAGCAATAACCTTTGGGGCGAGACGCTGGAGTACGGCGAGTTCTACCATCATATCGGTCTTGGTTACAATGCCGACAAATGGGGCTTCCGTGCGATGCTGATGAATCCCTTCTCCGTCAAGGGCTACAGCATCGAGACAAAAGACCTCTCCGCTCTTGCACCGAACACGCAGCACGCCGAAATGCGGGATTTCCGTCAGATGCTCATTCTCAATTTCCATTGCAACCTCGATTTCGGTACGCAACGCCGCGAAAATGGGAAACGTATAAATAACGAGGACAAAGAAAGCGGTATCTTGAGTGGTACGAAATAAGTAAAAATAAGGATTATTATATAGGAAGCGGGCTTCGGCTCGCTTTTTGTTGCTAAAAAATGTAGTTCGGTTGTAAGATCTGGACGTTTCAATCGTATTACATATAGAAAGCCATCCAAACAGAGTATGACGCACGAGCAGTTTACGCAAATATATTTGCCGTTTAGCGGAAAGATGTATGCACTGGCATACAACTTACTCCGTAACCGTGACGAGGCGCGTGACTGCGTGCAAGATGTGTACGCGGAACTATGGAACAAGCGTGACACCATAGAGCCGGACAAACCACCACTTCCGTTTGTTTTAACGATGGTGCGGAACAACTGCCTTGACCGTCTCAAGTCCAGAAGTGCACCAGCAGATGACGAAACCCTTGAGACGCTTTTAGACCACAACACCGAAAATCAGATTGAAGCGGCGAGTGACCTCAACGCAGTAATACAACTGATTGACAAACTGCCAAGCGACCAACAAATTATTTTACGGTTACGCACCATTGACGGACTGGAGATAGACCAAATACAAGAACTAACCCATTTCAGTCGCGAAAACATTTACACCTTGCTATCAAGAGCAAGAAAAACATTAAAAGAACTGACTGCAAAACTATGACATACACTATGAACATAGAACAAATCAAATCGTTACTTGCTCGTTTCTACGAGGGGCAAACGACACCGGAAGAAGAAAGGCTGCTGGCTGATTTCTTCCGTCGTGAGGATGTGCCGGAAGATTTGCAGGAAGACAAGCAACTCTTCCTATTGCTTGCACAGACATCCGACCAAGAGATGCCGCAAGACATAGCCGAGGAAATCACCGCTTTTGTGAACAACCTCGGGCCGAGGAAATCACCGCTTTTGTGAACAACCTCGGGCAAACGAAGATACAACCACTTATCCCGGAAGACAAACAGCACAAAGGTGTGATCTTCCGTTTGAAAACACCTCCGAAGATGTGGTATCGCGTAGCGGCAACGGTGGCTATTCTTCTCGCGATAGGTGGCGGCATGTTCGTGCATCAGCAGCGGACATTAGCGACAGACCCATTCCGCGACACGTGTAGCACACCGGAAGAAGCTGCGGACGCGATTTTCTATGCCAATGACATCATCAATCGTTCAACGGCTCCGTTCATGCGTTCAACGATGATTGCAACCGAGCAAGTGAACGACATCAATGAGACATTAGGAAAAATACAACCGTATATAAACCAATAAATTATACAGATATGAAAAAGATTTTATTAGTAGCAGTTATCGCCCTTTGCGGCATCGCTGCACAAGCCCAAAATAAGATATTTGAGAAGTACGCCAAAATGGAAGGCGTGGAATATGTTTGCATCAACCAAGCCATGTTCAGTGCCGGTTTGTCTATCGCGACAGGCGGTCAAGTGGTTGTTGATGAAGCGAACACGCAAGGCACTGACCTCAGCAAGTTCGCCAACTATAACCGAATGATCATCATTACTGCGAAAGGCGACAAGAAGCAGGTACTTTACAACGACATTCAGAAGTTGGCAAAAGATAAGGACTACGAACTACTGATGCAGTCCCATTCGGCAGACGGCAACGATGCAACATTCTTGCACAACGAGAAAGCCAACCCCAACGAGTTCATTATCTGCAACATCCGTGAGGAAGATTGCTCGGTGGTGGTCTTGCTCAAAGACAAATAATCTGCTCTTTTCCATAAAGAAGGCTTTGTAGCGACCGTTCTACGGCTATCAAAGTATTTTCGCATAAAGTTTCTCCATACAATAGTATGTAGAACGGTTGCTCTATGCCCTTTACCCAATAAAACCCAGACAAACAATGAAACACACTATACTTTTCGCGGCGATGCTCTGTGTAGCAATGACCGCAACGGCGAACAATGCCAAAATATCCGGTCGTATCAAAGACGCAAACGACAAGTCAGCCATCATCGGCGCAACCGTCTTGCTGATGCAGGACACGGTGCAGATAGCCGGAACCACGACAGACAACAGCGGCAAATTCACCATTGATGCCGGAAATGGTGATTATATCTTGGAACTTTCTTATATCGGTTATGAAACAATCCGCATGGCTCTTACTGTGAACGGCGATACCCACATCGGCGACATCCTCATGCAAGAAGGCACAACGGAACTGGGCGAAGTGGTTGTGGAAAGCCAAGCCATTATTCAAAAAGTAGATCGGCAAATCCTTCTGCCATCAAAAGAGCAGATGCAGGCTTCCTCAGATGGCGTTTCTCTGTTACAGAACTTGCAAATACCGCGTATCGTGATTAGCCCGATTGACAACTCCGTCAAAACGCTTTCTGACGAAAGTGTGCAGTTACGCATCAACGGTGTAGAGGCAAGCACATCGGATGTGAAAGCCATCAATCCGAAAGATATTATCCGCGTGGAGTATCACGACCAACCGGGCGTGCGATACAACGGTGCAGCTGCGGTGGTGGATTATATCGTCAAACACCGCGACACAGGCGGTTCGCTCATGCTTGCAGGAACAAACGGTTTGACTCTGCCGGGTATCGGTAATTACTATCTGGCGGGTAAGGTTCATTTCGGTAAATCGTCTTTACAAGCTGTCGCTACTTATGCGCCGTACGATATTTATTGGACGCGTACCAATAATGAGACCTACAATTTCAGTACGGGCAAGGTAGAGAACAACGAAGTAGGAGAACCGACACGCTATAAGACCTACCCCGTAAATGTCTCGTTGAATTACAACTGGACGAACGGGGATAAGAATATGCTGAACATCCGCTTGCGTGATAATATGGCATATACACCATACGGATCATCTGACCGCGACAGCCGTCTGTATCAGCCAACGGATTCATTTGAGATACACGATCACGACAAAAGCAGCAGTCAGTCACCGTCACTCGATATTTACTATCAGCACAACCTACCGCACAAGCAGCACTTGTATTTTGATGTGGTCGGTACATACATCAACACGCACAGCGACCGCCGATTTCTGCAAACGCCGCTATTCGGCTCCCTCTCAACAGATACCACTGATGTGCTTTCGTCCGTGAGGGGTGACAAGTGGTCGCTTATCGGCGAAGCTATCTATGAAAAGGAATGGGAAAATATCATGCTAACCGTAGGTGCACGGCATAACCAACAATGGGTGAAGAACACCTATTG
>ONQO01000094.1 GCA_900319995.1 uncultured Bacteroidales bacterium
CGGCGTATTGACCGGCAAGGGTATGACCTGGGGCGGTTCGATCCTTCGTCCCGAGGCAACGGGTTACGGAGCCCTCTATTTCACGCAACACTTGCTGCATGAGGCAGGAAAAGATATCAAGGGCAAGACCGTCGCTATCTCCGGTTTCGGAAATGTAGCATGGGGCGCGGCGAAGAAAGCCATCGAGTTGGGCGCTAAGGTGGTCGCTATCAGCGGACCGGACGGTGTCGTAGCCATTAAGAACGGCATCACGCCTCAGATGATCGACTATATGCTTGTCATGCGTGCGTCGAACCGTAATAAAGTGCAGGATATGGCGGATAAGTTCCCGAAAGAGTGCGTCTTTACGGCAGGTAAGAAGGCTTGGTCCATCCCATGCGACATCGCCCTGCCGTGTGCGTTCCAGAACGAGCTTTCCGAAGAAGACGCCAAGGAACTCAAAGCTAACGGCTGCTGGTGTTGCTGCGAGGTATCGAATATGGGCTGCCAACCGGGTGCTATCCATTTCTTCCAGCATAACGGCGTACTCTTTGCACCGGGTAAAGCGGTGAACGCGGGTGGAGTAGCGACTTCCGGTCTGGAGATGACACAGAACGCCGAGCACCTCTCTTGGAAGGCTGAAGAAGTGGACGACCGTCTGCATCATATCATGGAGTCCATCCACGAGCAATGTGTCCGTTACGGCACGCAACCGGATGGCACGATTGACTACGTCAAGGGCGCTAACATCGCCGGATTTATGAAGGTCGCTACTGCGATGCTCGAACAGGGCATCATCTGATGCAACTGTTCAAGGTGATTTATCATGGAACAGGGCATCATCTAAAAAAAATAACCTCGAAATGTCGAAATATCGAAATATCGAAATATCGAAAAAACTATGTATCAAGATTTTCAACAACACCTGCAAAAAACGCTGAATGAGATTCGCGATGCAGGTCTCTATAAGAACGAGCGCGTGATTATCACCCCGCAGTCTTCTGGCATTGCCGTAGAAGGCGGACAGGAAGTAATCAATTTCTGCGCGAACAACTACCTCGGCCTTGCCGATAACAAAGAACTCATCGAAGCAGCCAAAGCCCGCATGGATGCGCGCGGTTATGGCATGGCGTCCGTACGTTTTATCTGCGGTACGCAGGACACCCACAAAGAGCTCGAACGCGTCATCTCGGATTTCTTCGGCACGGAAGACACCATCCTTTACGCGGCTTGTTTTGATGCCAACGGAGGACTCTTCGAACCGCTGTTGACCGAAGAAGATGCGATTATCTCCGATGCGCTCAACCATGCTTCGATCATCGACGGTGTGCGTCTTTGCAAGGCGGTGCGTTACCGCTATGCCAACGGCGACATGGCGGATCTGGAGGAAAAACTCAAAGAAGCGCAGGCACAACGCTTCCGTATCATTGCGACGGACGGTGTGTTCTCTATGGACGGCAATGTGTGCCCGCTTGACAAAATCTACGAACTGGCGCGCAAATACAACGCCCTTGTCATGGTCGATGAGTCGCACTCCGCCGGAGTGGTCGGCAAAACAGGACACGGTGTGACCGAACTCTATAACCTCCGCGGCAAAGTGGAGATCATCACAGGCACATTGGGCAAAGCCTTCGGCGGTTCGGTGGGCGGTTTCACAACAGGAAAGAAAGAGATTATCGACTTGCTGCGTCAGCGTAGCCGTCCATATCTCTTCTCGAACTCTATTCCGCCGATGATTGCTGCGGCAGGAATCAAAACCTTCGAGATTCTCACCCGTTCCAACGAACTACAGGACCGTCTGCACGAGAACACAGCCTACTTTGTAGAGAAAATGAAAGCGGCAGGATTTGATATCAAACCCACGCAGTCCGCTATCTGTGCAGTCATGCTCTACGACGCACGCCTCTCTCAGGAGTTCGCTGCGGCTTTGCAGGAAGAAGGAATATATGTTACCGGCTTCTATTATCCGGTGGTCCCGAAAGGTCAGGCGCGTATCCGCGTGCAGGTTTCTGCCGCGCACACACGCGAACAATTGGATAAATGTATTGCCGCCTTTACAAAGATTGGCACGAAACTTGCTGTACTGAAATGAAAGCATTAGTGAAGAAATACGCCGAACCGGGAATCTGGATGGAAGATGTTCCAATGTTCGTTGGAGTGGTGGAAGATGTTGGACCCGGTGTCCGCAATTTTACGATCGGCGAACGCGTTACGGCCGAAGGACACATCGTCTGCGGACATTGCCGAAACTGCCGTCGAGGAATGGGACATGTATGCGAGAACACCATCTCTGTCGGTATCATGGGTAAAGATGGTTGTTTCGCAGAGTATGTTACTATCCCGGAATCCAATGTGGTCAAACTGCGTCCGGAGATACCAGATGACTTCGCTGCCATCATGGATCCGTTCGGAAACGCTACCCATACAGCTCTCGCTTTTCCGCTTCTCGGTGAAGATGTCCTGATTACTGGAGCCGGACTCATTGGTACTATGGCTGCCGGTATTTGCCGATACGCAGGTGCGAAAAACATCGTAGTAACGGACATCAACCCGCTCCGACTGGAGATAGCCAAGAAAATGGGTGCTACAATCACCGTTGATGGATCTAAGGGAGAAACAATCGCAGATGCAATGTTCCAACTCGGTATCAGAGGCTTCGATGTCGGACTGGAGATGTCTGGAGCCCCTGCCGCGTTCAATGATATGATTGAACATATGTACAAGGGTGCCAACATCGCCCAACTTGGAATCCTGCCTTATAACACTCAGGTCAACTGGTCCGATGTCATCTTCAACGCCTTGACCATCAAAGGTATCACAGGTCGTCGCATGTGGGAGACATGGTACCAGATGGAACAGATGCTCCTCGGTGGACTCGACCTCAGTCCGGTAATCACACACCGCTTCCAATTCGAAGACTTCCAAAAAGGATTCGATGTCATGGTCTCCGGGCAATGCGGCAAAGTGCTCCTTGAATGGTAAACGCTCCTGTTGAGAGAGTGTAGAGGTAGTTACCTTACTGAATAAGGAGAAGAACGGACCACAATCGAGAGAACCCTAGGTGATACATAGGTGATACCTAGGTGATACCTAGGTTATATACGGGATGTGGGTATTACATTGCACTACTGATAAGGAATGTAAAAGTCTGTTTTTTCCTATAGTAAATGAAAAAATGGCACTATCTTTGCATTGATTTTAATAAACAAAACCAAAATAATTAACAACAATGAGAAAATTTTTACTTAGCGCTCTGCTGCTCATATGCGGCACCGCACTACTGCCGGCATTAACCCGTGAGGGACTGTCGGAGTACAAGTTAGACAACGGACTCACTGTGCTTTTGTGGGAAGACCACGATGCTCCCGATGTAACGGGTTATATCGCCGTTCGTGCAGGAGCAGTTGACGAACCGGCTGAATATACCGGTTTGGCGCACTATCTGGAGCACATGCTCTTCAAAGGTACGCAGAAGATTGGCGCATTGGATTGGGAGAAAGAGAAACCCATCTATGATTCGATCATCGCGCTTTATGACCAGTACAGCGAAGCTACCGATCCCAAAGTACGCGAGCAACTCGCTACGCAAATCAACGAGTGTTCGATGCGTCAGGCGAAAATATCTTCCTTGGAAGATTTCTTCGTACAACTGGACCGCATTGGAGCAGAAAGTGTGAATGCATTCACGTCGTATGACCTCACTGCCTACTACAATTCTTTCCCCGAGGCAGAAATGTATCGCTGGTTGAATATCTTCTCCGAGCGTTTGATCAATCCTGTATTCCGTACGTTCCAAGCAGAGTTGGAGAACGTGTTCGAGGAGTACAACATGTATGCCAACGATCCTTCTTCGCAAGTGCAGAAGCAACTGCAAGAGGATATCTATAAAGGTAGCCCGTACGAGCGTGACGTCATCGGTCTTCCGGAACACCTGAAGAATCCGCGTCTCTCCAAACTGATTGAGTTCTACAATACATGGTATGTGCCTAATAATATGGCACTTATCATCGTCGGTGATTTTGATAGTGAGAAAGCAAAACCGATGATTCAGGAGACTTTCTCGCGTCTGCAACCCAAAGAATTGCCGGCTCGTCCGAGCTATCCCGAACTGTCTTTCGCAGGAAATCCCTCCAAACACTATAACCTTGGCTATAACGCACAGGTTTCGTGGATTTATCAGGGCGTAAAAGAAGGTGACCCCGATGAAGAAGCACTCGATTTCGTATGCGCTCTGCTCTATAACGGACAAATAGGTCTGTTGGATAAGGTGAACACCAAAGGCGACGTTTCCATGTCATATGCTTACAGCGACTCACGTCGTAATACTGGACGTGTCCTGATCTCTGCCATTCCGTACTATGATGCCAACCAGCAGCGATTCGAATCGGATAAACAGACAAAAGCGATCGTTATGCGCGAAGTGGACAAAATCAAATCTGGCGATATTGATGATGCGCTCATCGCGAACGTAAAACGTATCTATGCGCAGAACTACAAAGTGGCTGAGGAAACACCCGAAGCGAAGATCCAGAGTTTGTTGTTTTCATTCGTCTATAACAAGCCGATTGATGACATCTTTACCGAGAACGAACGTATTCAGAATCTCACCAAAGAGGAAATTGTGCGCGTAGCAAAGAAATATTTTGATGCTCCGTACATGACCATTTCTTTCGATGAGGATACCAAGACTCCGAAACCAAAGACCCTGCCGAAACCGAATATCAAGCCGGTGGAGCCGTCCAGCGAAGAAACAGAGTACGCAAAGGCCTTCAAACAAATGCCGAAAGGGGAGTACAAGAAGACCTTCAACGATTTCAATGACGTAGAAGTGTCGTCTATCGCGGAGAACGTAACCTTGCGTTATACTCCGAATACCAAGAATGACATCTTCACTCTTACTCTCCGTTACGGAGTAGGCGAGCACGAGATGCCGCTTCTGCCTTATGCTTCAGCGCTCATGAGCGATGCAGGTATTATGAGTAGCCCGAATATTGAGGGTAAGGATTTCAAACAGCAGATGGCTGAACTCGGAGCTTCCGTTTCCTATGGTTGCAACGATTCGTATTTCTACATCTCTATCTCCGGTGAAGATGGTAACATGAGCAAAATCATGAATCTTGTCAACCGCCAGCTTTTGATGCCTTATCTTGAGCAGAAACAGCTTGACGCTTTGAAAGGTTCCGAGTTCTTCAGCCGTCTCAGCCGCCAGAAACGTCCGCCTGTGCAGAAATCGGCATTGTTGGAATACGCACTTTATGGCAAGAAATCGTCCTACCTCGACGAAGTGCCGTTCAAGGATATATGGCAATTAGGTTTGCCGAAGGTACAATCATTAGTGGCACAGGCGCGTACATATGCGTTGGATGTGTTCTACTGCGGAACCCTTCCAAAGGACAAACTCATTGCAGAACTGCCGCTGACCGAAGGAATGAAACCGTCTAATTCGCCGTACGTTCAGGACCGTGTGACATACGACAAACCGACCATTCTTTTCCTGCCGAACAGTACGGTACAACAGGCCGACCTCTATTTCTATATCAACGGTCGTCCCTATGACATCGCTTCAGATGTGCAGTCTGCGGCATTCAACCAATATATGTCCGGCGGTTTCACAGGACTCGTAATGTACGAAATACGTGAGAAACGCTCTATGGCTTATACGGCTTACGGAGTGGATGCCAAACCTGTGCTTCCCGGAAAGGATTGCTATTTCTACGGCTATGTAGGAACCCAGAGTGACAAAGTGGTGGATGCTATCAGCACTTACATGGATATTCTGACCAATATGCCGGTTGACGGCAAGAATATAGAAGCCCTGCGGGCTATGCTTCGCCAGTCGGGGCAAACCAACAAACCTTCCATGCGAAGCAAAGCTTCTGCATTTGAGTACTGGCAGCGTCTGGGATACAAAGAGGATCCTGCAAAAGTCAATGCGGACGCTATTGATGCCCTGAGTATTGACGACATAGCTAAGTTCTACGAGCAGAATATAAAAGGCAAACCTGTTACCATTATTCTTATGGGCGACAAGAAAAAGATTGACTTGAAAGCTATTGAAAAGAAAATTGGTTGCAAGGTTACTACACTCAGCACTGCAAAATTGTTCAACGATGTGCAGGAAGTAATGGATGCAGTTATGCCGGCTGGCGTTTATTAATGAATATGCATAAAAGCGGATTCGTAAATATAGTCGGGAATCCCAACGTTGGCAAGTCCACGTTGATGAACGCGTTGGTAGGTGAGCGCCTTTCGATTATCACATCGAAGGCGCAAACCACCCGCCATCGTATTCTTGGCATAGTGAACGGAGAGGACTTCCAGATGGTCTATTCTGACACACCGGGAGTCCTCTCGCCGAACTATCGCTTGCAGGAGAAGATGTTAGAGTTCTCACGCTCGGCACTGGTGGATGCAGATGTGCTTCTGTATGTCACGGATGTCACCGATAGCGCGGATCGTAACGCCGATTTCCTGACGAAAGTAAAGAAGATAGCCAACAGCCATCAGGCAACAACGAAAGTCTTTCTTGTCATCAACAAAATAGACCTCACAACACAGGAAACCCTTGAAAATCTTGTGGATTTCTGGCATAGCCAACTTCCCGAAGCGGAGATTTTCCCTATCTCAGCACAGGAGAAATTCGGCGTTTCGCAGCTCTTCGATGCTATCAAAGACGCTTTGCCTGTCGGACCACCTTTCTTCCCAAAGGACCAGCTGACAGACAAGTCCGAACGCTTCTTTGTCAATGAAATAATACGCGAGAAAATCCTGCTTAACTATGATAAAGAAATACCTTATTCCGTGGAAGTGGAGGTGGAGTCATTTAAAGAATCCGATGGTGTGAAACCGCTTGTGGAGATTTCAGCAGTCATTTATTGCGAGCGCGAAAGCCAGAAAGGAATCATCATTGGCAAGGCGGGCAGCGCTTTAAAGCGCGTGGGGATGCAGGCTCGTAAAGATATAGAAGATTTTTTGCAGAAACCGGTGTTCCTGCAATTGTTTGTTAAAGTCGATAAAGATTGGCGTTCCAACATAGGACGTCTCAAACATTATGGCTACGACCTGACGTAAATCGTACAAAACCATGAAAATACAATTCTTAGGCGCAACGCGCGAGGTAACGGGTAGCAAGCACCTGATTACAACAGATTCAGGGCACACTATTTTATTGGACTGCGGCATGTACCAAGGCAAAGGCATGGAAACGGATGCTGCCAACAGAGACTTGGGGTTTGATCCTGCCAAGTTGGACTGCGTGGTTCTCTCGCATGCTCATATTGACCATTCAGGTCTCATTCCATATATCGTCAAGATGGGGTTCAAAGGCGATATTTATTGTACACCTGCCACGCGTGACCTCTGTTCGCTCATGCTTACAGACACAGCTTTCATTCAGGAGCAGGACGTACGCACTTATAACAAGAAAATTGACAAGCAAAACCCTCACAAGGAGAAGGGCAAGAAATACAAGATAGAGCCACTATACAACCAGAACGATGTCAACAGGGCGATGAAGCATTTCGTAACATATAGTTATGACCGCCGTTTCCGCATCTTCGACGATGTATTGCTGACCTTCACCAACTCCGGACATATGCTTGGTGGGGCTATTTGTTCGCTTGAAATCTATGAAAATGACATCCAACCTTATCCAACCGCTTCTACCACCACAAAACGCTGGAAACGCTTGACCTATACCGGAGATGTCGGACGGCTTCACTGCCATATTCTGCCTTCTCCGCAACTCTTCCCACAATGCGATTACCTCATCTGTGAATCTACCTATGGTGACCGACTCCATGACGAGCAGGTTGTGACCGAGGAGCAGTTGTTGGGCGTTGTGGAGGATACATGCGTCTATCGCAAAGGACAGTTGTTGATTCCTTCTTTTTCGGTAGGAAGAACCCAGGAAATCGTCTATGTCCTCAACCAACTATACAATGACGGCCGACTGCCGCATATACCTGTGTATGTGGACTCGCCTATGTCCACCAACGCTACACAGATATTCCGCATGTACCCTGACGAGCTGAGTGAAGAGGTGCGTGACACCATGCAGTTCGACCCTGACCCGTTCGGGTTCAATACACTGCGTTATATAACCGACATCCGCGAGTCGAAAGCGCTGAATCACAAAGATGAACCATGCATCATCATTTCGGCTTCAGGCATGTTGGAGGCGGGACGAATCAAGCATCATGTGGCCAACCATATTTCCGACCCGCGTTGTACGATTCTCATCGTCGGTTATTGTGAACCCACCACTCTCGGCGCACGTATTCAACAGCCTGGTTTGCAGTGGATTTCTATCTTTGGCATGGATAGACGCATCAAAGCACAGATAACCAAAATAGAAGGATTCAGCGGGCATGGCGATTATAAAGAGATGATTGATTATTTCACCAGAAGTTTGCAGGTGGAGGGAGTCAAAAGAACGTTTATTGTGCATGGCGATGAGTCGGCTGCCGAGACGTACAAAGGTCATCTGCACGACGCTGGTTTCCGCAATATTGAAATCCCGCAAAAAGGAGAAACAGTGGAATTGTAGTAAGGCAAATAAATATAGGAATATGACAGTAAATGAGAAAATAGCCGCGTTGCGGCAGAAAATGCGTGAGAACGGATTAGCGGCATATGTAGTGCCGGGAAATGACCCGCACGCAAGTGAGTATATGGCATCGCATTGGTGTGAGATGCAGTGGCTGTCCGGCTTCAGCGGCGAAGCAGGGACAGTAGTCGTGACACTTGATCGGGCTTTACTATGGACGGATAGCCGCTATTATCTCCAAGCAGGCATTGAATTGAAAGGCAGCACGATAGAACTGATGAGGGAATCGGATGTCGATTGCCCGAGTGTCATCGAATGGTTGTGCAACGAAGTGGCAAATGCTGCATGTCCGGATACTAAATGGATAGGCGTTAACCCGGAAATGTTTTCCGTAAACGACTATCAAGAATGGAAAGAGAAAGTGGACCTGAAATCTATAGACCTCATTAAAGATCTTTGGACGGAAGGACGACCGCTTATCCCGCAAGACAAACTCTATCCGTACAGCGCGGATTTCGCTGGAGAAAGCGTGGATAGCAAATTACAACGTATGCGCGAAATCGTAAATTGCAAATCGAACAATCGTAAATGGGCTTTGGTTACCAATGCCCTTGACGAAATAGCATGGCTGCTCAATATTCGCGGAAATGATGTTGAATATAACCCGGTAGTAATCAGTTATGTCGTGCTCGAAGCCGATAAATGCACGCTTTTTGTGGATGCTGCGAAAATTGACTCGCCTGCACAGAATTATCTGGACTTCAATAATATTGACATATTGCCCTATGAAGCGGTTTATGACTACATCCGCGGATTGGATGGAACCGTTCTTTACGACGGAGCGCGCGTGAATGAAGCATTGTTTGAAGCAATTCCAGAAAACTGCAAGAAAATCAATACCAAGTCGCCTATCCTCATTGACAAAGCCCAAAAGAACAAGGTGGAGTTGGACGGTGAGCGGAAAGCCATGCGTCATGACGCAGCGGCTCTGACACGTTTCTTCAAATGGCTGGAAGAGAAAGCGTTAGCAATGTTTTGCGCATAGCAACAAAGGCACGGGTAATCTTGATGCTTGTTTCAATTGCGACTTCACTTCGCAATACACTCGCAAGCATCAATGCACCATGTTCAGTAAACACAAATGGTAATGCAGACTTAGGACGTTTGCTCCTTGATGTCATCACAAACTGTGATGAGATAGAAGTCCATTCATCAACTTTTTTTGTATCAGATATCAGATATCAGTTTTTATTTTGAGGGGGTATGGTAACGAGGGAGTAGATATGAAATTTTATATAGATTTATATATTATTATAATAATATATAAATCTAAACT
>ONQO01000014.1 GCA_900319995.1 uncultured Bacteroidales bacterium
TGGCGTGCAGTAATGCCCGAACGCGAAATCATCAGTCCAAGAGGCTATCCAACTATTCCTATTTCCTATGTGTCATGGAACGACTGTGAGGAATTTGTGCGCCGTTTGGATAGTATTACAGGCTATCCGTTTCGTCTTCCTACAGAGGCGGAATGGGAATACGCCGCACGTGGAGGAAACAAAAGTAAGTTTTTTCGTTTTGCGGGAGGAAACATAGCGGATAGTATAGGGTGGACTTATTCCTCTTCCGGAAACTGGAAACATCCGGTCGGGCGTAAGCATCCCAATGAATTAGGGTTATATGATATGACCGGTAATGTGTCCGAATGGTGCCAAGATATTTATGGAGCCTATCAGTTAAGTACTCTTCCTAATCCGTGCGGCGCAGACACCGGATCCTATCGTGTCGTGCGGGGCGGCAGTTACGATGAATGTAATGCCAACAGCCATTTGTCTGTACGTCGATGGTATGTCCCTGAGACCTCTGCCGAATATATCGGCTTTCGTGTGGCATTTACCTTACCGAACGATCCTATGATGCAAGTTCCGCAGGAAGAGCCGCCACTGACGCGCTCCGTCCGCATAAAGGGTAAGAAAGTCCGTTTTGCCTATGTGCCGGCTGAGCAGCCCTATTATATTTCGGAGGAAATACCATGTAATCTATGGCGGAAAATCATGCAAAAAGATGCGCCGAATAAGATTCAAAATATCGCTCTCGGAATGAGCAAGGTGGAACGTGTACGCTTTGCCGAATTTTGCAGTCGTTTGTCCAATGCTGCCATCTATGTCGCATCATCAGAACAGATTCTATCCGCGGAGCAGCAAGGAATTATCGAACCCTTCCAGCTGGATGTCAGTCACCGGCATAAGAAACGGAGTGTTCATCAAATTCAGCGAAAAAGAAAGGCTGTTGATAAATTGTCTCCATGGACTGAATTAGTGGGTGTGAGCTTACCCAAACCGGATGATCCTGTGTTATTGCAATTCCAGAAAGCTGACGCTGAATCCCGTCCGCTCAGATTAGTCACATATATATCTAAACAATGAAATTCGTTATTGGAACCCTCAAACTCCTGCTTGTACTCGTTCCGCTCAAATCCGTACTCTCCCGTTCAAGCTCTCAAACTACGTTCAAAACAATTACGTAGATGTCTATACGAGACCGATGAGCATATTAAAGAAATGCTTCCTTTTTTTTGGGGGGGGCTAAGAACCTGGGGAGAGTGCGGTATCGGCACAAAAAAGACACCCGAGAGGATGTCTTTTTTCTCTGTTGCCGAACCAGGACTCGAAGAATCAGCTTACTGATTAATCGTGCCCCAAATTAGGGGGCTAAGAACCTGGGGAGAGTGCGGTATCGGCACAAAAAAGACACCCGAGAGGATGTCTTTTTTCTCTGTTACCGAACCAGGACTCGAAGAATCAGTTTGCTGATTAATCGTGCCCCCAATTAGGGGGCTAAGAACCTGGGGAGAGTGCGGAATCGGCACAAAAAAGACACCCGAAAGGATGTCTTTTTTCTCTGTTGCCGAACCAGGACTCGAAGAATCAGCTTGCTGATTAATCGTGCCCCCAATTAGGGGGCTAAGAACCTGGGGAGAGTGCGGTATCGGCGCAAAAAAGACACCCGAGAGGATGTCTTTTTTCTCTGTTGCCGAACCAGGACTCGAACCCAGACAGACAGAACCAGAATCTGTAGTGCTACCATTACACAATTCGGCAAAATTTTTCTCAAGCACAAGGCTTTCGATTAAAAAGCGGCAATAGCCATTTTTTTTCTCAAGCACAAGGCTTTCGATTAAAAAGCGGTGCAAAATTACTGCTTTTTTTTGATATGCGCAAATATTTTGGCAAAAAAATGCAAAAATAATGCATTTTTATGGTAAGAGAGCCGGTAAATAGGTATTTTTGATGTACAAATAGTCCGGATATTGTTCTAATAATTCCTTCGCACGGCGCGCGGCTTCAACTTTGTCTCCCTGCTTGTCATAACACTGTGCGATATACATCTGTGCGGCAGGACGCAACCAACAATTTTCCCATGATGAGTCTGCAAAAATCTTTTCTGCTTTGAGAAATAACCTCAACGCTTCGCGTTTGTTACCAACCGGTTTGGGAGCATAAAAAAGCGTCAAGCCATAGTGGGTAAGCGTCAAGGGGTCGTTGGGCGCTTTATTGACAGCGTCTCGCGCCAAAGAGAGTGCCCGTAAAGGATGAAAGGACTCGTGAATTTTCATCTCATACACATACACGGCACTCATGTACATGGCGTAATGTTCTGAAGGAAGTTGCTCTTTCAATATTTCCACATGACGTCGGAATCGTTTCACAAAAGGACGTGCTCCTCCTCCATCCGTCTCTATGCGTGCCGCACAATAGCCGTATTCATAAATCAGAAGATGCTCTGTGTGTTGCGCCGAATCAATAAACTGTCGCCAAACAGGCATATCGTTGCGCAGATAGGCATCCAATAAATCCCTATCCGCGCGGAAATCCTGCGCGGACAGGGAAAAACTGCATACCATACAAAGGAGCAAAACGATGCCCCTTTGTACTTTGTACATTGTTCCTTTGTACATTATTATTTGCCTCTTTCGAGCATGAGCGTGTGTGTCGGCTGGTCACATACTTCGGTCGGACCGTAATACTGAATCGGTCCCGGATAGATGTAACTGGTGTTCGCGTCCGCCCACTCAGCGCGATGTGCTTGAAGATACAGGAACGGCTTGCCGTTGAGGTCCACAAGAGCCTTCTGGATAACCGGTTTCATCTTTCCGTTCCGTTTCTCCATGTTCATCATCATCGTGATAGGCACACCACCGGCTAACCACTCCGCGGCGGGTTTGGTAAGGTTGCGGACAAGTGACATATAACCTGTCTTTCCGGCAGCGATGAGGTGTGAAGCGTTAACGCCAATCGAGTAGCAGTAGTCGGCGTCGAAGTTAGACGGAATAGCGCAACGGCCTTCGTAACCGAAGAAATGGTTGAGGGCAGAGAACTTGCCTTTGTATTCGCCGTTAGCCTTGAGGACCGCGAGACGTTTCTGAACCATTTCGATAAGCAGTTTCTCGGTCTCAATCTGCGACACCATGACGTTCCCGTGCGGGTCACGGTCGAGTGTGAGCTGTTTAGCAATACCCTTCGGCAACGAGCGGAAGAGCTCGCAGGAAGCCGGAGTGAGTTTGGATTTGACGTACTCGCGTTTCGCATCGTCGCCGTCAAGACTTGTGAACTCTTCGTTGTTGGCGAGCATGTCGTTCAGTTCCTGGATCAGTACTCGCATAGCGGGAATGAACTCAATCAGACCTTCCGGAATAAGAATCGTGCCGAAATTGAGTCCTGCGTTAGCGCGGGCTACAATGACTCTGACGATGTCCTCTACGATGTCGTTGAGCGTCATCTTCTTTGCCTCAACCTCCTCGGAAATGAGGCAGATATTCGGCTGGCTTTGGAGTGCGCACTCAAGGGCGATGTGACTTGCCGAACGGCCCATGAGGCGGATGAAGTGCCAGTATTTCTTCGCGGAGTTAGCATCGCGCTGGATGTTACCGATGAGTTCGGCGTAGGTCTTACAAGCGGTGTCGAAACCGAAGGAGGTCTCAATCATCTCGTTCTTGAGGTCGCCGTCGATGGTCTTCGGGCAACCGATGACCTGAATGCCGCATTGTTTCTGGAGGTAGTACTCCGCAAGCACACAAGCGTTGGTGTTCGAGTCGTCACCACCGATGATGACTACCGCCTTGATTCCCAATTGTTTGCAGATCTCGATACCGTTGTCGAACTGCCAAGTCTCCTCCAGTTTTGTACGACCGGAACCGATGATGTCGAAACCGCCGGTGTTACGGTATTCGTCGATGATGTCACCGGTGAGTTCCTGATACTTGCCGTCAATCAGACCGCTCGGACCACCGAGGAAACCGTACAGTTTGTTCTTCGGATTCAGTGCTTTGAGGCCGTCGTACAGACCGCTGATGACGTTGTGACCACCGGGAGCCTGTCCGCCGGAGAGGATCACACCGACGTTGAAAGGTTCCGCACATTTGTTCTCGCCCGTCGTGGGTTCCATGGTAATGATCGGCAGACCATATGTGTTCGGGAAGAGTTTCTTGATTTCCTCTTGGTCTGCTACCGACTGTGTTTTCTCGCCTTCCACGAGGCGTACTGCGCCCTGCAAAGCTATCGGCATTTTCGGCTGATAGCCCTGACGCGCAATTTGTAAAGGACTTTTTTGCATAATTTTATATTTTAGTGTTTTAATGTTTTAACAATGTAACTAAATGGCAACTGTGAAGGGGTCGACGAATTTCACTTGACCATTCTCGCTGAAGATAAGTGGCTGATTGTCACGGCGGTGTTGCTCAACAACATTTTTTGCCGTCTCTTGCAATCCTTGACGAAGTTTGACATCAAATTCACGTTCGCTCATGATTTATTCTCCTATTCTTATCAAATGTTTCCACATTGCATCTTCATAAACGCGAAGAGATTCCAAATGAGGAGTCTTTTGCGCGATTAATTGTGCAGGGACACTATTATTGTTTACTATATATACTATTTCACATATCGGCATATAGAGATGCAGCAAATTGGCTATACCGCGTTTGAACCGGCGGCGGATGTCCGTTTCCGGGATATTATGTCCTCCATTGCTCACACGCTGTGCTACACGCTGAATCGCTTGTTCTTCATTTTCCAAAGCGAAGAAAATCAAGTGTACTTTGTAACCCAACTGCTGCGCTCTATGCACAAGCTGTACGTACGAGCGGGTTGCAAGCGTCGTTTCTATTGCAAAATCTACACCTTGCAGCAGTAATTCATCAATGCGTTGCAACATGATTTTGCCTGCCTGAATGGCTACCGATTCCGGAGCGAAGGGTGATAAACCGCGTGCTATCTCATCTGCATTCACAAAATTGAGGCAATGCAACACATCGGGCAATAAACTGAATGATGCCGTTGTTTTTCCAGCTCCATTAGGTCCCGCGATGATGTATAAATTCGGGTGTTGCATGTTCCTCAAGCCAATTTTGCCTGCAAAATTACAACAAAAATTGCACATATGCAAGTAAACGTGCATTTTTTTTGAGAAAACAGCAATTTTATCAAAAAAAAGCTCTTACTTGCTATGTCTCGCAGGATGCGAACATAAGTTCGAGGTGGGACGGCAAAGCCGTTTCGGTGCCCTCGAAATTACAATTTTGACATATGCAAGAGCCGCAGATTTTTTATTAATTTTTTGCATAAATTTAGAATGTATTGAGGGTATATTTAGGGTGTAATTTAGGGGTGTTTAGCGGTCATTTACGTGACCATCTCGCGACCATTACGGACGTGTACGTACGGTTTTGGTCGTTTCGGATATTCGTTTGAATCGTTTTTCGCGTCTGTTCCGGGTACGTAATAGATCCGAGAATGGTTAACGAATGACTAAGAATATATAAGAATGACTAACGATTTATCAGCCAATTTTAGCTGATTCATTAAAAAATGATGTGGCAGAAGTGGCAGAAACGGCATAAAATCGGGAAATTTATGCCACTTATGCCATTTATGCCAGTACAAATTTTTATAGAGGGTAAATTTGGACATTTACAGAGAAGAGTAGGGGTCAATCGTCAGTATATGCGGAGATATACTCGCGGTCAACAAACAGTTCCATAGAAAATAATTACGCATGGTATATAACCGCCCTAACGCACGGTCATATTGATCTTGTAAGTCATTGGCCTGCTGGCGCGTGCGCGCTTTGTCCTTTTTGGACATTGCTGCACGCGCTTTATTGAAGGCTTTCAGCTCACTCCGCAAACGGGAAACCTCTTTGCGCTGTTCGTCCATCTGCTCTTTGGTAAATTCTTCGTCTGTCATGATTTGGGAGGTTAGATTAGTCAACAATTATCAACAATCAGAGACAATTATTTTCTTTTTTCTTCAAGTCCAAAACGCCCCCAAACAATCCAAAAATTTATTTAACTGCGAATTATTGGATGAATTGGTGTAATTCTTTCTCGGTTATGTTTTGTCCGTTCAGGTGCCAGCCGTCGCTATCATGAATGATAGTGTCGGCATCTTTCGTCCATTTCGTGCCACGCATGAAGAGATGGTACTTCGTCCATCCATGCTCGGTCATGAAACTGTCAAAACGCTCTTGCGCAGCTTTGATGCGGGCTTGCCCCTGATGGTAAGCCTCCTTCTCGGCTTTGGTATAATGCTGTTTCATACTCATTTAGCAGAATCCTATTCTGCGCGTGTTGTTGGTATTAAAAAGTTCTGTTTTGCAGGCTTCACGGATAGACTCCATTCCGATGGATTCGTTGCCGGTTAAAACGGCATTCACAATCTGCTTTCGGGCTATGTTCTCTATCTGTCCGCCGCTGAAGGCATATTGTTTCGCGAGTTCGAATGCCTGCGATTCGGAGATCTCCGGCAACATGGTATGCCAGATATGTTTGCTTTCTTCGGGCGTTGGCTTAGGAAACTCAATCTTGTAGAGGAACCGACGTTCAAAAGCCGTGTCTAAGTTACCGGTGAGGTTGGTCGTTGCTATTAGGATTCCGTCCAACGTTTCCAATTCCTGCAAGATGATGTTCTGCATCGCGTTCTCCATCTTATCGACGCTGTTTTCAGCTCCTTCTTTCCGCTTGCAAAGGATGGCGTCCGCTTCGTTGAACAACAAGATTGGCGCTAAGTCTGTCCGCTTGCAATAATTGCGGTAACGCTCGAAGATGGCTTTAGTGTTCTTTTCCGTATCGCCAACCCATTTGCTGCGGAGGTTAGGCACATCGACGGTCATGATGCCGCGTCCTGTTCTGTGTGCCAGCTGAAGCACCGTTTCCGTTTTGCCTGTTCCGGGTGCGCCGTAGAAAATGCATGCAAATCCCCGCCGCATACCGTGTTTGCTCTTTTTCATTGCACTTCTCCTTTCGCGCTGCAAAATTACTACTTTTTTCTCAATTATGCAACTGTCCGATTAATGGGGAAGGCTACACCAACAAGTCGAAAAATCATCTATGTATTGTAATTATTAAAGTGATTATATAGAGACAAATAAAACGCTACAAATCAAATACATGCAGCGTTTTTAAGTGTTGTGTTATTTTGTTGTAATTGTATGTTGGTTCCTCGAACTTTTAGAAGTCGGAACGTAGTGATAAAATATATTATACCATAATAATATCGGCGGAGTTATTTTCCTCCGATACTTTCAAAATTCTATGACTACAGATATTGATTCAAATCAATTTTTGTATACTTCTCACTATTGGGATATGCAACTTTATAGCAGTCAGTTTTTTCTCCATCCTCAATTTTAATAACTATCTCACTAATATCAACATTGACTATTCCATGTATCGTATTTTCATCAGGGATAGATAATTGTTGAGAAATACCGTCTTTGTTATATAATGGTCTTACACTGAACAAGTATTTTATGAGTCTTATTGCTTGGTCTTGAGTCATGCTGATTAAATAACCATTAAAACCATTGATATAACTGGTTGCAAGTTTTTGTGTTGTGATTTCTCTCATATTTTTATCCATGTCATCTGCTATGAATATATTTTTCTGACCATCAATTTTCCAAGTCAGGACACATGATACTTTTACATTAACAGACTGTGGTTCATGAATGCATTTTGATATGATATTTTTCATCGTATAGTTATTCTTAAATTTTACCTAAACATGTGTAGTGTAATTGCAAACTGCACATGTTTAGGTAATTGTTTACTTACGTTTCCTATGTTTTATTCTTATAACTTCGCATAGATTTCTAACGGATTTTCTTATTTCCCGAATCTAAATATGCGTTTCCACCATGGTAAGAAATATTGTCTAACTGAAGGTTCATCCATGTAGTAGAGTTTTGCATAATCAGTTACTTCCTTCTTCTTCTTCTTCCATTCTTCAGCAAATTCATCATTATTCCTCATATTATTATCGGAAGCAAGTTGTTTTTGCAGAAGTTCATATTCCTGGATAGTACGAATAGCATCTGCGGCAGACGGCATTTCCAACATAGCCATAAGATGACGTGCTCGTTCTTCCCATTTCTCTGCTATTCCATAGTCAATATCTTTTCGCAATTCTGAATAGCATAGTTTAATCTCCTTCATTAATTCTGAAGCATTTGGATCAGGCATAGAACTAATAAGTGCTATCGCTCGTTCTCCCCATGCGTCTAATACCATTTCATCCGAATCCTTATTCAATTCCGTATAGCACAATCTTATCTCATTCATGAATTCATCGGCTTTTGGCTCCGGCATAAATTTGATAAGCGAAGTAACACATTTGTCCCATGCTTCTTGCAATCTTCTATCTTCTTCTTTGATACGTTGAGAGTTACAATATTTAATTTTCTCCATTACCTCTGCAGAACTCAAATTAGCAGATGAGTCAATTCCATCAAGGATAGCTTTTATTGCTCTATTTCTTTTCTCAAGATAGAAGTCAAAAGAGAGTTCTGGTTTCAAATTGACAGTTCCCGTTCCTGCAGTTACTTTTAACTCTCCTATGGCTGTTTCGATCTTATCACTTTCTAACTCAAAAATAATATCATCTATTTCCTCTTCCGATTTTGTTTCTCCAAAAATCAGTGCAGATTTGATTGGATAAAGGTTTCCCTCATTTTCTACAAAAATTTCATAAAATTCCTGAGCATGGTCATGAATATAGTCCGCTAAAGTTAAAGCGTCCTTTTTGCATTGCTCTTTTTTTTGCCTAGATTGCTCGGCAGCATTTTTAATTTTGTCTAAGAGTCCCATAATTTTAAAAGTTTTAGTTTTGCCTCCACTTTATTATTTGGCTATCGGCATTCTCCATTTGAATAAAATAGTTATTCTATAAGTATAAATATTCCTGCAGCAATGAGGTACATTACCACAAATACTGCGAATAATTTTATAACGATTGTTGCAAAGGCAGGAATCCAATCCAAGAATTTGAAAGCCAAAGCTATCAATAACGGGATAAATAATATGAAAAAAATAATAGTCAACATATTATTTGTTGGTTTTTCAGAGAAGGTGTGACACTTTGCAGGGCACACCTTCTCCTGATTTTAAAGCTTTATTAACAATGATTATCAGATGACTTGGCAAATCATTCTTGTAGTATTGCGTTTCCTACATTAAAGATTAATACCTGCATCTTTAATTTTTTGAAGAGCATCTGCCTTGGCATTGTTTTCCAATGAATATTGAATATTTATTTCTTTTCCATATTCACCATAGCCTGCATCTGTTCTACTTATTTCTACCGCTTCCGGCTTTAAAAGTAACAAAAGATGACGAATATGCGTCGTATTACCTTCAAAAATTGCTCTATTTAAAATTGATGTAACAATGTTATTAAATTTATGTACTTCATCATTATAACCTACATTGGTCTTATAGTAGCTATCCTTTAAGTATGGCTCTTTAGTTTGGGCATATTTTTCGGCATAATCCAAAGTTCTTGGTCTATCATGAAATTGTTTGTGATATGATGCAGTAAATGGATATATTGATAATATTGTATATAGAGAATTGAATTGAGCAGGATATAATTTATTTACATTATTCTCAATTAAATTCCAAAATACAGGTAAGGCATCTAATTCTTTTGCCAATGATTCCGCTCCTTCAATATCTCCACCATCAATCATAACACTTATTTGTGCTTTGTTGATTTTGTTCATTCGTTCTTGTCTTGCGGAAAATTCATCTGCCATATTTTGATAATCCGAGAAAGTTTGTGCATATTCTCGAGCTTTATCAAACTCACGGTTGGCAATAGCTTTTTCTATTTTAACATCCATCTCGTTTTCCTTTATCTTGGGATTTTTGGGGGTTTTACCACATGAGATGAAGCAAAGTGTTATCATAGATAACAATACTGATTGAAAATATATAGTTTTCATACATTATAATTTTATAGATTATACAAATATAGATTATTATTGACAATCTTTATTGGGTTTATATCCGTCAAACGGATCATGGTCTCCTAAGTGAACTAACTTACGAAGCCATGGAAGTTTGTTATACTCGGCATCCTTTTCATATTTATCCAATAGACATTGATTGCCGGTAATTTGGATTTTAGCCTCTAACTCCGTTTTAAGTTTGCGGAATTCGTTATCAGATTGGATTTGAGCGGACTCTCTGTCCCATTCACGCTGATCTTCTGCAGAGAGTTGCGCTTTGTACTCTTTGTACGCAGCATCTGCTTCGGCTTTGCACGATGAATGAGCAGGAATCATGGCATAATACGCCATAGCTTCTTTGTTTACACCATTCTTTTGATTACCCAACGCTGCTTGGAATTGCGACAAGATTAATCCACACTCTTTTTCAAGGTATTTGGGTAGCAATTCATCCATCAATTGGATGGCATTTTCATAAACATCTCCCACTTCTGCTGGAATAGAGCCCAATAAAGCCATCGCTTCAGCATAGTCGCCTTTAGCACTAAGCATTTTTGCCTCATTTACTAATTCTGCTCCATGCTCTTGATAATAAGTAACTATCTTATCTTGTGCGTCAGACAACATCTGCTGGAACTTAGCATCTGTAGGTTTTAAATCATTGAAAGCCGCTAAGAAAGCAAGCGTCTCCGAATCTCCCACACCGGTTGCTTGAATATTACTGGACGCAAATACTGTTCCTAGGATAATATCCGCCACATAGAATGTGATATCATACGTGATTAGATGGCGTACCGGAGCGGTGGAGGTAACCTCTTTTTTGAGTAGATTCACCTCCGGAGCCAATACATATCGAGGGTTGCCTCCCAAACCACCTATACCATTTGCAGTAACCATCTGAATCAATTTAGATTCCAACTGTTTTGCTGCTTCAACGGAAAGGTTCTCATCCGGAACCATTACTGTCAGTTTGATTTTTCCTTCAAAAGCAGTGAGGTTCTCCATTGGATCTTGAGCTGCATTGAATGCGGTTTTCTTGGCTGCTATCTTTGCCTCGCGTTCTTCGTCCACTTTCTGTTCCGGACTTGCTCCTGGGTTGAAAGCAATGTTCTGTTGCGGTTTCTTGTTGCCGCAAGCCATCAATGCTATAGTAAGCGCTGACAGCAAAAGGATTTTAGTCGTTTTCATATTACATTCCTTTTATTGAAATTGTTGCATCTCCTAAACCTTGAGTGGTATTCTTAGATTTGATACCACAGCCTTTATTCAACGCCTTGCTCAATTCGCGTGCAAAGTCATAAGCGCTATACTGAGTCCCGTTCTCGTTCAATGTTTTGATACGAACATTGCTAAAATACATTTCGGTCTCAGTGTTACGCTGCATATTGTACGCTCCCTGTAATGTGTTGACTTTGATCCAATCAATAATGAAATCAGAATAAGCATCACCATCAAGGCACTCATCCGACATCGTGAGATTTACTCCGTTCTCAATGGTGACGCGCAGCGTAATATCACGTCCCGATTCAATAATGCCATTGAAGTAGTTGTTAATCTGGGAAGTAAAGGATTTGGCATCCTTGTCAATTGCTGCTCCCATCAAAGCAGCGGGTGTTGCATTCTTCTTGCCTTCCGTAAAATTGGTCTGCTGGATAGTGGCAACTACTTTATTACTAAACGCATCAATAGCACGAATTGTATAAGTAAGAGTTTTAGCATAGTCACGCGTGCTTCGGTCAGTTTGCATGCTATAGTCCAACTCCAAAATGATGTCGGGTTTTGCCGATGTAAGAAGAATCGTCTTAGCATCTTTCTGAATACCGGTAACAGCATCAACCATTTCTTGGTCGTTGATGGACTTGAGCGTTTGCTCTAAATCATTCAAAGGATAGCCAAATTCGATAAATTTGCTTTGAATAGAGCTGATGATAAACTTCGAGTCCTCATCCGTGAGCAGATAGCCCGGGTAGTCCCGAACTTGCAGAGTTTTTCCTAGTGCTTCTTGTTGCCGTAATTTTCCAAAGCGCAGAAGGAGTTGATCACTCGGAATCACAAGCATGGTAGGTTTCTGCGTCTGAGACACGTCTACACCACCTTCATTTCCATTTCCATTTCCATTTCCTCCACATGAGGAAAACAAGACAGCTGCTAATGCTGCAAATACAATTGTTTTTGTCTTCATGTTTATAATATCTATTCGTAAGGCCTACTCTTTACAGGATTTTCGGCATTCTCCGTTATTGAATTTTAGTTCATTTTCTACATCTATCTTGTCCAAATCAGACTGGCGAGACACTAACGAGAGAGAATCGAGTCGAGAGTATTTCGAGACTATCTCGAGGTTAGCCTCTGCCTATACTTAGACTATACTAATGTATCGTGTATCTAACGTGTATCTAACGTATATCTATCGTGTATGTTTCGTGTTTTTCTGCGGATTAACAGCAAATTAATTGCAGATTAATTACAGAATGGCAACAGGTTGATACAGATACGCTCAAAAAAAGTACTACTCTCGCTGTATCTTCACAGAGGCTCTCGCATTGCCTGAATCGTAAATACAGCAAAAGTAGTACACCAAACGTGCACTAACATATGCCAATTATATACGATTCGTTTGAAACTTGCGAGATTTCTGTGAATCTAATTGGTGTGTTAGATTATTTAATATGTATTCCACGTCCGCTGGCGTGGGGCGTCTTTCTTAAAGACGCTGCAAATTTACAATAAAAATTTGAATTACACAAATAATTCTGCATTTTTTTGTATTTTTGCTCCATATCGCACGTTTGGTGTACCACCACGCGATTTGCGAGCGCAAAGATACAACAAAAAAATGAAAGGCGCAAAGGTTTGACCCTTTGCGCCCTAATTAGCCATAAATTAATGAGTGAAGGAATGAACGAGTTAAAGAATTAACGAATGTTACATGCAGAATACCGCGTAAAAAGGTATTGAGCGTATTCCTTCTTCCAAACCAAAATTCTTCTGCGAAATACGGATCGCACATTCCGGATGATACGTTTGTCGGAACTGGTTCATACTCTTTGCGCGTGTATGCAGACCTTTTTTGACTTCTATGGGAATGATTGCAGTGTCCTTTTGCCATAGAAAATCCAATTCTGCTGTATTACTATTTCGCCAATAATACAAAGGTATTTGTCGAGCCGCCAGCGCTTGTGCTACATAATTCTCCGCAATGGCTCCCATGAACGTGTTGTCTATCGGCATTGGAGACAGAAGCAAGGAAGAAGGCATACCGGCTTTCATCGTCAATAATCCGACGTCACTCATGTATAACTTGAAATCCCCAAGTTCCATATATGCTGCAAGAGGTATGAGTGCCTTCTCCACCTCCTGGCATTTGAGCACAACCCCTGCATAATGGAGCCATTCGATAGATTCGCCGAATATGGTTGAACTACCACCACGTTGCACTACTTTATACTGGAACTTATGATTTTCTTTCGCCAATTGAGCAGGAATAGAGTTATAGCACGCACGTATTTTGACGGACGTGGAAGGTGAGGCATATTTCGCCATATCTGCCACATACTCATTTAGAATACGTTGCTGAATATCAGCTATATGCACGATGCTGTTAGTCTGCGCATATTCCACTACAACGGCAGGCATTCCTCCTACCACCAAATACTGTCGCCACATAGCCAATGCTTCTTCATGCAAAGCTGATGGCATCTTCGTGTTTTCAGCGGTATGCAATCGTATCTGTTCCGCCAGCGACTGTTTCGACATCGCCCACAGAAACTCCTCAAAATCCAATGGAAAGAGTTGTAACTCTTCCACTTTTCCGACGGGGAAGGAATAATTCTCTCGATGTATAGCCACGCCTAACATGCTTCCTGCTGCACATACGTGATACTCAGGTGCTTGTTCACAAAAGGATTTCAAGGCTGTTAAAGCACGCTCGGAGGCCTGAATCTCGTCCAGAATCAGCAATGTCTCATGCGGCAAAATACGCTGGGAAGAGATGCTTTCTAATTGCATGATGATGTTTTGGGGATTCAAGTCATCCTCAAAAACGGCACGAGCACGCGTATCCGCCTCTAAATTAAATCGCACGGTGTTCGTATAGTACTGCTTGCCAAATTCTTCCAGAATATAGGTTTTCCCCACTTGACGAGCGCCATTCAAAACGAGCGGCATTCGTCCATTTTTTGTACGCCATTCGCGCAAGGAGTCCAAAATCTTCCGTTTCATGGTTTTGTATATTTATATGCGAATTTATATGCTGATTTTAGATTTTTTCATACGTAACTATTAAAACCCGCTGCAAAGGTACAACAAAAAACTGAATTATGCAAATAAATCTGCGTTTTTTTGTGATATTTGTGAGTTATTCGGGAAGTGGTACTCATGGATGGATCATAGTATCGCCGTTGAGGTTGACACTATAAGCCGGATAATCCTTGTATATGTCTGCCAAACGTTTGGAATCGCGGTCATAGATAAACAAATATTGGTCATATAGTTGTTCGGCATATAGAGGATAAGACGTAGCCGCTTGATTATATACTTTCCACACTTTGGTGGCGTAACGACCGTTCATCAAGATACCTTCGTTCAGGCATTTAACCGGCATATTTTTAAGCGAGTCGGCATACGTGCGGTACAATGCGCTATACCGCTTATCGGTTTTGCTCTTCAGATTCAGCCATGTGGAATCAACAACAGGTTTTGCAGGAACAATAACCACCACTGTGTCGGTCTGTATCTCTATTGGTTGCACCGTTTCCTTCGGGCTTGGCTGGAAGACTATGACAAATGCCATAATAGTAGCTAACGCAAGAGCCAAAGGCAGCAACCATCTTAACCGCCAATAGCGGTGAAGAGCAGCACGGACTTGGCGGACGGAAGTGTAACGGCTTCTATCGGAAGCTAAGCAACGACGAATAATTGGTTTGGCGGAATGAGGAAAAAGAAGTGCCAACATCTTACCTAAGGCATAGATATCCCGCTCAGGCAACAAGGTATCGGACGGCAGTTGCTCCGAGACGCTGATTGACGGCGATGTGCCGATGTTCTTGGCAATATAGGCTTCATTGTCCGCAAACCCGAAATCAATCAGCTGGACATGATTGCCGGAGTCAGTAATCAGGATATTGGAGGGCTTCAGATCACCGTGAACTATCTGGCGTTCATGGAGGAAAATCAAGGCTTCCATTAATTCGTCCGCTACGCGGCGACGCTCGGTAGAGGTGGGGTTGTCTGCTATGAATTTATCCAATGGGCGGCCATGGATGTATTCCATTAAAATAGCACGTCCCAACTGCGGATCGTCCACCATGGATATCGTCTGAACCACATAGATTGAGTCCAGACGATGCATGATCTCAAACTCACGCTCCAACAGGAGTTGGTTGCGGGTTCGTTCGCCTTCAGTGGGTTTGGCAGCCTTCAGAACAACCCATTTGCCGCCCATCTGCGCACGATAAATCAGATTGTGCCCGGAGTCAGACAGTAACTCATAATCCGTAAGGTGCTCCACACCTAATTCTTGCGAACTAAGCGGACGGATAGGACCCGATGTGAACGAATTAGTATCCATTGAGAGTGCAAAAGTACAAAAAAATTTGCGTATATGCAAATAATTTTATAATTTTGCACAAATTTTTGAATTATGGACACTTCTTTTCAAACAAATAGTATCGCCATCTGCCAACTGAAAAAGGCAGTTGAAGCGCGTTTCGGACATGTTCCATCCGGCCCCGCCGACTTTGGAGAGTTGAGTATCGCTATATTGCGTGCAACAGGAGAACGACTCAGTCCGGACACCCTCAGCCGTATTTGGGGCTACAAAAAAGGCTATTCCTCCGTACGGCAGAGCACAGCGCGCGTGTTGGAACAATACGCAAAAGCGAACGAAGAATCGGACTTCATCCACACAATAGCTATTTATGCCGACGAATGCCAGAAAGGTGATCGCGTGCGTATTGCATGGCTGCCGGACCGTATCTGTGTACTGAGTTATCTGGGCAACTACCGATGGCGTCTGGAGGAAGCTATCAACTGCAAACTGCATGTCGGAGACACATTCTCTTGCCGCACGATAGCGCAAGGCGAAGTGCTATATGTTGACCACGTTGAGACCGCTAATGGCTTTTACGAATGTTTCAAAATGGGAGGCAAAAACGGACTTACTTTGGTTGAACGGTTGTAGAAAGTTAAAATGAGATTTGAAATTTGAGATTGAATATGAATACTCACTTTGCATTAGTCACCGGCGCATCGTCGGGAATCGGCCTGGAGTTCGCCAAACAGTTAGCCCAACGGGGGTATAACTTACTCATTGTAAGTAACGTTCCGGAGATTAACGACGCGGCAGAAGAGATCAAGAAAGGATTAGGGGATGAGAGGGTTAACGGATTAGAGGTAATTCCGCTTGTCATGGATCTGAGCCAACAAACCTCTGCGCGCGAACTATACGATTACGCGCACGCGCATGAGTTGGAAATTGAAGTGCTGGTTAATAACGCCGGCGTGTATCACGACCGTGATATCTTGGACGATAGCGAGGGATTTACTTCGCTAATAATGAATCTGCACATGTACACACCGGCGATGTTGTGCTATCTGTTCGGACAAGACATGCGCAAACGGGGAAGGGGGTATATATTGAATGTGTGCTCGGTGACGAGCAAGATGGCCGCGCAGCGATTAGGAACCTACGGAGGCACTAAAGCTTTCCTTTCGCATTTCACCCGCGCGCTGCATATCGAATTGCATAAATATGGTGTGCATGTGACGAATGTCAGCCCCGGAGCGGTAGATACAGGTTTGTACAATATCAAACCTGCATATACCCGAATCGGTAAGTGCTTAGGCATCATAGTCACCCCGAAGACGCTGGTCAGAAGGGCATTACGGGCACTCTTTCACGGCAGGAGCAAAGTGACTGTTCCTGCTGTATTCTGGCACATACTGACTACTGTTATCCAGTGTATTCCTACCTGCTTGCTGCGTCTGATCCGGCGCCTTGGTTGGTTCTAAGCCGCACGGCGACATTCAGAAATCAATAGGTACAGGCATAAAGGATAATCAAAGCAAAAATTATCCAATAGATAATAGCAAGTCCCGAGAATACGATTCCTAAAATGGAGGTTATTCTTCCTGCTTTGATGAAAGCTTCTCCGGTGTACTCATCCGGATGGTCCAAGATGGCATTCGTAGCCTGTCTGCTTTTCACGAGACCAATGATGCCAAATACCAGTCCGATGATCAAAAAACTGGAAGCGATAGAGCAAATACCCCAAACCATAGAGGCTACTGAATCAGGTCCATTAATTTTCCGATTAGCCATAATGAATAAATTTTGAAGTGATACATATGTTGTGTCAATCCACAACGTTAATATAGTGGTAACGGGTGCAAAATTAGTAAAAATATTTCACATAGCAAAAAAAATGACAGTAAATTTGCATTTTTTTTCAAAAATATTTGCATATATCAAAAAAAAGCAGTACTTTTGCACCCGCTTTCGTTTAGGAAGCATAGGGTGCTATCGTCTAGTGGCCTAGGACAACGGCCTCTCACGCCGTAAACCCCGGTTCGAGTCCGGGTAGCACTACTGAAAAAAGGAACGCAAAGACGTTCCTTTTTTGTGCTACGGCCGGCTCGAATCCGGGGGGCTACGGCGGCTCGAAGATATTATTCTTTGTGCGCAGAATAGACCGTCGTAATACCGAAAGTGAGGGGAAGGAAAGTACCTTGGGTAAAACCGGCGTCATGCAAATGCTTTATGAACTCTTCCCCCCAACAAAAGGTCTTGACACTACGGTTAAGATACGTGTAGGCAGTTTTGTCGCGGCTTACTATTCTTCCCACCCACGGGAGGATATGCGTAAAATACAAGTCGTACGCTGCACGGACAAGCACATTGGAGGGATACGAAAATTCCAATATAGTCACTTGTCCTCCGGGTTTGAGCACGCGATACATCTCTTTCAGCCCTTCGTCCAGAGACCGGAAATTACGGCAGCCATATGCACACGTGACCGCATCAAACGTGTTATCTTCAAAAGGCATAGCCTGTGCGTCGCCTTTCACAAAGGTCACCTCCACATTGCGTTTCATGCATTTTTGTGCACCTATAGCCATCATTTGTTCGGACAAATCAATGCCTGTCACCTGTTGTGCTTTTCCGGTCCGCAACATTTCTATCGCCAGATCGGCCGTTCCTACGGCTACATCCAGAACCTGTGAGACAGGAGGCATGAGCCGTACCGTCTTCCGCCGCCACCATTTGTCAATATTCAGAGAAAGTCCGTGATTGAGTCCGTCGTAGGTGCCGGCTATCCGGTCAAAGAGTTGACCTATGTGTTGTTTCTCCTCCATGCTCCATCAATCCTGTTGTTTCAACTGAACAGCAAAGCCGCCGCCAGAAGCCATATGTATATGCAGTGTGTCTTTAGAGGAGAGTGTTTGCTCCTCTATGACATAGTCATACGGATTGGTCTGCCAATCAGCCGTTTCGCCGTCACGATAGACAACGGCACGATACTGTTTGCCCTTTTCCAGCATAGACAAAGCGACCTCCGCGTCACGTGATACCTCATTGTTTATGCCTCCTATGTACCAGTTGTCCGCGTTCCGTTGCTGACGGGCGAAGATACAAAATTCCCCAATCTGTCCTGCCACCAGAAGCGAACGTTCCCAATCGCAAGGAACATCTTCTATGAACCGGAAAGCGTCCAAATGTTTCTCATAGTTCTCGGGCAGGTCGCAAGCCATTTGGAGCGGAGAATAGAAACAGACGAACAGTCCTAATTGGTTCATGAGCGTAGCGTGTACGCGTGTGGTTGGCATGACGGGATTTTCAAAAGCGAAGACTCCGGGAGTAAAATCCACCGGTCCTGCCAAAATACGTGTGAAGGGCAGGGTAGTGACGTGACTGCATGGATTACCTCCATCTGCGCTCCATGCGTTCCATTCCTGACCTCGTACGCCTTCCTGGGTCATTAAGTTCGGATACGTTCTTTGTAGTCCCGTGGGCATGACCGGCTCATGGTTATCTATGGCAATCTGGTATTTGGCGGCCGTCTCGATCACTTGGCGGTAGTGACGTACACCGGACTGACCTTTATTGAACTGTAATCCGTCCTTGGTGCGAATGATCGGGGCTACGTAACCGGTTTTGATAGCATGAATGTCATGTGCCTGGTGATAGGTATATGTTTCATCCAGAACCGCCTCATAATCAGCCGCATTTCCGCCTGTCTCGTTGTGACCGATGATTTGCACATTCAGGCTGTCCGCCAAACGGCTCAGGTAACCCATGTCCCAATCGGGATACGGTTCGGTGAACGAGAAATGTTTCCAGTCCTCCCATCCTTTGTTCCATCCCTCGGCGAGAACGGCATTTATATGATGGTCGTGCGCAAAACGGAGGTAACGCTCCATGTTTGTCGTAGTGGCTCCATGTTTGGGTCCTCGTTCCCAAGTCATGGATTTCATATGCATACCCCACCAGATGCCAATAAACTTCATCGGTTGGATCCAAGAGGTATCTTCTATCCGGCAAGGTTCATTGAGATTGAGCATGATCCGGCTTGCCACCAGTTCGGGCAGGTCATCCGCCCAAATAACCATTCGCCAAGGTGTGGCAAAAGGAATCGTTTCATAGGCTTTCGTGTCCGTCACTTGTCCGTCCTGGAGCCAAGGTGTGAGGTAGGTCTTTAACGCACCGTCTTGCATGTAGAGATTTTGTGCGGGATAGTCGTACAACGCCGCTTCGTGCACGAACGCATAGCCACCGTTGGATAGTTCCAGGGTAACGGGCGAACATAGCGTATCCGTTTTTAGGGACAAAGGATCCTTGGTCCAAAGTCCTTCATAATACTCTGTACGCCACGGGATTGACCAAGCTTGATGATCTGCCATAAAACGATATTCGGTCTTTTCGTCGGTGATGGTCAGCGGTCGTGAAGGTTGTTCCGGGAAGATGTAACGGACAGCGAAACCGTCGTTATATGCGCGTAGCGCTATATTCATCCGAATCCCTGACTCGTGACGGAGAAAAACCGTCAGTTCGCGGTAGTTGTCCACGATGAAATGCTCCTCACCCCATACCGTTTCCCATTTGGAGTGACTGCGGACAATCTGTTTTCCCTTCTTTTCAAATCCCTGTGAGAGGTCCAAAGAGTCACACACGAGTCCCAGCTCGGACCAATTGATCACCGTATCGAGGTTGTGTAGGGCGCAGTATTCGGGTGTGCCTTTCTCTGATAGCCGGAAAGCGACCGTAATGTCCTTGTCCGGCGAACTGATTTCCAAACGACGGCCGCATGAGGCTGTGATCAGCACAAGAGCCAAAAGAAAATAAATCCGTTTCATTGTAATGGAGTAGTAAAAAAACTGCACAAAGGTAGTGTTTTTTTTTGACATATGCAAATTTTAGAGAGTTTTTTGCGTTTTGCGAGAGAGTATGAATAGAACATTTTGAGTTCCATGAAAAGGTGGTTAAAACCTCGTTAAAAGGTCGTTAAAACCTCGTTGAAGTCTCGTTGGAGATTTAGAACATTATAAAGGCACTTAGCAAACTTTATAAATAAAGTTTGCATATTATTTCGCAGTATGAGGAGAAGGGGTAGGCTAAATATTGACGGAAAATGTAGAAAAATTGTGTAAAATGCACCTTTTATGCAACGATTGGTTAAATTAACCAACAAAAATGCTCTAAACCGGTATATATTTGCAGCGAAAAAACCAAGATATTGTGCCAAGGTATCCCAAACGACGGCTTTTTGTAAAAAAATGCTATTTTTTTGCATTTTGTCCGATTTTCGAAAATTTTGTCCGATTATTCATTGTGTTTATGAAAAAAATAATGTACCTTTGCAGCGTTTTTTGAATAGAGAGGGTTTTGTAATGATAAATCAAGAGAGAAACGAAATGAAAAATTCACTACGACATATTTTATGTACAGGTATGCTACTGTTGAGTTTTGGATTGCGTGCTGCACCAATAGACTCGCTGTTGGCTAATTTTGACAATCGTCCGACTCTGGCGAACGCCGATGCTTTTTTCGGGTATTTGTACGAGCAGGAGTTCACCGATGAGCCTCGGATGTACAGCAATGTGCCAACGCCTCCGATGGATACGGTGAAGGCGCTGGTTTGGTATTGGGCGGGCGAATGGTACTATGCTACACAGGAATATCCCTTGGCGGAAAAGAATCTTCTCCGTGCGTTGGAGTTGATGCAATATGCTGACAAGGTGTCCTATTCGGACAATCTGGCGATGTTGGGATTGGTAGAGATGCGTCAGTCGAAGTACGAGGAGGCGTTGCATTATATGCACCGGTGCTATGAGTTGGATTTGGAGAGCGGCGATGCGGAGCGTATCTGTTCGTCTCTGAACACGATAGCGGGAACACTGATGGCAGCCGGAAATGCGTCGGAAGGTAAGAAATATGTATTGCGCGCGATAGACTATGCCAAGAAAGCGGGTAATCCAGCGCGGTTGGCGGTAGTGTACGGCATGGCAAGCGAGATAGAACATTCGCTGAACGATGACCCGAAAGCGTTATGCTATATAGACAGCGCTTGTGTGATGGAGGCGACGACGGGTAACACTCGTAAGATGATGGTTAGGAAGTCCCAGAAAGCGTCTATCCTGACGGGTTTGGGCAGATACGAAGAGTCATCGGAGTTGTTGGACGAGGTGATTCCTTTCTTCCGCGAGTCGTGCGACCAGATGTCTCTTGCCATCTCTTTGAACAAACGCGCCCTTGCGCGTCATGGTCTTAACCGGTCGGAAGAGGCCTTGACGGACTTGTATGAAGCCATCGACATATGCCGGAGAATAGGCAATCCGGTGAATGAGGCGTACGCTCAGCGCGAAGTGTACGAGATACTCTTCAAGACTAAGCCGGAAGAGGCTCGTCAGCATTTGGAGCGTTACCATGAGCTGAAGGACTCGCTGTACAGCAAGTCAACGGCGGAGCAGATAGCCCGTTTTGAGGCGGAATTCAAGCTGGGTGAGTTCGAGCAGGAGAACTCCCGTCTCAAGCACAAAGACAAGATATATGTCATCATGGCAGTTATAATAATGCTTTTGCTGACGGTAGGAATCATCTTCACAGTCCGAATGATACGAAAACAACGCACAGGTATGGATACCCAATTGAACAAACTCATGGCGGAGATCAGCCGCTTTAAAGAAAAAGAAATGGAAAAAGAGACAGTAGAACCAAGCAAGCTCCCTCGAGAAAGAGTACTCACGGAATCGGAGCGGCATTTTCTGGAAGAAATCATGGCAACAGCCACCAAGCTCATGCGTACTTATTCCGTCACGGTGGAAAAAGTGGCGGATAACATGTGCATGACGCCCAAGACACTGAACCGCAAAGTAATGGATTTGACGGGTATTTCGACGAAGCAATACCTTCTTCTCACGCAGTTGGAGCAATCCCGTCGGATATTGGTGGATGAGCATGATGTACCGATAGCGGAAGTGTCCCTGCGCTGCGGATTCGAGAACTCCAACACGTTCTCCGGTGCGTTCAGACGCGTCTATGGAGTATCGCCGTCGGAGTTCAGACGAAAAGAGAGTTAAGCGAATAATAAATCAGCAAACGGGAATATATTATAAATACAATGAAAAAGATTTTTACAATTATCCTTGCGTTTATAGTGAGCGCAGGAACAGTATTTGCCGAAACCGTCGCGAGTGGCACTTGCGGCGCCGACGGCGACAACCTCACTTGGACCTTGGATGACAAAGGCGTACTCACCATCAGCGGTAGTGGCGCGATGGCGGAATGGAAAAAATCATTTGATATACCTTGGTATAGCTGGCGTTCATCCACCATCACTTCTGTCGTCATTTCTGACGGCGTCACAAGCATTGGAGAGTCTGCTTTCGATGGTTGCAGCGGTTTGACCTCTGTGACGATTCCCAATAGCGTCACAAGCATTGGAAACTGAGCTTTCAGTGATTGCAGCAGTTTGACCTCTGTGACGATTCCCAATAGCGTCACAAGCATCGGAGATTATGCTTTCTGGAAATGCAGCAGTTTGACCTCTATTGAAATTCCAAATAGCGTCACAAGCATTGGAAAGCAGGCTTTCAGAAATTGCAGCGGTTTGACCTCTGTGACGATTCCAAATAGCGTCACAAGCATTGGAAGTAATGCTTTCGATGGTTGCGGTTTGACCTCTGTGACGATTCCCAATAGCGTCACAAGCATTGAAGCTTGGACTTTCCAGTATTGCAGCGGTTTGACCTCTGTGACGATTCCCAATAGCGTCACAAGCATTGGATATAGTGCTTTCTATGATTGTGAAAATCTTACCTCTGTTACGATAGGTAATAGCGTCACCAGCATTGGAGATTATGCTTTCGGTGGTTGCTCCGCTTTGACCTCTGTAACGATTCCAAACAGCGTCACAAGCCTTGGAAAGTATGCTTTCTCAGGTTGCAGCGCTTTGACTTCTTTCACATGCGAGGCAACCACACCGCCTGACTGTGGCATCAGTTGTTTCTCAGGTATGAACATGGATATTCCTGTCTATGTGCCTGATGGATCGGTAGAAGCGTATAAGAATGCTTCTGGTTGGAAAGAGTTTACCAATATTCAGGAAACAGTACCCTGCGAACCTGTTTCCGGTACTTGCGGTGCAGAAGGCGACAACCTGACATGGAAACTTACCTGCGACGGCGTGCTGACCATCAGCGGTAGTGGTGCGATGGCGGATTATGGTATTGACACCCATCCTACGTGGTATGATTACATAACGTCAATTAAAGAGGTGGAGATAGGCAGTAGCGTTACCAACATTGGACGTCTCATGTTCTATCAATGCACCAACCTGACCTCTGTAAAAATTGGCGAAAGTGTCAAAAGCATAGGAGAGGGTGCTTTCGATGAATGCAGTGGTTTAACTTCTGTAACGATCCCCAACAGCGTCACAAGCATTGGAGATTATGCTTTCTATAATTGTGAGAGTTTGACCTCTGTGACGATACCTAACAGCGTCACCAGCATCGGCAATTATGCTTTCCGTGGCAGCGGTTTGACCTCTGTGACGATACCTAACAGCGTCACAAGCATTGGAGAGTGGGCTTTCTCCGGTTGCATCGATTTGACTTCTGTGACGATTCCTAATAGTGTCACAAGCATCGGAAATGGGGCTTTCTTCAATTGTCTTGCTTTGACCTCCGTGACGATTCCCAACAGCGTCACCAGCATTGGAAATAATGCTTTTTCTGTTTGCTATAGTCTGTCCTCTGTGACCATCCCCAATAGTGTCACCAACATTGGTAACTATGCTTTCAAAGAATGCATCGTCTTGACCTCTATCACCTGCTATGCGGTCACTCCTCCTGTATGCGGAGAAAATTGCTTTGAAGAAGTGAGCACGGAGATCCCGGTGTATGTACCTGCCGCATCGGTAGAAGCGTATAAGAATGCTCCTGAATGGAAAAATTTAAACATTCAGGCCTCTCGTACCGGTATCTGCGGCAAAGAGGGTGACAACTTGACATGGAAACTCTCCGACGACGGCGTGCTCACCATCAGCGGCACAGGGGATATGGCGGATTGGAATAGCGTTACCCAACCTTGGGCTTTTTTCCATTCTTCTATTCAATCGGTGGTGATAGAAGATGGAGTCACCAACATTGGTAACTTTGCTTTCTATGATTGCTCCGCTTTGACATCCGTGACGATACCTAACAGCGTCACCCACATTGGAATGCTTGCTTTCCTGGCTTGCAGCAGTTTGACCTCAGTCTCCATTCCCTGTAATGTCACCGGCGTAGGTGCTTATGCTTTCACCGGCTGTACCGGATTGACCTCTATCACCTGCGAAGCTGTCAATCCGCCTTCGTGTGGGGAAAAATGTTTCGGAAAAATAGACAAATACGGTGAGGTGGACAAGTCTATCCCTGTGTATGTACCCCTCGAATCGGTAGATGCCTATAAGACAGCTTATCAATGGAAAGACTTCGGCGACAATATCATCTCATGCCAAAAAGCCGGCACCTGTGGTGCAGAAGGCGACAACCTCACATGGAAACTCTCCTGCGAAGGTGTGCTGACCATCAGCGGTACGGGGGCAATGGCTAATTATACCATCGGTGTTCGTCCTTCATGGGAATCCTATAAGTCTGACATCATATCGGTTGTGATTAACGAGGGCGTGACCGTCATCGGAGAGTGGGCGTTTATGGATTGTGGCGGTGTCAGCTCCGTAACGCTGCCCAACAGCCTTAACCGCATTGAACGTTTTGCTTTCCTACGTTGCACCGGTTTGACCTCCATAGACATCCCTGACGGCGTCACCGGTCTTGTTTCCGGTGCGTTTGACCAGTGCTCCGCTATGAAATCGGTCACGATGGGCAAAGGACTCACTGTCATCGGAGATTATGTTTTCCGCAATTGTACCGCTTTGACCGCACTCACGATAGGCAGCAATGTCACTACCATTAACAGTACCGCTTTCTTCGGCTGCACTGCTTTGAGTTCAGTGACTATCCCCAACAGCGTTACAACCATTGGGAATGCCGCTTTCCGTGATTGCAGCAGTTTGAGTTCCTTGACCTTGGGTTCCGGCGTCGCAACGATAGCCGAGTCTGCTTTCCAGGGTTGCGGTTTGGTATCGGTGACCATACCCGCAAGCGTCACCAGCATTGAGAAATATGCTTTCTGTGTATGCCCTGTTTTGACCTCTATGGATGTAGCTGCAACCAATCCGAAGTACAGTTCGCTGGACGGTGTATTGTTCGATAAGGACCAAAAGACACTGATAGAATATCCCGCATGTAAAAAAGGCGCGTACACTATTCCGGACGGCGTCACAACGATTGAACACGGGGCTTTCTATGGTTGCTCCAATTTGACCTCCGTGACCATATCCGCCACCGTTACCGGAATGAAAGGAAGTGCTTTCTATAATTGCAGCGGCTTGGAATCAGTTACTTGCGAAGCAGTGAACCCGCCGTTGTGCGAAAATTCCTGTTTCTATAACGTGGACAACTCCATTCCTGTGTTTGTGCCGGCAGGATCTGTGGCGGATTATCAGAACGATACCCAATGGAGTTATTTCTCCAATATACTGCCCATCGCAGCATTCGATATCTCAGACTTGGCAGCCAAGAATATTACAGCCACTTCGGCGGACATCAGTTGGACCGGCACCGGAGAGAGTTACGACTTGCGTTACAAAGTAAATAACAACAATGGTTTCGAGAGTGACATGGACGGTTGGACTACCATTGATGCCGACGGTGACGGCTATACTTGGATGTGGGGTAGCAATGCCTCTGCTTTCGTAACTCATTACGAATCGAGCGGTTGTGTCGCTTCTGCGTCATACATCAATGGTTTTGGAGCATTGGAGCCGGATAACTGGCTCGTCTCGCCGCAGATTACTTTAGGCGGTACGATGACCTTCTGGGCTACAGGACAGGATAACTCATATATCGCAGAGCATTTCCAAGTGTATGTATCTACATCCGGTAATACCGACCCTGCTGATTTCACGGCGGTTTCACCTGAGTACATCAACGAGACAAGCAAGAATTACCGGCTCTATACGGTGGATCTGAGCGCTTACAGCGGTAAGGGATATGTCGCTATCCGCCATTTCAATTGTACGGATATGTTCTGGCTACTCATCGATGATATTGAGATTATTGAACCCGGAGCATGGACGGAGGTCAACGGACTGACTGCTGCCAATCACACACTGAGCGGTCTGAAGTCCACCACCATCTATGACGTACAAGTACGCAGCCGGTACGGCGCGATGACGGGTGACTGGCAACAAGTATTATTCAAGACCGTAGCCAGCGCAGAAGATATTGAGGCCGCTAATAAAGTGATGGATCTCATCAATGCCATCGGAACGGTTACATTGGCGAGCGAAGAGGCGATTGTGACCGCTCGTACCGCATACGATAAATTGACGGAAGGGCAGAAAGAACTCGTCACCAACTATGACTTGCTCACAGCCGCCGAAAAGGCGTTGGAAAAACTCAAAGCCAATATCCCAACCGTTGACAACGGATGGGTATATTACGATGACGGAATATATAGCAATGCTTATTCCACCGGAGGCGACGAGATATGGGGTATCCGTATTCCGGCAAATACCGTAACCAAACATACCCTCACCAAAGTAAGCATGTATGTTATTGAGCCGAGCGAATTCGAAGTGACGATTTACGCCGGAGGCGCAACACCCGCGGAAGGCACAAAACTTTATACCGAGGTAGTGAGCATGCCGAACGCGAACGAATTTAACGAAGTAACTTTGGCCACTCCCGTAACCATTGACCCGGCACAGGATATCTGGGTAATCTTCCATAACACTGTGGGATATTACGATCCGTTGTCCTTATGCGACAAGGAAGGCGCTATCAATGCAAGCTGGCTGTATATAGAAGACAAATGGTACATCTCCTCTGATCTCGGTTATCCGAATATCACATGGATGATACGCGCATACTTCGAGGACGAACCCGAAGTACCTGCCGGCAAAGTAGCATACAAACTGGTGGATCTCAGCAAAGAGAGCCTTACTGAAGGCAAATACCTCATCGTCTTTGATGACAACAAAGCGCATGCAGAGGTCAGCGGAAAAGACTTCGTCGCTTCGTCCGACGAACTGACGTTCGAAGGCAATTATATATTCGTGCCGGAGGAAAAGGTATGGGACGTAACAATCCAACCGTTCAATACCGACAGTTTCTCCATCCTGCTGGCTGACGGTACCACTTACCTGGATTTGCAGGAAAAGAACTCCGTCACCACCTCTACTATGGAGAGCGGCTTTGCTATTACCGCCGGAGAGAACAAATCGGTGGAGATAGCCAAGTACCTGCCGTCGGAAGATAAGACCTATGTGCTCAAGCATAACGGCAAATACTTCCGCATGTACAGCGGCAATGTGTACATCCTGCCGCAACTCTATCGCAAGCAGATAAAGAATTACACCGTCACATGGCTGGATTGGGACGGCAGCGAACTGGGCAAAGAGACGTATCCGTCCGGCGAGAAGCCTGCGTATAAAGGCACTGAACCTGCGCGTGAGGCGACCACGCAATACACCTACACCTTCTCCGGCTGGAGCCCGGAAATAAAAGAAGTGACGGAGGACGTGACCTACACCGCTGTCTTCAAGGAGACTACGAACAGCTACACCGTGACTTGGAAGAACTGGGACGGAACCGAGCTCGCCAAAGAGGCATGTCTCTACGGCTCTACGCCAGAATATAAAGGAATCGCGCCTGCGCGATCCGCTACGGCACAATTCAGTTACATCTTTGAGGGCTGGAGCCCGGAAATAAAAGAAGTGACAGGCGAAGCCGTTTATACCGCCGTCTTCAAGGAGACGACGAACAGTTACACCGTGACATGGAAGAACTGGGACGGTGCCGAGTTGGGCAAAGAGACCTCTCTCTATGGCTCTACGCCTGAATATAAAGGAAGCGCGCCTGCGCGTGAAGCTACCGTACAATTCTCCTACACCTTCACCGGCTGGAGTCCTGCCGTAGCAGCCGTCACAGGCGACGCGACCTACACCGCTGTCTTCAAGGAGACGACGAACAGTTACTCTGTCACCTGGAAGATGGACGACGGCAGTGAGTTGGGCAAAGAGACCTATGCGTACGGCGAGATGCCGGCTCATGAGGCTCCTGCCAAAGAGGCTACGGCGCAATACAGTTACACCTTTGCCGGATGGACTCCGGCGATAAGCAAGGTGACGGGCGATGCCGCTTACACGGCTGTCTTCAAGGCTGCCGAACGCAGTTACACGGTTATCTGGGTTAACTGGGACGGCGCCGAGCTGAGCAAAGAGACCTGTCTCTATGGCACCACCCCTGCTTACAAAGGCGCGACACCCGCCCGTCCGGCTACGGCGGAGAACACCTTCTCCTTCACCGGCTGGAGTCCTGCCATAGCGCCCGTCAAGGGTGACGTGACCTACAAGGCACAGTTCAGTTCGACCGGACAGACCTACACCGTGACGTGGAAGATGGACGACGGCACCGAGTTAGGCAAAGAGACCTACGCTTACGGCGACATGCCCGGTCATGACAAACCTTCCAAACCCGCTACGGCGCAATATACCTACACGTTCAAGGGCTGGACGCCGGAGTTGAAAGCCGTGAGCGGCGACGCCACCTACACGGCGGTCTTCAAGGCTGTAGAACGCAGTTACACCGTCACATGGCTCAACTGGGACGGCGCTGAACTGGGCAAAGAGACCTGTCTCTATGGCGCTACGCCTGCTTACAAAGGCGCGACACCAGCCCGTCCGGCTACGGAGCAGTACACCTTCTCCTTCACGGGATGGAGTCCTGACATAACAGCCGTCACCGGCGATGTGACCTACAAGGCACAGTTCAAACAGACCGAGAATACCTATACCGTGACATGGAAGTCGGATGACGGCACCGAGCTTGGCAAGGAGACCTATACCTACGGCGAGATGCCGGCTCATGAGGCTCCTGTCAAAGCCGCTACGGAGCAGTACAGCTACACCTTCACGGGATGGAGTCCTGCGCTGAAAGCGGTCACCTCCGACGCGACCTACACCGCGGTCTTCAAAGCCGTGGAGCGCACTTACACCGTCATCTGGAAAAACTGGGACGGCAGCGAACTTGCCAAAGAGACCTACGCGTACGGCATAACTCCTATTTATAAAGGTGTCACACCCGCTCGTGAAGCGACAGCGCAATTCAGTTACACCTTCACCGGTTGGAGTCCTGCCGTGGTATCCGTGAAGGGC
>ONQO01000033.1 GCA_900319995.1 uncultured Bacteroidales bacterium
GCGATGTCGCACGGAATAGACCATGCTTTCTTGCCTTCGGTGAAGACACAGAGAGACGGGAACTTGTCCGCCATGTCTTGTACTTTGTTGCGGTTCGACGCACGCATAACGAGCATGTAGTCAATCATCTCTTTGATGATACCATCTTTGATGGCTACCACGCCGTCCGGACCGGAGACTGCCACTACTTTAGCACCGAGTTCAACGGCTTTCGTTGCAGCGCCCCAAGCTACGTTACCGAAGCCAGAGATGGCTACACGTTTTCCTTTGATGTCTTTGCCCGCCTTGTGCAACAGATGTTGCGTGAAGTAGAGTGCTCCGAAACCCGTTGCCTCCGGCCGCAGAATACTGCCGCCCCAAGTCATGCCTTTGCCGGTGAGGACACCCGTATGATATTCGCGTGCGAGTTTCTGGTACATACCGTTGAGAAAACCTATCTCACGTCCGCCGACGCCTACATCACCTGCCGGTATATCCTGGTCGGGACCGATACAGCGCCACAATTCCAGCATGAACGCCTGGCAGAAACGCATGATCTCGGCATCGGACTTGCCCACCGGGTCAAAGTCCGCACCACCCTTGGCACCGCCCATCGGCAATGTCGTCAACGCATTCTTGAAGGTCTGCTCGAAACCGAGGAATTTGAGCATGGACGGTGTGACGGCTCTATGGAAACGGAGACCGCCTTTGTACGGACCGATGGCGCTGTTGAACTGAACACGGTAGCCGAGGTTCGTCTGCACTTCGCCTTGATCATCAATCCACGTGACGCGGAAGGAGAAAATACGGTCGGGCTCGACCATGCGCTCCACGATCTTCGCTTGCTCGAACTCAGGGTGCTGATTGTACACCTCTTCAATCGATTCGAGAACTTCTTGAACGGCCTGCAGGTACTCTGCTTCGCCCGGATGTTTCGCAGCCAAACGCTGCATAATGTCTTGTACTTTCATTGTTTTATGTGTTTTAAATGGTATGTTGTTTATTAGTACTCTAATAAAATCGGGCACAAAGTTACTACTTTTTTTTCGAATATGCAAGAGCCACCGCCTTTTTGTTGTTTTTTTGCACAAATTTAACAGGTATTTACCCCTCATTTCCTCGTCAATCTCGTTCGCATGTCGTTCGCATTACGGACGTCTCCGTTCGGTTTGAATAGTTTAGAAGACCTGTTTGGATTGGCTTCCGGTCTGCTTTTGGGGGACGTTAAAATGCACTGGCGAACTTGAAGATATCGCCAACATCGTCAAGTTCGCCATGCGAATTTTATACTACCGGAATCCCCCTATTAAAAAAGGAGGAAAGAAGAAATTACACAATCTTTGCGGGCGGTTGGTAACTGGCACCCGGACCGGGAACGAAATGACGTTTAGGAGCCATACCCGGTTCACCGGGATCCGAAGTCGGTATCATTAATGACGCGGATTGAACGTCAATAGTCTCTGTCTTAGGAACAAAATATTTCTTACTCATAACTAATTCACAAATTACACAAATTAAACAAAAATTTTTCTTTTCTATCAGTCCAAAATTAACCAAAATGATCCAAAAAATTTATTTAACGGCGAATTGGGCGAATTAAACGAATTATTAAAGGTCAACAATTGTTTTTATAACTGTCCCCATTCCCTCCCATGAAGGGAGGGTTGGGGAATCGTTATTATTTTACCAGTTTGCCTTGGGCATCAAAGATGTGTGCACCTTGGAGGATATACAGATGACCGTTGATGAGCACTTTCGTGCATTGGTCATTTGTCATTTGTAAATGGTCATTGAGTCCTGTCGGCATCCTTCGGCGGATACGGAGTGAGTAATCGGTTGTCGTACCGGCATTGAGGTTGAGCGCAAGAGGCTGGTCGGCAAACAATGTTGCGGTATAAGTGCCGTTGTAGAGCAGCTCGACTTCGAAATCGTCTGTTGCACGCTCAGACCTATTGAGCAGGTACTCGCCGTTTTGGGGAGCAAAGAGTCCGAGCGGAATAACGGTTTCCGTTTCCGGCAAGGCTATGTCGTGTGCCGCCAGTTCGGTTCCGTCGGTCGAGATACACCATAATTGTGCGGCGGTCTTGCAGTTCATGCTCATGCGTGCCACGTCACGACCGATGGTATAGGTGGTGGCGGCATCCTCGTGCATCGTCACGTACATATGGTCTGTTCCGACGTGCATCCGGTTGCTTGTAAGCGTGAAGTGCATTTGCGGATTGGCAGTTTGCGGAGCACGCAAAGCGGGCATCGGATGGTTTCCTCCGTTGTGGACAAAGTCAAACGAGGCATCTGCGCTTGCCTGGATAAAGAACGGTTGACCCACACAGAGTTCAATACCTGCGGCGGCGGTCAGTTCGAACTTGCCGAACTCGTTGTTGTAGAGATAGAGGAAATTGGCTATGCCGGTTAAGTCCATCTCCGAGTATTCCAGTCTGGAGTTACCCTTGCCGTTCCAGCCGTTGTGCTTGCCGTTATCTGAGTTGCCGGCGAAGTATTGGTTGAGGTTCACATAGCTGTCTCCCTGAACAGCGGCGCCGGATTTCTTCTCAAAGAGCCAGCGGTTGCAGTCGCCCTCTATACCAATCATATAGAACGTACCGGGTTCGAGAGATCCTGTATTTTTCTTTACCCAACCTTTGCCTGTTTGGGCGCGCAACATACCGTCGTATTCGAGTATCTGGAAGTCCACACCGGGTACGTGCGATTTCTTGCCTTTCGCACGGGTGATGCCTGTGGCTATGTCCACTTCGAACGGCACGGCAAAGGCATACCATAGATTCGGCGAAGCGGTCGAGCCCAGCGGATTGAGTTTGTACTCCATAAAGATGCGCCAGTTGGCGAGATTCTCCGCATTATGAATCTGTCCGGATTGCCCGCCGGCAGTAACGATGGTTATCACACCCAAACGAATGTCCCACCAATTGACGTTCAGTTCGCCTCCGGGTTCGATGACGATGTTCGGATCATCGCCAGGGATGTCGCCAATATCCGGCGTTTCGCCATTATGGATGATGGTGGTGTCTTGCGGAATAGCGGTGCTTTCAAACACTGCCGTATAGGTTGCTTCGCCTGTTACGGCAACTATTTCCGGTGTCCAGCCGCTGAATGAATAGGTGTATTGCTCATCAGCAGGTTTGGTCGGAGTTTCGCCTGTATAAGCAGGTGTCTCGCCATAAGCAACTTCGCTACTTTGCAGTTTTGAGCCATCATAGTTGACGAAAGATATTGTGTACACATCTGCCACCTGAAAGTTTATCTGTACAACTGAGTCGCAAGTGGTAGTTAGCGAACCGTCCTCCCGCTGGTATGCTTTGGTTTGTAGTATCTTTGTTATAGCATAGAGGTATTCACCAGCAATATATGAGATGCTATAATCGTCTTGCGAATATGAACTTTTATTGAGGACAATGATGTCCAGATTCTTCGGATTGGGAATGGCAGCAATATTAGCCTTCTCTCCTGCCAAAATGACATCAGCCCACTCGAAATACTCTTCAGCAGAGATAGCTTCATGCCGTTCACTATACATATTATATACTGGCATAAAGATAAGCGTCTGATGGTATATCTCATGATTCTCGCCGACGTGTAAAACCGTATCTACCAGTTCGTAAATGATTCGCTCATTTCTAGGACGGTTGACTGATAATATAGAATATTGATTTTTCTTTTTATCACCTTTTATGTTAGCCCAAAATTTTTCATGTCCATTCCATGCGTGCCGAACTCTTGATCCATCTTCGTAACAATATACAATAGTATCATTATGCTCATTAAAAGTGATGGGATAAATTAAAAATTCTTTCCATTGGTCCGCGGCTTTGTATTCTTCTACGGACTCTGGAAAAACGTAGAGAGCACATCTTGATTTATCTACTCCCGATACTTCTGTGTTTCCAGAGAACACCGTATTGTCTATTGACTGCGGAATAAAAGCCATATTTTCTATGGATTTCAAACTTCCGCAACCGAAGAATGCCTCTGAATCTATACTTTGCACTGAACTTGGAATTGATATTTTTGTCAAACTGCTGCAACCTAAAAAAGCACCATTTCCAATGCGTGTCACACAATTTGGAATTGTCAATGAGGATAGTTTATTGCAATATGCGAAGGCTTCGCTTCCTATATAAGTGACACTTTCAGGAATACTTATTGACGACAAATCAATACATCCGTAGAAAGCTTTTTGACCAATATTGTTAAGGTTACTCGGGAGATAGACATCTGTTATTGACTCGCGGTATCTATACCAAGGAACAGGGTTGTTTTCCCAATTCGCCATGGCTCCTGTTCCACTGATAGTGAGGACTCCTTCGCAGGACAGTTCCCATGTGAGGTTGCTGCCTTGTGCACCGCAAATTCCAGAGGCGGTAATGCATTTTATCGGCTGAATATTGGTAAAGTCTTTCCATTGGTCTGCGGCTTTGTATAAATCAACTGATTGCGCAGGGACATAGAGAGGAATGGATTTGTTTACTTTATAGAAGACTTCATATCCTAATGTTGGCGGAGTGATGGCTTCGCAAGTGAGAGAGGTCAAACGGGGGCACTCCCAGAAAGCATCAGTACCAATGCTGGTGACGCTATTGCCAATCGTCACAGAGGTCAAATTCCAGCATTCCTGGAAAGCATGCTTTCCAATAGTTGTGACACTATTGCCAATCGTCACAGAGGTCAAACCGGTGCAATCAGCGAAAGCACCCTCTCCAATGCTGGTGACGCTATTGGGAATGGTCACAGAGGTCAAACCGGTGCAACCATTGAAAGCATCATCTCCAATACTTGTGACACTATTTGATATGGACACAGAGGCCAAGCCGCTGCAGTCAGAGAAAGCACTCCATCCAATATTTGTGACACCGTTGGGAATCGTTACAGAGGTCAAGCCGCTGCAGTTAGAGAAAGTAAATTCCTCAATGCTTGTGATACCGTTTGGAATGGATATATAAGTCAAAGCGGTACAGAACCTGAATGCATGTTTCCCAATACTGGTGATGGTGTTCGGCAACTCTACAGAGGACAAACTGCTGCAATCATTGAAAGCATAATTTCCAATGCTTGTGACGCTATTTGGTATAGACACAGAGGTCAAGCTACTGCAACCATCGAAAGCACCACCTGCGATTGATTCTATACCATCCGGTATCGTATATGCACCGGAATAAGAAATCGGCATATAAGCAAACACATGCGCATTATAAACAGGAGAGGTCAAGCCACTGCAACCACCGAAAGCATGCTCTCCTATGTTTTTGACGCTATTAGGAATTTCAATAGAGATAAAACCTCTGCAATCAGCAAATGCGCCACTTCCAATACTTGTAACACTATTTGGGATAGTTATAGAGTTCAAACGTATGCAAGCACGGAAAGCATACTCTCCAATACTTGTGACGGTGTTTGGAATCGTAACCGAGGTCATATCGATGCATAAATCGAAAACATTATCTCCAATGGTGGTGACACTATAAGTCAGAGAATTGTATTCCACCGAAGTTGGGATAATAATTTCTCCACTTACAGAACTATTACGAGCGACTTCAGCCGTTTGGTTGGTGGCATCAAGGTTGTAATACAAATCGCCGATTTTGACTCGCTCATAGTCCCAAGCGAAGATAGTTCTTATGCTTGCTACGAGCAAAAGGAAAAGGATAAATAGTTTTTTCATTGTTGTTTATGTGTTTTAGTTAATATTGCAGTTTGTTGTTTTCCGATATATCGGGATATCGAGTTATCGAGATTTCGAAATTCCAGATAATCAAGCTTTCGGCTTATAACGCTATAATTTATGTATATTGTCTGCCAGTTGTTATGTCATAGGCGTAATTGTTATGATTTATTCTATTTGCATCATATCGAAATACATCAATCGTGTATGTTCGTCTTCTTCTTTCTTGGTCAAAGGCACAAAGCCATTCTTTGCAAATTTCAGTTGCAAAGGTACACAAAAAAAATGACACTTGCAAATAAAAGTGCCATTTTTATGAATTTTAAATAAAATTGCCTATTTATTACCGCTTTGTCTTACTTTCCGGTGCCGACGCCGGCACCTCCGCCGAGACGCGAGGATTCGTCGAAATCGCCGACTTTGCGGTTCTTATGCTGCTGGTACTGGCCGAACATCCATGTGAGGGAGAACATGACACGCTGCTGGCGGATGGTGTTTTTATACCACGAGCGATTGCCTGGTTCTTGGCCCATATCATCGTTTTGGAAACAGAGCGAACGCAACAGATCTTGGACAGTAAGATTGAAAATCAGACCTTTAGCCTTGTACATCTTGCGGATTCCAAAGGAAGCAAAATAAGTGCTGCCGGATTTGTTATATCCCGTAATCATCGGCGATGACCAGTTGCCGTCGAGGGTAAGCGTCCAGTCCTTTGGCAAGTAAGCCGAGAGTGTCCCGCCTACATAACCATAATGGCTTTTCATCAGGTAATCCGGTGTGCCGTCGTCTTGCTTTTCGTAGGATTTATTGATAAAATGCAACCATCCGGCGTTAACCGTGAGCGCCAGCCATGCGCCAATCATTTGCCGTTGGCTGTTGGCTGTTGGCTGTTGGCTGTCTGTTGGCTCTTGGCTTTTCTCATACTTGGGTATAAGTGGCAGTTCGGTCAACGAGACATTCACGCCGTGCGTGGTACATGTACCAAAATTGATCCATTGGGAGTAGCCTATTCCGTTGGGTAGAATCGTCTGACGAGAAGAGAACATATCCTGCGTGTGAGCGAAATTGAAGGTCATGTTCCAATACTGCGTCCACGAGAAATGCAGTTCGACATCGTTGTTAAATTCCGGTGTGAGGTTGGTGTTTCCTTTCTGGATCGAATAAGCATCTACATACGAGGTGAAGGGATTGAGCATCCAGTAATTAGGCCGTTTGATGCGCCTTGTGTAAGATGCCGAAACAGATATCGGCTGTTGCAGTTTGCCGAGGGGTTTGGACGTATAACCGACATAGGCCGTAGGAAACGGATCGAAATAGGACTTGTTGATAATCGAATCCAAGTCGTCGTCTTTCCAGTCGCCGTGCGAGAAGGTATATTCGCCGCGGAGACCGAGTTTAACCGACCAGTGTTCGCCAAACTGTTTTCCAACCGAGATATAAGCCGCAGCCACATGTTCATCGTAGCGGAAAGCATTGTGATCCGTAGGCCGCACATCTCCGTTTCGCGTGGAGTCGGTCGTCATGTCATTGTCGGTCGAAGAGAGCGCATACTTGACTCCCGCTTCAATCATACCTGTTTTCCAGAACTTCGTCTGAAAGTCCATTTTGGCGGAGTAGATATTAACAATCTGCTTGCTATGAATGTCTATTCCAAGCGAATTGATGCCACCAAAAGTCTTGTCGTAGTTCGTTTCCTGGAAGTTTACGGAACCGTTATTATAACGGTTGTAGTCGATGTTAACCGTCAGTTCGCGCTCCAACGCTTCGGAGAAAGTATGCGTGTAGTTGAGGTTCGCCGTGTGCTGCGGAGCTTTGAGACGGTTTTGGGAATTGGTAGTACTATTCGTTGTGTCTCCGCCTTGAATCATATAAGCGGAGTTACGCCCGGGCACAATATGCTGATCCACGTCCATGAAAGGCACCTGAAGGATGAAGCCGAAGGTATTGAGCGAATCGATGTACCAATCGTTGCCCACTTTGAGCATGTAGTACTGGAAATTCATGGCGTAATCCGAGTACGAATAGTTCTTCAGCAACGGCGTTTCGCGGTACGACTCAAAATCGATGTCATTCTGCGCGAAGACCTGCGTGAACTGGCCGAAAGTGTATGTCTTTTCGCCGCGGTAATTGAGCATGAGCGAAACCATTTCCTGACTCAGCCATCGTTTGACATCGCTGAAATACATGCCGCCATAACCTGCAGAAAGCATTCCGTTGAGGCCTTTCATCATATTGCGCTTGGTCTTGATATTGATAATACCACCCTGCCCTGACGCGTCGTATTTGGCGGAAGGATTCGAGATGATTTCGATTTTCTCAATCGTGTTACCGTCTGTTCCGTCCAGCATGGCTTTGAGTTGTTGACCGGAGAGGTACGAAGGTTTGCCGTCCACCCAAATCTCGACCGATTTACCGTTTACGGTAATATTGCCGTCTTTGTCAATCCGCACACCCGGTGCGCGGCGAAGAATATCGTTTCCGTTGGATCCTGCCGCCAGCGGCGAAGCACTCACATTCATCACTAATTTGTCCATTTGCCGTTCTATAAGCGGTTTCTTGGCCTTCACTTCAACCTCTTTCAGCCGCTCCGTCTCTTCACGCAACACAAAATCCGGTCCACCGAAAACAGTCTGATAACCGACATAGGATGCCTGGAGAATGAGATTTGAAATTTGAGATTTGGAATTTGGAATTTCTATCTCATATTTCCCTTCGTCATCCGTAATAGCACCGGTTATGAGCGACGAATCTTGCGCAAGGACAGAGATTGTCACAAAGGGCATGGCTTCTCCACGAGCGTCCATAACAGAACCTTTGATTGTCTCTGCACTAACAGTTACAGAGATTAGCATACTAAATAGGAAAAATAGTTTTCTCATCTTTTCTTAGCATTTAAATGTACACTGACAGGATTAGCGGTAAGCGTCCAAGGATGATCGGTATTTCGGCTGCGACCGCTATATCCCAAACGCAAATTCATATCACCATTATTCAGGACTTGCCCTTCTCCTGACATGCGGATATTGAAGAGTTCATCCGCCCCGTTCACCTTCACCGCGATATCCCGAAAAACCGGTTCATCGATCCAAGCGGTGTCGTGAGTAAAGTACAATACCATTTCGTAGGTATTCCCATCCTCTGCATAAAGGGTAGCATTACATTTATCCGGTTCTTTACTGCGAACGACCGTCATAGTGCCTGCCTCCGGCGTAAGCATGACCGTGGTATCTCTGTCACGTTCAGCAAAATAGATTTGCGCGGTACCGGCTATTCGGTATGTGTACTCGCCGACGGCCGTTTTTATACCGGGTTCGTTACTACAAGAGCCTAAAGATCCTAATACAAAGACGACTAAGATCCAAAAACAAAGTTTTATTACATTTTTCGTTGTCATAGTTATGTGTGTGTTAAAATTTTGTGCAAAGGTACAGCTTTTGGTGGATAGGATATATGAAAAAACGGACATTTATCAGTTTTTAAGCAAAAAAAACCGAAAAATCATGCGTTAGAGGTATCCCGAGCATCCGGAAATGACTCGGCGAGACGCATCCCATCTGCTGAAACTCCATCGCCATATGACTCAAATCATAAAATCCGTGCTCGATAGCAACTCCCGTCAGGTCAATCGTTTTTTGGGCAGCCGCCAGTTGTTGCATGGTTTGGAGCGTTTTATGGAATCGGCGCAAACGCACGAACTGCTTGGGCGGAATGCCTACATAACTACGGAACACACGCAGAAACTGACGCTCTCCCAAACAGGCGACGGAAGCCATCTCCGTGGCGGACATATTGCCTTTCGCTGCATCGCAAGCTGATATCACCTTACGAATACGCGCGTAGTTAACATCCTCTTTATGTGGCAGATGCCCCAGGAAGAAAGCGTCAAGCCGTGGAGCTATCTCTTCCGCTTCCGGTGTATTCTTAAAGATCTTGTCCAACTGCAGCAACCCCTCATCGCCATAATCAGCGACCCTAAGCACTTTGCCGGACAACTGTTGGAGATTGATCCCCAAAAGTGCGTGCATCGCACCGGGTTCAAAATCCAGCAACATCCCCTCAAACCATCCGCTGAGGGTCGTCAGCCCTATCGTCTTCTGATTCGCACCTAACAGTGTAAGCCCGTCTGAGCATACTCCATTGATGTCCGTCACCGTATTGCGCATAAACACAAAACTGCCGTAGTTGGGCAGCAACGGTTGTACATGTTTCCCGTTGACAAACCTCGGATCATCAGCAGGAGGCGTCATCGTATCCGTCGATCCTTCCGCGCGCACGAACACGTAGCGCGTTATATAAGGTTGCAATGCCTCTAACGGTTGTATGATTTGGAAATACATTTTTTCAGTTGTCTGCTTGTTTCTTGCGGAGATAGACAAAGAAAGTAGTACCTTTGTCGGATGTCTCAAATTCTATTCTGCCACCGGATCCCTCCACTATATGCTTTGAGATGGCTAATCCAAGCCCGTTCCCGTTGGACTTGGTGGTGAAGTTAGGACGGAAAATCTTTGCCTGAATATCTGCCGGGATACCTGTGCCGTCATCGGAAACAGAGATTTGCACTTCGCGCTCCGAATACGAGGCATTGAGTACAACAATGATATCCGTCGGAGAGGCCTGCAAGGCGTTCTTTAGAATATTGACAAATACTTGAGCTATTTGTTCCTGATCCGCCAACACCACCACACCGGCATCCGCCCCTACATAACGTACCGGAATATGTTCATCATTGGCTCGCTGAAGGGTAATTACGTTAGATAATTTTTCCGCAATATCCACTTCTGTAGTTATCACTTCGGGCTGTTTGGCGAACGCCGAAAAAGATTGCGCAATATGTGCCAGATTGTCTATTTCGGCTATCAGCATACGGGTTGTTTTGTCAAAATATTCGTCAAAACCTTCTTTCCCGCGCTTGAGTTGTAACTTCTGCACCGACAGTTTCATCGGCGTCAAAGGGTTGTTTATCTCATGTGCTATTTGCCTTGCCATCGTACGCCATGCACTTTCCCGTTCTGCGCGAGCCAATTGTTCCGCCGATTCCTCCACTTTGTCCACTAACATATTGTACCGCTCGACAAGAGCTCCCAGTTCGTCATGGTAGGGATAAGTGATATGATTGTTCTTTGCTCCGATTTTGAACTGACGCATCTTTTCGTTTAACATGGACACAGGTGCCGTCATACTACGAGCCGCTAAATAAGAGAAAAACAACAACACTATCAATACGATTAGATAAGGAGGCAGCAAACGGGACAGAAGAGCGTCCACTTCCGAGTCTCGGGTTTGCTCACTCATAAAATACGGCACGGCAATATATCCGATTACATTGAAATAGCCGTTATAGAATGGGATATAAGCCACCAGATATGGGTGAGATGCAATATACTCGTAGCATACGGTCGGATACGATTCGCAATATCGCGCTTCTGGAGCCATTCGCCGAGACAATAGACCACTTGAGAACAATGCCTCGGACGAAGATGCCAGCAATTCGCCGGACATCGAATAGACATGGATATCTTGATTCATATCTATTCCTAAATCATGCAACTCTACACCGAGATACTCTTTCTTCATCTCCAGACTATAGTCCGTTTCCCTGCCGAACTGCGAACGCAGGAAAGACTGCACATATTCGGAACGGGCTTTCAGACCGCGGCGCTGACGTTGCACAAAATTACCTCGTACATAACCTATCGCCATTAGAAATATATAGATAAAAACCGCCAGTATAGGAATAAAAATGATATACATGATACGGGTGGAGATACGCATGTTACGGATTCCGCGATGACGGATCCAACCCGCTATTCCTACCAATATTATGAGCCCGAAAAGAGCAATAATAAGATAATAATACAATTTGGAATTCAGCCAAGAATGTTTGTCAGACTCTTTATCCGACTCCACCATTGCCCGGAATGAAAAAGTTTGCGAGGCTACCGTATGGAGATCGTCATAATCTCCTAATTGAGAATAACTTACCGGAATAATGGTCAACACATTATACATTCCTGCTTTTGTCCACCGCGCACTGGTTTGCGCGTTCAGAAACGACATCTCTCGCCAGGTATCATACGTATAGAGATAGACCGCATCTGCGTTCGCCACAAGGCGGTTGGAGGACCAATAGACCATTTGGTAGGAATCAAAAATATAGAAGAACAAATCGTCATCCTTCTCTGCTATAATACGGATAGAATCCAGCGATGCATTGCGAACCAAGGCATCGCATAGCATCTCTGTCCTGCGCTCCGCATACTCCTGCCGTTTACGCAGATTTTGATCCGGAGAAGAGCATGAATAACTTCCCGCCATCGTCAGAAAAACAATGCATGCGTATAGATATGAGTGTATTTTTTGCATCTCTGTTCCTTTGTTTCCGCGTCAATAATACCTGTTCTATAATATTGCCGACAAAATTACTGCTTTTTTCTGACATATGCAAGAAAAAGGTAATTTTTTGCATGAATATTTGCATATATGCAAAAAATATCGTACCTTTGCAGTCGGAAATTAAATTAGCATATTGTGGCCTTATGACAATAGCAATTTTTGGAAACGCAATGAAAACGGACACACTGATTGAGGTGCGTCATATATTGCAATTCATGACCGAGAAAGGAATACACGTACTCCTTTCACAGGAATTACGTCAGGAGTTGAACCTGCGCGAATACCCTTCTTTTCCTGACGTTACGGTGAACGGAGAGAGCTTGGACGTGAACGGAGAAACAGTGGATTTTGCGCTGTCCGTAGGAGGCGATGGAACCTTCCTCACCAGTGCCGCTGCTATCGGAGACAAGAACATCCCTATCCTCGGCATCAATTGCGGCCATCTGGGTTTTCTCGCTGAAGTACAATCGCAGGATGTGGACGATATTCTGCACAAATTAGTTGCCGGAGAATACACCATCGAGCAGCGAAGTATGTTGGCGCTCAGCGTTTTCGACAAGGAAAACAACAAACGAGATGGGCTTATCATGGCGCCTAACGCACTCAACGAAATTGCCATTCTCAAGGAAGGATTGAGCAGTATGCTTCAAATCGAACTGAAAGTGAACGGAGAATATCTGCACACCTATAACTCCGATGGGCTCGTCATAGCCACGCCTACAGGTAGTACTGCTTATAATCTGTCCATCGGAGGTCCTCTCATGGCGCCGCAGTCACGAGGTATCATCCTCACTCCTATTGCGCCGCATAGCCTGACAGTCAAACCTCTGGTTGTTCCGGATGACTGGAAATTCGATATTCGGGTCACCAGTAGGTACGACGCTTTTATGGTATCCGTTGATGGAAGAAGCCAAAGTTTGAGCACGGATTTGAGCCTCCATGTAGAGAGAGCACCGTACACCGTAAAAGTAGTACAGATTGGAGACAACAGTTTCCTGAAAAGCTTGAGAACTAAACTGAATTGGGGAAAATAAACGATTGATAATTATGTTGGATTTTATAACATGGAATGTGGATCCTGTGCTGTTTCATCTTGGCGGAGTGGAGATTCGTTGGTACGGATTATTATGGGCTATTGGTTTGTATATTTGTTGGAAAGTGAACGAGCGAATGTACAAACGGGAAAACTGCCCCGCCGAATGGCCTGACCAGCTCTTCTTCTGGATGGCGGCGGGTGTGATTATCGGAGCACGTTTGGGACATTGCTGGTTCTATGAATGGCACTTCACCGATGACCCTATACAGATTTTCAGTTGGAACATTCAATACCGTAACCCTTATATTGAGCACCCTTTACGGTTGTTGTATATTTGGGAAGGAGGGCTTAGCAGTCATGGCGGAGCGATTGGATTGATTATTGCTGCTATTCTGCTCAATAAATTCAAATACAGCCGGTATCCCCAGTTCCAAACAAGCTGGCTTTGGATTCTTGACCGCTTGTGCATAGGCGTTTGTTTCACGGCAATGCTGATTCGTTTGGGAAATTTGATGAATAGCGAAATATATGGAGGACCAACAGACCTGCCGTGGGGATTCATCTTTGTCCGTGATGGACAAACAGTTCCTTGTCATCCCACACAGATTTATGAAATTCTCTACTGCTTCGTCGCTTTATGCGTTACTTGGCCAATGTATCGTTTCACACAGGCGCGCAGACGCGAAGGATTGCTCTTAGGGGTGTTCCTGGAGATTGTCTTTGTCACACGTTTTGCGCTGGAGTTCATCAAAAATGACCAGGAAGCTTTTGAGGCTGACCATTTGCTGAATATGGGACAGATTCTCAGCATTCCTTTCATCGCCTTAGGTATATTCCTTATTATACGTGCGTATAGACGACCGCTATCACCCGTTGTGGACAAACAGCCGGAGAGTCTCGATCCGAAATACAGGAACACATCAAATGTAAAAAGTCAAAAGTCGAAAAACAAATGACAAAACAAGATCTTAGAATAATATATTTAGGCACGCCGGAGTTCGCCGTAGCGAGTCTTCGGGCACTGGTGGAAGGCGGCTACAACGTCGTAGCGGTTGTAACTATGCCCGACAAACCAGCCGGACGGGGACATCAAATGCAGTTCTCGGACGTCAAAAAATACGCGCTTGAAGTCGGTCTGCCCGTTCTACAGCCCGAAAAACTAAAAGACGACGCATTCATTGAAGAACTACGGTCATATCATGCAGATTTGCAAATAGTTGTTGCTTTCCGCATGTTGCCCGAGGTCGTGTGGGCTATGCCACGCTTAGGCACATTCAACCTCCACGCTTCACTCTTACCGCAGTATAGAGGAGCGGCGCCGATTAACTGGGCGGTCATGAATGGCGATAAGGAAACGGGAGCCACTACCTTCATGCTCAAACATGAGATTGACACGGGGAACATGATCCTGCAGGAACGCATTCCTATCGGGGAGAATGAGAACGTCGGCTCTGTACACGACCGGTTGATGGCTTTGGGCACAAATCTCGTTACACGCACCGTGGACCTGATTATTGATTGCGAAAACAAAGGAATTGCCCTGCCTACCACTCCGCAACCCGAAATAGCAGAACTAAGACCGGCGCCGAAGATATTCAAAGAAAACTGCGAAATCAAGTTTGAGGAAAAGACGGCAGAAGAAGTGCATAATTTTGTTCGAGGACTGAGTCCCTACCCTGCCGCATGGACGAACCTCACGATTAACGGGCAATATTTTGAGAATGTGAAGATTTATTCGGTCGAGATTGTTCCCCCTTCCCTTCAGGGAGGGGTCGGGGGTAGGCTTGTCATTCCTTGCCGGGAAGGAGCCGTACGCATCCTTGAATTGCAGGTTCCCGGAAAGAAACGAATGGAAGCAAAGGCTTTTCTGAATGGACTACATTAAACTCATAGACAAGTATTATTCCGCTACACCGGAATTGCGGCATATACTGCTCACACATAGCCGACAGGTTGCCGACCGTGCGTTAGCGGTCTTGGATGCCCATCCACAATGGGAGCAGCAAGGATTGGTGGACCGGCAATTTGTCGAGGAGGCGGCGATGTTGCACGATATAGGTATCATCTTTTGTGACGCACCGAAAATCTATTGTAACGGCACGCACAAATACATCGAGCATGGTTTTCTCGGCGCCGAATTGCTAGGCAGCGAAGGACTCCCTAAGCATGCCTTGGTGGCGGAGAGGCATACTGGAGCCGGTATCACGATTGAACAGGTTGAACGAGAAGAGTTGCCTATTCCCGAAAGAGATTACTGTCCGCAGAGTCTGGAAGAGAAAATCATCTGCTATGCCGACAAGTTCTATTCCAAAAGCCACCTCGGAGAAGAAGTCTCCCTCGACAAAATCAAATACAACATCTGGAAATACGGCCACGACGGTTACCTGAGGTGGTTAGCCTTAGAGAACCTGTGCAAGTAATTCTTTTTCCTTTCTAATGGAACTTATGAGCAAAACCCACCGATAACAGTTCCCTGAACTGGATTTTGGCATGGCTATCACCTTCCATAATGACAGATGTGTCATATCTCGGATGAAGCATCAAACGCGCAGACAGGAAACGATTGATGATAAAATCGCAGTTTACCTCCAAGTCTATCTCGACATGCTTGTAGTTGGTGTAGAAATAGAATTTTGACTCCAACGCAACCTCACGCACAGGTTTCCACATATATTCCACACGCACGGACGAACCTATATTATGTTGCGTCCGCTGACCTGCCTCAAGACCGTAATCCGTTACCTTCACGCGCGCCGTGTCCATGATATGAATCACTTTGTACGAAACAGGAGAAAAGGATATGGAAAGGTTCTTAACGGGCTTATAATCAATACCGAACGCCGCATTGAAACGGAAAGGTGAGAACGGCGCCGACTTCAACTCGTTCGAATTGGACTTGTAGGTCGGCAACAGACGTGTCTCTATCTCCGCCGACACGGACGTAAACAGTTTGGGCACGATGCGCAGGTTCGCCTTCGAATAGATGCGGAACAGGTCATCGGTCGTGTTTACCTTGTGCAGGCTGTCCGCCGAAACCGTCGAACCGCCTATGCGCCATTCACCCGTGTTCTCCCATGTAAATCGCTCGGTGATATAACTGACCTGCCCCTTCGCGATACCGAGCCCTGCGAACGAAGACGAACCGCCCTGATACCAGTTGTCGGTGACATAGTTCTGCGTGATTTGTGCCATGAGCGTCGCCTCTCTGCGCCATGGTGAACGCATCTCGCGAATAGCTCGGAGCACATCGTTGCGGTCCTCTTCCGCATCCTTGATCCATGATTTTTCCACCTCTATCGTCGGGATATGCTCTACTGTTTGCATCACAAGCGAGGCGTTGATTGTACGCAAAGAATCAATCTCATGGATCTCGCGCTCTATGGAGTCCAGACGCATGATTTCTTCCCAACTCAGCATATACGTCGTATCCTCGGCATGGACTGCGTTACTTTGCTCGGATATCATATCCAGCAACAACCCATCCATTTCCACCGTTTGAGGTTGATCCGAGAGACGAAAGGTGTCTGGAGATAATTGTTGCGCCACCATTTTCATGGCGGCGCAAACAATAATTACTATGAGAGTTCGTATTCTCAATATTTGACTTCTCTAATAATATTGACCACTTATACTCCTGTCGCGCCGAGTTTGCCGTGGCATTGTTTGTATTTCTTGCCGCTTCCGCAGGGACAAGGATCATTCGGACGGGGTTTCTTGTCCACATGAATCGGTTCCGGACGTTGCTGTTCACGCGTGTCACGACCGGCTGCCGCAGCGGCTCCGGACGCTTGAGAGGCTTGCTGAACAGCATCTTTCTGAGTGCGGTAACGGCTGTAATCCATACGGCGTTGCTGCTGAGCTTGTTGCACACGGTCTGGCTCTTGTTGGTGAATCTGACCGCGAAGCAGAATGGCTATCGCACGGCGGTTTAGCGCATTTAGCATCGACTCGAAGATATGGAAAGACTCTATCTTGTATATCAATAACGGGTCTTTCTGCTCATAGGACGCGTTCTGGACACTTTGCTTCAAGTCGTCCAACTGGCGGAGATGTTCTTTCCATTCGTCGTCTATCACATACAGCAACATCCGCTTCTCGAACTCTTTCACCACTTCTTTGCAATGACTCTCTGCCGCTGCTTTCAGGTTCACGGAAATATTATATACGCGTTTGCCATCGGAGATAGGAATGAGGATATTCTCGTACATCTGACCTTTGTCTTCATACACGCGTTGCAACACAGGATCAGCTATTTGCATCAACTTGTCCATTCGGCGTTTGAAACTTTCAAGAGCCGCCTCTGCTAATTGCTCGCTCAACTCGGTGCGTTTGCCACGGCTGAAATCCTCCTCGCTGAACGGAACATCGATCGCGAATACCTGCATCGCATCCATCTTAAGACCCTCATAATCACCGGCTTGGCGGGCTTCATTGAAAATACCGTCAGCTGTCTCGTAGATCATGTTCGTTATATCCACGCCGATTCGCTCACCCATTAACGCGTGGCGGCGTTTGGAATAAATCAGGTTACGTTGCTGGTTCATCACATCATCGTATTCGATGAGACGTTTACGGATACCGAAGTTATTCTCCTCCACTTTCTTCTGCGCACGCTCGATGGAGTTGGAAATCATGCTGTGCTCTATCATCTCGCCTTCCTGGAAGCCCATTCGGTCCATGATGCCAGCTATTCGCTCGGAACCGAACATTCGCATCAAATCGTCCTCCAACGACACATAGAAAACAGAACTACCCGGGTCACCTTGACGACCGGCACGACCACGCAACTGTCTATCTACACGGCGGCTCTCATGACGCTCCGTGCCGATGATGGCGAGACCGCCGGCTTCCTTCACTTCTGGAGTCAGCTTGATATCCGTTCCACGACCTGCCATGTTGGTCGCGATAGTCACTACGCCGGGACGACCGGCTTCCGCTACTACCTGGGCTTCTTGTTGGTGTAACTTGGCGTTCAGCACATTATGTTTGATCTTGCGGAGGGTAAGCATCTTGCTTAGCAACTCAGAGATCTCTACGCTCGTCGTTCCCACCAATACCGGTCTTCCTTGAGACACCATCAGCGCTATTTCGTCTATCACAGCGTTGTATTTCTCGCGCTTCGTGCGATAGATTCGGTCGTTCATGTCGATTCGCGCGATAGGTTTATTGGTCGGGATTACGACTACATCCAACTTGTAGATATTCCAGAACTCGCCTGCCTCTGTCTCCGCGGTTCCGGTCATACCGCTCAACTTGTTGTACATACGGAAATAGTTCTGGAGAGTGATGGTGGCGAACGTTTGGGTTGCGGCTTCAACTTTGACGCTTTCCTTGGCCTCTACGGCTTGATGCAAACCATCCGACCAGCGACGACCTTCCATAATACGGCCGGTCTGCTCATCTACTATCTTCACCTCGCCGCCGTCGATGATGTAATCAACATCTTTCTCGAAAAGCGTATAGGCTTTCAACAACTGATGAACGGTATGGACGCGCTCCGCCTTTATACTGTAGTTCGTGTATATTTCATCTTTCTTCTGTTGCAACTCTTCTGGGCTAAGATTATTGTGCTCCAACTCGGCTATCTCGCTTCCCACGTCAGGCAACACGAAGAAATGAGGATCTTCGGTCGTACCTGTCAGAGAATCAATACCTTTGTCTGTCAACTCAATGGTCTTGTTCTTCTCGTCG
>ONQO01000005.1 GCA_900319995.1 uncultured Bacteroidales bacterium
CCAACTCCTCCGGCATGGGCGGCACCAATAGTGCATTAGTCTTTCGCAAAATCGGTTCGTAATCCCCTAATCCCGTAATTACGTAAGTACGTAATCCCGTAATTACAAAAAAAATAAATCTAAATAACATATAATATTATGACCCCTCAAGAAATCCAAGAAAAGGTAAACACCTTTCTAACCGATCGTTTGGAGTATGAGCCATCTGCTATTACTCCCGAAGCCGAACTCAAGCGTGACCTCGGCATGACCTCTCTCGATGCCGCAGAGACAGCCATCTTCATTAAACGCACCTTCGGCTTCCAGCCCGAGCGCGGTGCCATCAAAACCCTCGTCACCATCCAGGATCTCTACGACTACATCGAAAAGAATTCGTAATCCCGTAATCCCGTAATTCCGAGAAATATAACGGTTCGTAATCCCGTAATTACGTCATTACGAATCCCGAAAAAACATCATCATTAACCCTCAAAAATAAATCTCTTATGAAAATAGGCGTTGCCGGATATTATTGGTTAGACACATGGATTCTCGCGAATGTCATTCAACTCGCGACTCAGGATTTCTGCAAAACCTTTCTCAATCTGCAGAACGACCCCTGCGGGCGGCAATTCGACCAGATGACGCAGGCGGCACGTTCCTGTACCGCCAATATCGCCGAAATGATTATATCAACTGGCTCTTGCAAGCCGATCAGTTGCCTTGGTCGAATCAATCGCCGGAATATATCTCTATCGCCGCTCTGCCATTAGACATGCCCGAGTACAAGGACGATGTCCAGTATCAAAGCTCTCGCCATATTCTCGCGCAAAAGCATAAGCTCGATCCCTGGCTCAAGACAACTGATTCTATGCAGGCGGCTCGATGCATTTTGGTGCTATGCAACCGCTTAACGACCATGATTAAAAAGCAGATGGAGAAGCAATTGTCTGCCTTTGCGGAAGAAGGAGGATTTACCGAAACGCTTACTGCCGAGCGACTCAAGCAGCGCACTGCCGACAGCCTCTCTGAGGATGCTCCGCAATGCCCCGTTTGCGGCAAACCGATGCTCAAAAAGATGGCGAAGAAAGGCCTCAACTCCGGCAAACCCTTCTGGAGCTGCAGCGACTATCCCAATTGCACCGGCACCCGGAAATTTGAAAATTAACCCTTCCTAATCCAGTAATTACGTGTTCCCGAGAAATAAAAACGGTTCGTAATCCCGTAATTACGAATAACGTTATTACGATATTTCCTTACGTGATCCCGAGAAATAAAAACGGTTCGTAATCCCGTAATTACGAATTACGTTATTACGATATTTCCTCTTTCGTCATTACGAATTACGTCATTACGAATTACGTCATTACGATATTTCCCCTTCTTTATCCCGTCATTACGAATTACGTCATTACGAAAAAATCTGACAACTGAATGCTAATCACTGAAAAATCGCAACAAAATGCGATTTTTTTTCGTCCAATCCTTGCATATTCCAAACTTTTGTTGTAATTTTGCGGCGGATTTAAAATATCATAAAATTTAGTATAGTTATTCTACTGCTTTATTATAAGATAGATTACGATTATGCCAAAGAGTACGATGGGAAATAATTTGCCGCGAAGAGCGGAGCAAAACCTGCATATAGTGGGAGAACAGATTCGGCTGGCACGCTTGCGTCGGGATCTAACCATAGCGCAGATAGCAGAACGGGCGAGTTGTAGCGAGTTGACTGTTATGCGCGTGGAGAAAGGAACTCCGACAGTGGCTATCGGTATATACCTGCGCATCTTATTTGCGCTGGGATTGGATGAGAGTATTCTATTCCTTGCCAAAGATGATGATCTGGGCCGCACGCTGCAGGATCTGGATTTGAGACATCGCCAAAGAGCATCCAAAAAATGAAATATATCCAAATCGATATGGACGCCAAGAGTCTCCCGCAGGCAATGCCTGTAGGTGCGCTTGGCTATGACATGATACGCGGCAATGCGGCGTATCAATGGGAGTACGATGCGCACTGGCTTCATGATCACCGAAGTATTCAGTTAAGCGGAGATTTACTGAATACTGGTGGTTTGCAGTATGGCACGGGACGTCTGTTCTGTTTCCTACAGGATGCCATGCCGGATAGATGGGGCAAGAGACTGATTGACAAGCGCGAGCGAATACTGGCCGTGCGCGAAGGGCACCCTGTTCGGCATCTGACCGACATCGATTATCTTACGCAGATTGATGATACGACCCACATGGGAGCGTTGCGCTTACGCGAAGGAGAGCAATTATTAGGAACTCAGTTTGCCGATACGCCTGTTCCGACTTTGGCTCATCTTCGAGAATTCGTGGACATGGCGCAGATGTATGAGCGACAGGATGAACAAGGCGGCGCAATTCGTGAGGAATGGCTGTTGAATTTGTATAAACAGGGTTCCTCTTTAGGAGGTGCGCGTCCAAAAGCTAACGTGCGAGATACGGATGGGGCCTTGTGGATTGCTAAAATTCCTTCCGTTAATGACGATTATGATGTGGCGTTATGGGAGTTTTGGGCGCATAAGATGGCGCGTGTAGCAGGGATAGAAGTGCCTCAGATGCGATTGCTAACACTCCCGGGTCAGAAGTACCATACCCTGTTATCCAAGCGCTTCGACAGAGACGGAGAGCAACGCATTCATTTCGCATCTGCAATGACGCTTTGCGGATTGCAAGACGGGGCGGATGCTACAACCGGGAATGGTTATTTGGATATAGTCGATGTGATTGTGGGGAATGCCGGGTTTGCAGATCCGCAGAGCGCGCTGGAGCAGTTATACCGGCGTGTGGCGTTCTCTATATGTATCCGCAACCACGATGACCATTTTCGTAATCACGGCTTTTTGTTAACAGAAAAAGGGTGGATATGGTCTCCTGCTTATGATCTTAATCCGTCCGATTTTAACACACAAAGCCTGCTTGTCTCGCGCGATAGTAACGATTCCTCTTTAGAGGTGCTGTCGGCTGCTGCATCCGATTATTTGCTGAGTGCTACCCAAGCAGAGCGGATTATTAACGAGGTGCGCGCTGCGATGACCAATGTCCGCCGAATGGCCGGTCAATGTGGCATCTCCGATCGAGAAATGGCGCGGTTCTTCTAATTACGTGATCCCGAAAAAACTGAATACTGATAACTGAATACTGAATACAAAATGCTGATAACTGATAACTTTTTCTCCGGTGAGCGCCCCTTATACGCCTCCCGCGATCTCCAACTCTCCCGCATCACCATCGGCGAAGGTGAGTCGGGACTCAAAGAGTCTCGCCATATCCTCGCTGAAAACTGTCGTTTCGAGGGCCGGTACGTCATCTGGGAGTGCGAGGACGTCACCTGCCGCAACTGCTATTTCGCATCTTCTGACCGCGCGCCGCTTTGGTATTGCCGCGATCTGAGGCTCTTCGACTGCCTCATCGATGCGCCCAAAGTCTTCCGCGAGATAGACCGCCTGACCCTGGAGCGAATCAAAATCACCGATGGCGCGGAAGCCTTCTGGTACTGCCGTACCGGTGAGATCTCCGACCTCCAAATCGAGCAGGCTACTTACGCCTTTATGCATTCCGACAAATTACAAATTACAAATTTACAATTACAAGGTAAGTACACCTTCCAGTACGCCCGCAACATCGAGATCCACAACGCCGTCCTCGATACCAAAGACGCTTTCTGGAACAGCGAGAACTGCACTATCTACGACTCCGAGAGCAAAGGCGAATACCTCGGCTGGTACTCCCGGAACCTCCGTCTCGTGCGCTGCCATATCTCCGGCACACAACCACTCTGCTATGCTGAGAACCTCGTCTTGGAGGAATGCTCTTTTGCGCCCGACGCCGATCGCGCCTTCGAGAAATCCTCCGTCCGCGCAACCATCCTCGGCGACATCACCTCTATCGTCGATCCCCTTCCCGGTTCTCTAATCTCTCACCTCTAACCCCTAACCCCATATATTAAAATTTAGAATATACGATTTTTAAGATTTTTCTTATTATGTAACATTTTTTTTACGGTAAAATGTAAAAATCGATTTCCTATTATTAAGAACCATTTGGACAAAAATCATTTTTCGATTATATTTGCATAAAATTTCACTACCTAACCTGATTCAAACGGACAAGAAATTGTCCTGTTTTTTATATTATTAACCTTTTTAAACCTTTTATTATTATGATTGAAAATCAAAACCTAAACCCGGAGGAGCAGGCTAACCTCCACATCGTGTCGAACATGGATGGATCCAACCTGCCGCTCTTCCTGCAATCCGTTCTCTCGCTCGCGCAAACGCCCGCCGAGAAAGACATGTTGCTCATGGCGTCGCTGACCGCTTGCGGAGCTGTCATGCCCAACCTCTACTGCCGCTATGGCGTCGCAGCCAAGCGCTATTACCCGTCCCTCCAACTTTTCATCGTCGGTTCGGCAGCGTGCGGAAAAGGTATCGCAAACCTTGCTCTCGAAATGGTCAAACCCATCCATGAGGCTACTCCTCTTATTATCGCGGGCGACGCAACCTATCCGGCTTTCTACCAGACCCTCGCGCGTCAACACGGCCGCGGCTATATCCATGAGTCGGAAGGTTCGGTTATTACCGATATCTGGCGCTCCTCTACTGCGAATTACAACACCGCTCTTCGCAAGGCAGCCGAGCATGAGCCTATTTCACGTGCCCGTTGCCGCGAAGCATCGGTCATCGAGAATCCCCAGCTCTCGATGGTGCTCACCGGTACCTTCAGCCAGTATCGCGCACTCGTGCCTTCGGTGGAGAACGGTTATTTCTCGCGTCTCTTGACCCTTATCGTGGAGGAGGTCCAGCCCTTCTCCGAGCGCTATGTGCAGCCTTCGGATCCTTCCGGCGAGACCATCCACACCTGCGCAGAGCAGCTCTATCATCTTTATGAGCGCTTGCTCGCTTCCAAGCCCCGTGAGTTCGCCCTCACGCCCGACCAACGCGACCGTCTCGGCGCCCACCTCAAGACCGCATACCCCACGCTCGTCCGCCTACTCGGCCTGGATTTCCACTCCGTCATCCTCCGTATGGCGGTCCATATCGAGCGCATAGCGATGATTCTCACGGCATTAAGAGGTATGCCCGTTTCTCCCTCTTCGTCAAGTTCTCGGGACTTTAGTTCCGAGCCCCTCCTCTGCTCCGATATCGACTACGCTACCGCCGAGCTTATCGGTAACAAACTCATCCTCCATATGGCGCAGGCCTACCAGCTTATCCAAGGCTCCAAACCCATCGAAACCCCTGCCGTCAAACCCCTTGACCAAAAGCAGATACTCCTCTCTCTACTCCCCGATGAGTTTGGACATGCTATCCTCGTTAAGGAAGCAGCGGCGCAGGGAATCCCTCCACGTACCGCCGAAAGATGGAATGAAAATTGGCAGCAACAAGGCATTGTTTTTCGGGTAAAGCATGATTGTTATAAGAAAATCGCATGACGATATTGGCGAGACTGGCGATATCGCCAATATCGCCAACTTCGCCAGTGCAAATTTTTACATCGTCTGTTGTCCGGCATGTCATGCCGTTTCCGACTTTGTTTTTTTGCGTCGGAATTTTATTCCGACATCTCCTCCGTCGTTCGAATCGTTAGTGATTCCTTGGAGATTCCTTGGTGGTTCGTTAGTGGTTACGCTACCCAAAGCCTACCCAAACCGTACCTAACCTTTATTTATTGTTTAACTTTTAAAAAAATCTTATTGTGGCACAATTTGAAACCTCTGCCGGGATCGAAGGTATCACCGGCAAACTGAACAAAAGACAATCCCTGACCACGCGTCAGAAACATTTTCATTACCCGGACGGTCGTATCTTCGGTTGCGGTCCGAAGGAAGTCTATGAACAACAGCCTCGCAACTTCAAGCGCAATCCCCGCACGCCCGCCGAAGAGGCGCAGCACCAGCGATGGACAGCGGCTTGCCGCGAAGCCGCACTCATCACCAAGGACCCGAACCACCCCCGCTACGCGGAGATGGTCTCACGTCATGCCTCGCAACTGAACGGACAGCCGGATCCCGTGCTCGGCAAGAAGCGCATCTGCCAGTTCTCCAACTTCGTCCGCGCTGTTCTGATCCACGAACAATAAGTTAAAGAATGAATGAGTGAACGAATGAACGAATGAAGAGGGTGTGTCAAAAATCGATAGCGGATTTTTTATAAGTTCGTCAAAAATTACCCAAAATTATCCAAAAAATCTTTATATTCGTCAACCATACAGCGAAGCAGATTGTGCCAGTATGGCTAACAATTAAAGACAATTATCAACAATTATTCATTACAAAGAGGGTGCGTCAATCGTTTTGACACACCCTCTTACTTTCAACCCTATACTTTCACCTCTAAATTGACGAAAAGAGCGAAAAAAGGCTTAATTTGCTAAAATTATGCACAAAAATTTGCGCATGTCATTTTTTTTTTGTACCTTTGCGCACTTTTTGTGTGTCGTGCGCGAATGTACGCGTTATGTACATGCGGAAACAAGCATATTATTAATTAAAAACAAATAAAAACAATTATGCAAAACAAAGGACTTGTTCGGTTTTTGGCAGCATGCCTTGTGTTGGTATGCGCCTATTATCTGTCGTTCTCGTTTGTGACGAGAAAGTACGACCGGAAGGCAAGAGTGTATGCAGAGGAGTGCGCTACAGTGGATGGCGTGCTCGATGAGTCTCTTGTCAAAGATTATGAGAGTAAGTATTTTGACTCCATTGCCACAAAAAATGTGTGGTTTGGTAACACCCTCAAGGAGTGCCGTGCCAAGGAAATCAACCTTGGTCTGGACTTGAAGGGCGGTATGAACGTTACCATGGAGGTGTCGGTTCCCGAGATTCTCGATGCCTTAAGCGGTCATAATACTTCAGCCAATTACAAAAATGCCATTGCTCTGGCAAAAGAGAAACAGAAAAAAAGTGACCGCGATTTCATGGATCTTTTCTTCGAATCGTTCCGTGAGACAGTGCCCGACGCTGATGAACAGCTGGAGGTTATCTTCGGTTACTCGCTCAAAGAGAAACAGGGCGACGTGGAGAGCAAAATCCGTGAAGAGGTAAACGACGCTATCAACAACTCGTTTAACGTCCTCCGTACACGTATTGACCGTTTCGGTGTTGTTCAGCCCAATATCCAGAGACTGAACCAGGCAGGACGTATCCTCATTGAGCTCCCGGGTATCAAAGAGCCGGAGCGTGTTCGTAAACTGCTTCAGGGTAGTGCTAACCTGGAGTTCTGGGAGACCTTCGATCTGGAGGAGTTCCAGGACGCATTGAGCCAGATCAACAGCGAGTTTGCCGCTTCCGCTCCGCAAGTGGAAGAGCCGGAGAAAGAGCAGGCTGAGGCCGCTGAGACTGATTCCGCTGCATTGGCTGCGGCCGATGAGGCAAAGCAGATGGCTGAACTCAAACGTAATAATCCTTTGTTCTCTCTCTTCGTGCAGAATGGCGGTGGTCCGGTAGTAGGTACTGTTCATTATTCCGATACCGCAAAAGTGATGGCGATGTTGAATTCGCAAATCGCCAAATCGGTACTCCCGCGCGACTTGCGTTTCGGATGGACGGTTAAACCCGTGGACGATAGAGGAGTCCTTTTCGAGCTGATTGCGCTCAAAGCGCAGCGTAACGGACGTGCCAGCCTGGAGGGTGACGTGATCACCGATGCCCGTGCGGAGTATTCGCAAGTAGGTACTTCTGCGGAAGTAAGCATGGCAATGAATTCCGAAGGCTCGAAAAAATGGCAGCAGTTGACCAAAGAGAATGTAGGCAAATGTGTAGCTATCGTGCTGGACGGCTATGTATATAGTTTCCCGAGAGTACAGACGGAGATAGCCGGCGGACGTAGCCAGATCACCGGAAACTTCACCATCGACGAGGCGAAAGACTTGGCTAACACCCTCAAATCGGGTAAGATGCCTGCGCCTGCCCGTATTATTCAGGAGGATGTAGTGGGACCGTCGCTCGGTCGTGAGTCGATTCAGGCAGGTCTCTGGTCCTTCGTGCTGGGCTTCGTGCTCATCCTGATCTATATGATTTTCTACTATGGCTGGATTCCGGGTCTCATTGCCGATGCTGCATTGTGCTGCAACCTCTTCCTCTTGGTAGGTATCCTTGCTTCCTTCAATGCCGTACTGACCTTGCCGGGTATCGCCGGTATCGTCTTGACGATGGGTATGGCGGTTGATGCCAACGTGCTTATCTACGAGCGTATCCGTGAGGAACTCCGTTCCGGAAAGGGTATGCGCAAGGCTATTGATGACGGTTTCAAGGGAGCTATCTCCGCTATCGTTGATGCCAACGTAACCTCTTTCTTGACCGGTGCTATTCTGGCGTACTTCGGTACGGGTCCTATCAAAGGCTTCGCCGTTACCTACATGATCGGTATCATCTCCTCTTTCCTCACAGCGGTGTTTATCACACGTCTCTTGTTGGACGACTATGCAAAGCGTGACAATGCGAAAGAGTTGAGTTTCACTACCGCGCTGATGAAAAACTTCCTCCAGGGTATCCACTTCGATTTCGTGGGTGCACGCAAAGTGGCTTACTGCGTTTCCGGTGCATTGGTTATCTTTGCTATCCTCGGTCTGGAGCCGCATATCTTTGGCAAACTGAACCTCGGTATTGATTTCTCCGGCGGACGTAATTATGTCGTTCGTTTTGACAAATCGGTTAAGACACAGGAGGTTCGCGAAGTGCTGATAGATGCGTTCAGCAAGGATGCTGAAGAGCGCGGAATAGACGAGACGCTGGCGCTTAACGTAATTACTTTCGGTAACGATGCCAATCAGGTTCGTATCTCTACCAACTATCGTATTCATGACGAATCGGTAGAGGCGGATGAGGAAATCAATACCTTGCTCTATAATAGCAGCAAGCAGTTCCTCAGCGAAGGGGTTACGCTCGATGATTTCTGCTCCACCGATTCGAATGCGGAGGTAGGAATCATGCAGAGTCAGAAAGTGGGACCGGCTATCGCGGATGATATCAAGACCAGTGCTGTTTGGGCTATCTTTGCCGCATTGATAGGTATCTTCCTCTATATCCTGCTCCGCTTCCGTAATTTCGCTTATTCCGTTGGTGCTATCGCAGCCTTGGCGCACGATACCGTCATCATCCTCGGTTTGTATGCTATTCTCTGGAAGATCATGCCGTTCTCTATGGAGATCGACCAGGCGTTCATCGCGGCTATCCTGACCGTTATCGGTTATTCAATCAACGATACCGTGGTCATTTTCGACCGAGTACGCGAGTACAACGGACTCTATCCGAAACGCGAGAAGAAAGTGAACATCAATGATGCGTTGAACAATACCTTGAGCCGTACGTTCTCAACCTCTATGAGTACCTTCGTGGTATTGCTCGCTATCTTCATCTTCGGTGGCGAGACCATCCAGGGATTCGTGTTCGCACTCCTCATGGGTGTCATCGTTGGTACTTATTCATCTCTGTTCATCGCTTCGCCGGTGGCTTATGAGATTCAACGTGCTCAGGAGCGCCGCGCAGAGAAAAAAGCAGCGCTGAAAAAATAAGCCAACAGCCAATTATGAACAATGATTTTCTGAAATTTGCTGTATCGCAGGGTTTGAACTCCATGCATGTAGAGGACGTCATGTCCCGCAGCATGGAGCAAACCCGCGCGAGCGGCGGATATATTTCCCCGACTATTTTGGAGGAACGCCAGCTCAACGTGACGCAGATGGATGTCTTCAGCCGGTTGATGATGGACCGTGTTATCTTCCTCGGTACCGAGGTGAACGATTATACGGCGAATGTCATCCAGGCACAGTTGCTTTATCTGGACTCCGTGGATAGCGAACGCGATATCAATCTCTATCTCAATACACCGGGCGGTTCCGTCTATGCCGGTCTTGGTATTTATGACACCATGCAGTTTGTCAAGGCGCGTGTGTCCACTATCTGCACCGGACTCGCCGCTTCCATGGGAGCGGTACTGCTGGTAGCCGGTGAGAAAGGAATGCGCGCAGCACTGCCGCATAGCCGGGTCATGATTCATCAGCCCCTCGGAGGTATTCAGGGACAGGCATCCGATATCGAGATTACAGCCAAAGAAATCCTCAAACTCAAAGAAGAACTCTATCAGATCATCTCTGACCATTCGGGTAAACCGATGGAACAAATCCGTCAGGATGCCGATCGCGATCATTGGATGACATCCCGTGAGGCGCTTGAATATGGTATGATAGACAAACTCTATATCCATAAAGAGTAATGGCAAAGAAAGTTCAGGAAGTATGCAGTTTCTGCGGTCGCCCGATGCCGGAGATGTTCTCCGGCTTGAGTGAAAATGTGCTCATTTGCCGGGAGTGCATAGAGACGGGACATCAGATGGTGGCGACAATGCCGAAAAAGCATAATCCGCAGGATAATACACTCAGTATGGACACACTTCCTGTGCCGTCGGAGATAAAGGCATTTCTCGACCAGTACGTGATAGGACAGGATGAAGCCAAACGGTTTCTTGCCGTGGCTGTGTATAATCACTACAAGAGAGTGCTGCAGCAGGTAACTAATGATGACGTCGAGATAGAGAAAAGCAATATCCTCCTCGTCGGTTCTACCGGCACAGGCAAGACACTGCTTGCGCGTACGATCGCCAAAATGCTCAAAGTGCCTTTCGCTATCGGTGATGCTACGGCGCTAACCCAGGCGGGGTATGTAGGAGAAGATGTAGAGTCTCTCCTTGTTCGTCTTCTTCAAGATGCCGACTATGATGTGACGAAAGCGCAAAGAGGCATCATTTTTATTGATGAGATAGACAAGATAGCCCGCAAATCAGAGAATATGTCCATCACCCGTGACGTGAGTGGCGAAGGCGTGCAGCAAAGTCTGCTCAAGATGCTTGAGGGTTCGATAGTCAACGTACCGCCACAGGGAGGACGCAAACATCCGGAGCAGGAACTCATTCATGTGGATACCAAGAATATACTCTTTATTTGCGGAGGTGCGTTTGATGGTATCGAGCGGAAGATCTCCCAACGCATGAATACCCAGACAGTCGGCTTTGCTGCGCAGCAGGAGGCGTCGCGGGTGGACAAGAATAATCTGCTCCAGTATATAGCTCCCCAAGACCTCAGATCGTACGGACTGATTCCCGAAATCATCGGGCGTCTGCCGGTTCTGACTTACCTGCATCCCCTCAATAAAGAGGCACTGCGGAATATCCTTACGGAACCTAAAAACGCTCTTACCAAGCAGTATAAGAAACTACTGGCGATGGATAATGTGACGCTTACGTTCGACGATGATGCGCTGGATTACATTGTGGACAAGGCCATCGAGTACAAACTTGGGGCGCGCGGGTTGAGAGGACTCATGGAAACGGTAATGACCGACCTGATGTACGAACTGCCGAGCCATAAGAACATACATGCCTCACAAAGCTTCACCATTACGAAAGAGTACGTGGAGCAGAAACTGGACGTACAGAAACTGGTACAACTAAAAAACGCGAGTTAACCTCGCGTTTTTTAATTCTCCATTCTCCATTCTCAAAATCCGCTGTATATGATCTCCAACTGCATGCCGTTCTTGGCGGAGCGGATCTTGGTGGCAGACATCGTCTGCTGCTGACGTACGGAAGATACGGTGGTAGAGGAATACGATGTCGCGCTGGTCTCTATGCTTACCGGCACTAACAACATGTCCAATATGGAGTCGTTGCTTTCTTTGCGCAACTGATTCGTCAGAAATTGCGATAAATCATAGGAATAGTAGTAGGTTTCGTTCCCTACAGAGTCAGTCGCTTGGGTCAGTGTGCCTAATAGTGCGCAGGTGTCGGTAGGCAGTTCGCGGTTCTTGAAAAAACGCTCCATGCTCTCTTCTTTGACAAGCAGCATGTACCCTGCCGGCTGTAACCAGTCATTGCGGGTCACATCGCTTGACGAACCGGAGAAGACATTCTCTACATTCACTTTTACTTGGGCCTTGTTTACATAAGGACGTTTGGTCACTGAGGTCGTCTCGTTGATATCCACATCCATATGCTGCATGATGGTATCCGCTATCTGAGACATCGGGATACGCAGTCGCGTATATACGCCCGCGGGTGCGATAATATAATTATAGGTGTCTGAATCTTTCTGCAAAGTCTCCACCAACTGGCGTTTGTCCTCGTATTTCAAATGGTTCACCGTGCGGACCTCTGAATTGGCGTAGAATGCTTTCATGTCATGTACGATAGTGTCACGACCGGCTTTGGAGTAACTGAAATGGTAATATACGCCGAGCGCGATGTCCGATATGTTGAGCATCGTTGAGGAACCGAACGAACTCTCAATCAGGATGCCGTTGAATTGTTCGTTGAATTTCTCCTGACTTTCAAAGGACTGGATGGATGCAAAATGACGCATAAAATCGTCGTTCACTCGCATTCGTATCATCGGGGTGTACCTGCCGTCGCTTCCTTGGATGGAATCCAGCCGCTCGGATGCAACTACAATACGGTGGTTAGTCAGAATACTCTGGCTACGGGAGCAGTAATCGCTGATATTCAGGTCGGTGGGATAGGTTCCCGAATAGCGGAAAGTTTTCTTGTCCATCATATAGGCGTCTATCGACATCGGCGATAAATCGTCGCCTTCCCAACTGCCGTAGTACATGAATAAGCATACCGAATCAACAGAATCCACAGCAAAACCTGCCGGATAATGGTATCCTTCCGGACAAGCGAATTGGGTCAGTATGGAGGCGCGCAGTAAACCGTAATCCGTTTCTATTTCTCCCAAAAGGAACGAATCGGCTTGTGATATAATGGCATTGCAACTGTCTATGCCCGAATGAAACACAAACGTGTCTGCCAATACAATAATCCTATCCTCCGCGTCAAGCACAGACTGACCCGTATCGGCAACATCGTTCTTGCATGCAGCCATACAGCAGAGGACGGAGACTATAATTCCTATGAGTGTTAACCGCTTAATCATTTTCTTGTGTATTCTGACCTGTCAGGCTTTGAAGAAAATCCCATTGACGTTTGGCAGCCGCAACGAAGTCTTCTGTTTCCTCGTATGCCAAGATCGGCTTGCCTTTCGTCTCTGCGTAGTTGGCAACACGCTGGTTAACCTTCGGTGTGGCATAGATAATCGCATCCGAATAGTCCACCGCCAGACGCATCAACTCTTCATAACCTACAGGAAAACCGGCAATGGAACGGACATCCGTGTTGGTAATGCCGTCGATACGCAACTTCTCTGAAAACTTTGTGGGGAAAGGTTTCTGATATTCGTTGTCATCCAACATCAGAACAATCTTTGAGTTTGCGAAAAACGGCTCGTCGTTGTATGCCCGTTTCAGATACAAAGGGGCAAGAGCGCTCATCCAGCCGGAGCATAGAACGACATCCGGGGTCCAACGCAGTTTTTTGACCGTCTCAATAGAACCGCGGGCATAGAAAATCACACGATTGTCATTGTCCGCATATTCGGTGCCCGTCTCATCTGCAACACCCTTGCGGCGATGGAATAAATCATCATTGTCAATGAAATAAATCTGGATACGAGCCGATTGAATAGAGGCTACTTTGATGAGCAGAGGATGATCCGAATCTTCGATAATCAGGTTCATGCCTGACAAACGGATTACTTCGTGCAACTGGTTGCGGCGCTCGTTTATATCGCCGAACTTAGGCATGAAAGTACGGGTCTCGTAACCATGAGCTTGGAAATACTCCGGCAACTGACGGTTTAATAGGCGGATCGGAGTCTCTTCCGATAGATAAGGGTATATCTCTTGGGAGATAAATAGGATTCGATTCGGCTCTTTCATAGGGTCTCTTTTTGTTTATGCACATTTTTTCGCGCTACAAAATTACAAAAAAAAAATGACATAACGAAAAAAAATCACAAAAAAGTGACGAAAAATTTTATTTTTTGACAAATTTTCACTAACTTTGCACGTTTTTTGAAAAAAGAGTATCCAATTTTGTAAAACAATGCAAATTATTACTACTAAAAAAGAATTACAGACAATGGTTGCTGCGTGCAAAGCAACCGGGAAAACAATTGGTCTGGTGCCTACGATGGGAGCCTTGCATGAAGGACATGCTTCTCTCGTCAAACGAGCCGTAAACGAGAATAACGTCTGCTTCGTCTCCGTATTTGTCAATCCCACTCAGTTTAACAACAAAGAAGACCTCGAAAAATATCCGAGGAATATCAAACGGGATGCCGAATTGCTCGAATCCATCGGGGCGGATTTCGTGTTTGCCCCTACACCCGAGGAGATGTATTCGTCCGAGGAAATGAATACAAGGTTTGATTTTGATTTTGCCGGACTCGACAAGGTGATGGAGGGCAAAATGAGACCCGGACACTTCAATGGTGTCGTTCAGGTTGTCAGCAGGCTGTTCTACCTTGTCAAACCCGACAAAGCTTATTTCGGAGAAAAAGATTTTCAGCAGCTTGCCATCATTCATCACATGGTGGAGCATAGTTCTCTGGCAGGTACGTTCGGCAATCTTGAAATCATCGGATGTCCCATCGTTCGTGAGCAATCTGGATTGGCACTTTCTAGCCGGAATGAGCGCCTTTCCAAAAAGGAAAAACAAACCGCAGTGGCTATCTCAAAAACGCTTTTTTTGTCGTTGGAATGGGCGAAAATGAAAGATGCAACAGTTGCTCAGGTGCAGCAGAAAGTGATAGACACCGTTAATGCGGTTCCGGGGCTGGAAGTGGAGTATTATGAAATAGTCGATCAAACAACCTTGCTCCCTACCGATACGTTCGAACACGCCATCGGCTGCATCACTGTTTGGTGCGGACCCGTACGCTTGATAGACAACATAAAATACTAAAAAATCTAGAATATCTAGCGTATCTAGAATATCTAGACTATCTAGGACATCTAGAGCCTCTAGATTATCTGGACTATCTATCGCCTATGCGAATCGTCTGTGACCGATACATACCTTTCCTTCCGGAAGCCGTTCAAACGGAGTGGGGCGATGTGGAAATCATTCCGTTGAAACCGGAGGAAATAGACCATTCCGTGCTCCGGGAAGCTGATGTTTTAGTTATACGTACGCGTACTCAAGTGAATGAACAGTTGCTGAAAGGTACAAAAGTCCGTTTGGTATGCACGGCAACTATCGGGTATGACCATATAGATACTGCTTGGTGCGACGAACAGGATATCCGATGGGTATCCTGTCCCGGGAGCAATGCGCAAGCTGTATGTGACTATGTGGAAGAAGTGCTGCAAGAAATTACAAATCACCAATTACAAATGACAAATACACCTGTGTTAGGTGTGGTTGGCGTGGGTCACGTAGGATCGCTCGTGGCGCAAATGGCGGAGAAGAAAGGGCTCCGGGTAATTCTTAATGACCCACCCAAAGGAATAGGAGAATCCCTCGATTTCATCGCAAAAAACTGCGACATCATTACCTTCCATGTTCCCTTAACATCAAACATAAAACATCAAACATATCACCTTTGTGATGAGTCGTTTCTCTCCCAATGCAAACCGGATGCGCTTATCATCAATGCCGCACGGGGAGGTGTAGTGGATGAGCAGGCATTGGTGCGTAGCGGTCATCCTTATGTACTCGACACATGGGAGAGCGAACCTGATATTGATAAACAGGTCTTGCAGCATGCTGTCCTTGCTACCATGCACATCGCCGGTTACTCATGGGAGGGGAAACGCAATGCTTCGCAGATGTGCCTCAATGCTATTGCTGATACGTTCGGCTTGAAACCTATAGATATTTCTTCACCCCGATATGAGGGGCTGATAAGTGAAGTGGGAGATTCTTCTCCGGGTTGGATATCCCGTATAACCGAACAACTGAAAACCCATCCGGACCGGTTCGAATTTCTCCGCAAGTCATATGCCCTGCGTTAAAATGCGAAAATGAAAAAGAGTATAAATAATATCATTCTTTCCGGCGAACGCCCATTGTATGCTTCCCGTGACTTGTTTTTGGAACGGGTTACGATAGGCGAAGGGGAATCCGGACTCAAGGAATCACGGCACATTGTGGCGGTTGAATGTGATTTTCAGGGAAAATATGTTATCTGGGAGTGTGAGGATGTGGAATGCAGGCATTGTCATTTTGCAGACTCTGACCGTGCCCCGCTGTGGTACAACCGCAATATACGTCTTTCGGATTGTCTCATCGATGCACCGAAAGCCTTTAGGGAGGTAGATGCACTGACTTTGGAACGCATCACCATGACCGACGGAGAAGAGACGTTCTGGTACTGCCGCAGCGGACAAATATCCGATCTCAAAATAGAGCAGGGAACCTATGCTTTCATGCATGCCAAAGATCTGCGTATCAGCCATTTGCGGCTGATAGGAAAGTACACTTTCCAATATGCTCGAAATATCGAAATCCACAATGCCGTAATGGATACAAAAGATGCGTTCTGGAATAGCGTGGATTGTGTGATATACGACTCGGAAATCAAAAGCGAGTATCTGGGTTGGTATGCTGAAAATCTGCGACTTGTGCGCTGTCATCTTTCCGGTACACAGCCTCTTTGTTATTGCAAAAACCTTGTTCTGGAGGATTGCTCTTTTGATTCGGATGCAGATAGGGCATTTGAGAAATCTTCTGTCCAAGCTACTATCCGTGGTGGAATCACCTCTATCGTCAAACCCCTATCGGGATACATCCGCTGTGATGCTTGCAGCGAGATTATCCAAGACGAAATTCAAAGTTCTTCTGGTGCTTTTAAGATAGAAATTGGCTGATTTTGTGTAGTTTTGCTATATTTATCTTGCAAAAACAACTTTTTTTACATTTTTCTTGCCTGATATTTTGTCTGTTTAATTTTTTTTTGTAACTTTGCACGCTCTTTGTGCAAAGGTAATTAGTTATTATACTCATAACACATAGAATATTATAAGGGAAAAGCCCCATAAATACAGCATGCGTGAGATGGTCAAATATGAGCAAATAAAGGATAAAATCATCGTCCTTCGTGGTGAGCCGGTATTGTTGGATGCCGACGTGGCTTCGTTGTATGGTGTAGAGACCAAACGTGTAAATGAGGCGGTAAAAAAGAATCCGGACAAGTTCCCAAACGGATACTTGTTTAAGTTAGATAAACATGAAACAGCCGAGTTGATGTCAAAATTATTGATGTCAAGTTTGCAAGCCGTTGAAAATGAAGAAGATGTAGACTTGCGGTCGAAAAAAGCGACCGCTACTCTGCAATCAGCAGATAATGAGCGAGTTAGTGCTTTTGTTACTGCACATAGGAATCAAAATACGCCTACGGCCTTTACTGAGCGCGGACTCTATATGTTGGCAACGATTTTTGAAAAGTCCGCGTGCAACACAGACAATTTTGGCGATTATTGACACGTTTGTGCAAATACGGGAATTGGCTCGTACGATGCAAGCTGTAACGGCGACGGAGGATGAGAAAGAGAAGAAGAGCCTGTTGCAGAAGAGCGGAGAATTGATAGGAGATGTAATCGGTGCGCAATTGGATACCACCTGCACAGAGACGGAGATTGAACTGAATTTTGCGGTAGTTAAAATCCGTCACAAAGTCATCCGCGGCAATAAGGATGGAAAATAATCGTTCGAATGAAGTGAGATAAGTAAAAATCGTTTGAGTGAAACGAAATAAGAAAAAAAATGATACAAAAAGATATGGAAACAAAAATTTTACAATCAATGAAAAAATTAATTAGTCGCGGGAGCGGGGAAAACCTAAACCTCTTCCGCTATGCGGCGGAGTTGGGTAGCGGTCGGGGTGTCGTTACGGTGACGTTAGCCACAGCAACCGATGAGCATCCGATGAGCATCCGATCAGCATCCGATGGAAGCAGGTGGAATACCCGTGTATGGAAGTACGCGGCTGTATTGCTGTGCTTGCTGACGATTGGCATCGGTAATGCGTGGGCAAATTCTCATAGCACACACTATGGCAAGGCGGTGCTAAACAATGCTACCGGTAATGGTACGGTGTACCTTTCTACGGCATCGGGAAGTAATTCTGGTCAAACTGGAACGACCGGTACTGCTGGCGCGGCAGGAAGTACTTCGTATATTACTTGGAACTGCGGAGGCTCTTCGGGAAGCGATTCGAAAACGTATTATGCTCGCGGAACAGGTAATGATGGATACTATTTTGCTGGTTGGGCAACATCTTCAACGGCAACGTCTTACACAGCATCTACTACCGGATGGTCGCCAACGAAGGCAAGTTCTACTTCGTCCGGTTCTCCCACCACGAGTACGATTTACGGTTTCTTCAAGCCTGTGACGGTAACGGCAGCACCAAGTAATGTGAATATCAACGCTACGGATCCGTCGGCTACGTACAATGATGCTGCCGGAACGGTAGTATCTTTCACAACTGCCAATTCTAATAAGATAGGCGACTTCACTACTGCCGAAAGCGGAGATGCTCGTTGGGTGATTTCTGCATGGACGCGCGCCAGTGCTTCCAGTGCTACGTTTAACTACAAGTTTGTCGGTAATGGTTCGTATGGTACAACCAACCGTACGTTCACAAAGACGGTAACACTCACGTCCAAAGGTGACGCAAATAGTACCAAAACTTGTACCTTGACGGCGAAATACCCGAATCCGAAAGTGGTGGCTTGTGATGCAGAAGCAACCGACTTGACTATTTATCCGACGTTCAAAGCTGCGGATGCAACGCAAGCGGCTGTAGAGAAAACGGCTGTGTTTGATGTGGTCTATGCGGATAACGGGAATAACTTCTCGGCTGCATTCAGCGGTGCAACCGGTGGCGGTACTTGGACTGTGACAGATATCACTGTTGACCAAGCCAACCAGAAAGCAACGGTAACTTATACCTTTAATGGTAATAAAGCGGTTGGTACGCATACTGCGGTTTTGACCTTGACTGCCAATAATTGCCAGGGCTGGGATGATACGAGTGCAGCAGGAGGCGCATCGGCAACTGTTACTCTGACGGCAGAAAACACGCAAGAGGCTACCAATGATGCGAGCGTAACAACCACAGCTAACGTGACGACGGAATACGCTACTTTTGCTGCCGCTCTCGCAGCTGCAAATGCCACTTCTGGTGCTACGCTGACGCTGTTGCGCAATGTAGATCTGGGAACCATCACGGCTACCAACAATATCAACAAGGCAATGACTATTGACCTGAATGGTAAGGAGCTCCGTGCAGCAGTGAATGCAACTTCGGTGGGTATCTTGAATGTGAACGCAGCTGTGGCTGTCACAATCAAGGACTCGAAGACAGGTGGTAAAATTATCAACGAGATTGCCCGCAATGCCGAAATTCGCACCATTACGGTAACGAAAGGTACGCTAACTTTGGAGAGTGGAACAATTACTGTACACAATACCGGTCAGTATGCTTCGGCCGCCAATGCCGATTTGGGAGTTACTGCGTATGCATCTTGTCAGTGCCGTACTATTCATCAGGCAGCCGGTACGACGGTAAATATTACCGGTGGTCGCGTAGAAGCGTACGGAACTCGATCGGTATATGGTATCTTGCAGGCAAGTAGTGCTGCAACGAATAATGCCGGTACAACCGTGCTTAATGTTTCGGGCGGTGAGATTTATGCTGAAGGTCCGTATAGTATTATGGGTATCTATGCATATGGTAAGGTGAATTTCTCGGGAGGAACCATTAATGCACACGTAAATACCAATATGATTGATGCACGTTATGCAGCGGATAATGCCAATAACTTGTATAATGGATACGGATATGGTATTTATGCAAACGTTTCCTCCAATGCCACAGCTTCCAGTTGCTATTATGCCACAGTTGAGATGACCGGTGGTACGATTAACGTAACGAATGACAGATCATACAGTGTCGATCGTCGTAATTATGGAATACTTTTCAATGCTGGTTCTACCGTAGTTGCATCTGGAAAAACGGGAGCAGATGGTACACTGACACAAAAAGCATCCGCAACGGGTTCTATTGATGGAGGAGAAATTAATGTGACCAGCGGAACGCAATATAGTTTCGGTGTATATGTTTTAGGTGATTACAACTCATACAATAATACGCATCATACGGTCCAGATTAAGAATTGTAAGATAACCTCTAAGGCATATGTTTATGCATATGGTGTTGCAGCATGGTCTGGTTTTAACGGAACTAATAACGGTTGTTACGCCGGTGATGTAGAGTTAACGAATTGCGACGTATACGCCGAGTCGCTCAATACCTCTACAGCTGCCGCTGTGTGGGTGACTGCTACGGGCGGCACTCTCTTTAAGGATGATTCCAATGCTACTAAGAGTCGCTGTTATGGCGAGTATGCAGTAGCCGGTAAGGCAGTCATCAATAGTGGTAAATATGAGGCGAAGACGAAGACAACATCCGCTTATGCGGTTGGTACGTCAAGTCGTTATAAAACGACCTATGACTCGGAAACGACGGTGGCAACAAATCGTAAACCTGGAGGTAATGCAGAGGCTTATCCTACGCTGATCATTCATGGCGGAATTTTTAAAGCAACCTCTACTACCACTACCGCGCGTGGTGTATCTAACGGTGGCTATTGTACGATAGATGGTGGTACGTTTGAGGCTTTTGCTACCACCACTACTGCCCATGGTTTGTATTGCTTGACCGGAAAAATTACAGCCAGTGGTGTAACTATTACTGCCAGCGCCACAGGAACAGCATACGGTGCTCTTGCGGATGTGGGTATTCCTACGGGTAATACTGCGCAAACAGGTTTTGCGTATGCAGGTGAAATAGAACTTAATAACTGTGACATTACGGCTACTACGCGTACAAGTACGGAAGCTCGCGGTGTATTTGCGAACGCAACGAATAAAATGCACACATGGGCTACTTTCCATTCCGATAGTGCAAGCGGGAAATGGGCGGCCGCCACAACAGCAGAGTATTATCGTCAGGTGTTCCCATGTACGATTGAGGGACGTGATAGCGTAGGTATAGCGATTGCGGGTAAAGCAACAATCAACGGATGTGATATTAAGGTTACGGCAGGAACGACTACCGCATACGGTGTTTATTCGACGGCTACTTCCGTTCCTGCTTCGGCAGACTCCGTGGCTTCGCCGGTTGTGGATATCAAGAATACCAAGTTTACCGTTAAGACAGATGCATCAACAGGAACAACTACTGCGTATGGAGTCTATGCCGGTGGTCCGACAACAATTGACGGATGTGACTTCACTGTATTGCCAAAGACAACCACCGCGTATGGTGTATATGCGTACGATAAGAAAACTACTATTACTAATACGAAGTTTGATGTAAAAGGAACCAATACCGTATATGGTCTGTATGCCAATGCGGCTATTGGTTCTACTACCGGTTGGGATTATCACGGTGAGTTTGAATTAGGTGAAGGCAACGACATGACGGTAGCTGCAACAGCTGGTAATACATCTCATGTATTGACCTTGATTGCAGCAAAGAGGAATGTAGCCAGTGGACGATTTGCTGGCGATTATGCCAATGCTGCATCTGCACTTATAACCGGCGGTAAGTACAAAGCAACGGCTACCGGAACCACTTCTTATGTGCTTAACCTGTCGGCTCAGCAGGTACAAGGTAGTGCAGTTTCTCAACCGTCTTGTATCATTGAAGGCGGTAAGTTCTGGGCAAAGGCAGACGGCGGTACGACGGGTATTTGCACGACCAACGGCGTAGCGGGCAGTATCCTCTTTAAGGGTGGAGTATATAATGTGAATACCACGCTTTCGAAGCATATCCCGGAAGGATACGAGGAAGTGCCGTTAGCAAGTGATCGTCCGGAATATTCAGAAGGCTATCGCTACGAGGTGGACGAGGCCGGTATGCACGGTATTGATGTTTGCCAGATTGGTTCTACCAAATATAAATCGCTGGAGGAGGCATTGCAGGTTGTTACTTCCGGTCAGGTAATCTACATGATTGCCAACTATACGATGACTACACCGGGTGATTATGTGCTTCCGGCGAATACCACCTTGCTGATTCCTTATAAAACAGGTTCCGGTAAGGGTGCTACAACAGCTATTGGTAATTCGGCAGAAACAACTACTTCTGCAACTACTCCTTCCTTATTCCGCAAACTGACTTTTGGAAATGGAGTTAATCTGATTTGCTACGGAACAATTGAAACCAGTGCACAGCAAAAAGCCAACGGACAGTATGGCGCTAACGTGGGTATGCCTTCCGGCGCGTATGGACAGATCCAATTGGACGAAGGTTCGCATATCAGTATGGAAAGCGGTTCCCGTTTGAACTGCTGGGGATATATTACCGGTAAAGGAACCATCAATGTGAAGAATAATGCAACCGTATTGGAAGGATTCCAGTTGGGTGACTGGTGCGGTGGTACGAATGCAACTACTTTAACGGGTAGTTCCAATAAGGGCAAAGCATTCCCGATCACCCATTATTTCTACCAAAGCATCGAATGTCCGATTACCTATCGACCAGGTGCAAAAGCATTAGGATCTACCCACGTAAATATGTCCTTCGTGGGAACAGTTGGTCAGGATGCTGTACCATTGGTGGGTACTTCCGACGCGATGTTTATCATGGATAACGTGAATGCGAGCGAGGATACCTGGGTAATGAAAGACTACGATGAGACAACCGACTATTGCTATTGGACGATCAATAGTGGTGCTTCTGTAGGAAACCTGATAGTTGACATCCCGAATGCTATGTCTGTAAACTCGGCGGATTATATATTGCCAATTTGTTCGAACATGGCAATGGTACTTAATTACGGCGAAGGTTCTATCGGACAGCATGCTGTTTTTACACCGGGGTCAAAACTGATTATCAATAAGGAAGGTACTCTGGTTTTGAATAATGTGAATGTAAGTGTATTAGACCTTACTGAATATACCGGAGCTACGATCTACCGTGCTTCATATTCTCCGACATGGGGTACCACCAATCCTCGCAGCACAAGCGTGGTGGATGCAGAAGTGTTTGTGCATGGTAAAGTAGATTTGAGAGGCAATGGCGGTTTATATACTTCAGCGAGTGGAGCCAATATCCATTCAACGAATTCGGATGCAGGTCAAGTGTTATATACCACGGCTGCACAAGGCGATAAGACGACATACTATTTGAAAAATGCCGCAAAATCTGCTACTGCCGTTACGGTGAATGCTGCAAAATTGCGTAATGAAGATAATACCTATTCATCAACTGGAGGTACTGCTGCGGGTGATGTTTGGGTGTATGTGAATAGCAAATGGACCAAAAAGACGAAAGAAGGTTGCTTTAGTGTAGAGACAACAGATAAAAAACACTATTTTATTCAGCCTTCTGATATTGTAGAAGTGAACTATCCGGCACAAAGTAACCACACCTATACTTCTGTGACAGGAGGTCGTGTGTTTGTGTGGGATGAAGATTGCTATTGGTGGGAGGTAGAAACAACTCCGACACCGGAGGGTTACTATAAAGCTACCACTCCGAACCACAATGGCAAGTACAACTATTATTACTATGATAGTTCTGCCGCATGCTGGAAGATCAAGACAATAACCGTTACTTGGAATATCAATGGTTCGAATACCAATTATTCCGTAGGTTATGGTACAAAACCTGAGTGGTTAGGTGCTACACCTACCAAGAGTTCCTCTTCGTCCGATTATGTATGGAGATGGGATGGTTGGACCAAGGGCAGCGATGCAACCGTTATTGCGAACAACGACCTGCCGATTGTAACGGAGAACACCACCTTTACGGCGCACTTCTATGAGAAGTACTACGAGTATAATGTTACGTTCAAGAACTCGGATGGTACTATCCTTGATTCGCGTAACTGGAGAGCCGGTACAACGCCTTCGTATGAAGGGACACCGACTAAGAATCCGACGGTTGATTATACATACGAGTTTAATACGTCCAACCCGTGGACACCGGCAATTACAACGGTAAGCGGCTCAGCTACTTATACTGCGAACTACAAGAGCATCCCGCGCAAGTACACGATCACGTTCCTTAATTATGATATGTCTCTGTTAGGAACGGCAGAGGTGGTATATAACAATACACCGTCGAATGCGACTTATCTGGCTGCGGTGGCTCCGAAGACGGAAGACCCGTACAAGCCGGACAATAGTGCGTTCTCGTTTGAGTTTGCTGGCTGGAGACTCCAAGGTGCAAGCAGTAACGGCTTTGCGCAAGTCAAGGGAGACCAAACTTATGTTGCGCAGTTCAATCAGACAACCAAGAAATATAAGATTTCGTTTGTGGATGATGATGGTGAGACGGTACTCCACTATCTGCAGTTGGAATACGGTCAAACCCCGTCTTATACTTGGGCTAATCCGAGCAAGCAGGATGCAGAATGGACCTATTCGTTCACAGGATGGACACCTGCAACCTTCTCCGAAGTGCAAGGCCCGCAGACATACGTCGCTAATTACAACAAGACTAAACGCAAATATGACATCACTTGGGTAGATGGCAACGGTGCGACCTTGAAGACCGATCAAGTGGCTTATGGTTCTACTCCGTCATATAGCGGTGCTACGCCGACGAAGAATCCTACTGATGCAAATAGTTTCGTATTCAACAATACATGGTCGCCTGCAATTGTTGCTGTAGTTGGCGAGGCTACTTATACTGCTCAGTTTGATGCAACAGAGCGTAAGTATAGAGTGACTTGGGATGCTGCAACGAATGGCGGTACTTGTGCAACGGAATATTCCGACTTCTCATACAATGCTGCAATTGGTACGTTGCCCGAAGCAAGCAAGGAAGGCCATACGTTCAATGGTTGGTTTACTTCTGCTACCAGTGGTACGCAGATTACAACTGCAACCAAAGTAACAACCGATGTTACCTACCATGCTCAGTTTACGATCAACAAGTACACCTTCTCAATAGGTGTAACGCCAGCCGGTTATGGTAGTGTGAATGTTGCATCCATACCGAATATCCCGCATGGTACTGCAGTGACTCAGAGTGGCAATACGTTTACCGTAAACGGCACTACCGTTACGGCAACTCCGACGACCGCAGATGCGCAATATACTTACAAGTTCGACCATTGGAACAATGTGCCGGCTACGGTAACAGACAATGTGACGAACATCGAAGCAGTATTTACACGTTCGACCAATACCTATACGGTTAAATGGAAGAACGGCGATGTTACGCTTGAGACGGATGAGAATGTGGCGTATGGTGTGACACCTCACTTTGATGGTGAGACTCCGACGAAGGCTGCAGATGCACAATACACTTATACGTTCAGTGGCTGGTCGCCTGCAATCAGCAGTGTAGAGGATGATGTCACCTATACGGCTCAGTTCGGTAGCACGGTGAACAAGTATGACATCACATGGGTTGACGGAAATGGTGCGACACTGAAGACCGAGCAGGTTGAGTATGGTCAGACTCCGTCATACACAGGTGAAACTCCGACCAAGACTGCAACGGCTCAGTACACATACACGTTCAATAACACGTGGTTGCCTGCGATTGTTGCTGTAACGGGTGCTGCCACCTATACCGCTCAGTTCGGTAGTACGGTGAACCAATACGATCTGACAGTTCTGGCGAATAATGATACATACGGTACGGTAACAGGAGGCGGTAAGTATGATTACAACTCGGTTCGTACTATTACCGCTACTCCGAAGTCCGGTTTCAAGTTTGTGAAGTGGAATGATGATAACACGAATGCTTCGCGTGAAGTGACCGTTACGGCAGATGTGACTTATACGGCTACGTTTGACGTAGATGTTGCAACCTACACCGTTAAGCATTGGCAGCAGAATATAACGGACAACAACTATACCGAATATGAAAGTGAGACGTTGTCAGGTACTATCGGCGAAACTACTAATGCGGTAGCTAAAAGCTACACCGGCTTCACGGCACAGCAGCCTATCTCGCAACAAACGATTGCTTTGGAGAATACGGTAGTTAATATCTATTATAATCGCGAGACTCACACCATTAAGTGGATTGTGAAACTGAGTGGCGAAATCGTTGACAGCAAAGAAGAAACGTTAAGATACGGTGCTACGCCTTCGTTTGGTCCTGATCCGACCAGAGAGCAGGATGAGCAGTGGGTGTATTCCTTCTCCGGTTGGTCACCGACTATCGATGTGGTTACGGTGGATCAGACTTATGAGGGTTCGTTCAATGCCACCGCGCGCAAATACGATGTGACATGGAATAACACGGATGGAACACTCATTGCGAAGGAAGAAAACTATTATACTTATGGTGCTCAACCGAATTTCAAGGGAAGCACTCCTACGTATTCGGATGAAACAGGTCAGATATATGTTTTCCGTGGTTGGAAGTATGAGCGTACTGGTGCCGAATATGCAAAAGATGACATTCTTCCTGAATTGGCAGGAAATGAAACGTATACAGCCGTTTATGACATTCAAAGCATCTTGGATGTTCCGGGAGAAGAAACCATTTCTGTTAATACAACCGTTGATGTAACAACCGTCCACGTAGTCGGAAAATTGAATGTGGTTTCAGGTACGCTGCTTACAACAGGCGACCTGATTCTGGAAGGCTCTGAATCCGCATCCGGTGAGGTAATCGGAGAAGTGACGGCAACGAACGCCTATTTCGATCTCTCGCATGCAGGTGGCTTTAAGGCAAAGACTTGGTATGCCGTGGCAGTGCCTTGGCAAGTGAGCGTTCCGGCATATGACAAAGAGCATAACGGAGTGTATATCATTAACGGTGGTTCTGATCCTGTGCGTCAGGAGCTTGGCAGCAGTTTCGACCTCATCTACTATGATGGTAAAGAGCGTGCCGACCACGGTCATAGCGATGCTTGCTGGAAATTCGTGGAGGATGATGCATCCGCTGAGCACATCATGAAACCGGGACGTGCCTATATGATATATCTCACTTCTGATGCCGATGTCATTCGCTTCGAACGTAAAGCAGGTACAGATTTGCAAACAACCACATTGGCGGTATCAACTCATAGCGGTAATGGAAACGATAAGGATGCTAACTGGAACGGTATAGCCAACCCGGCAACCTATCATGCGTTTATCAATGCTAATGCTGCTTCCTATCAAGAGACGGAGAATGCAGGACAGATTTACGACGCAGAGAACAAAAGATATAAAGTTGTTAATCTAAGTTCTCAAAAATTGGTAGTAGGTCAGCCGGTATTCATTCAAGCAAAAGAAGACAAGGATGATGTGAAGGCCTTTGCCGATGCATTCCATGCTGCTCCACGCCGTACGAAAGCAACGACAACTCCGTTGACACGTTGTGAAATTTTGTTTGCAGCAAGCGGAACGGAAGAAACTGACTGTATCATCGTCCGTGCTGACGAAGACAAGGAAGTCAATGAGTACACTGTTGGTCAAGACCTTGTTAAGATGGGTGTCAGCAACCTCGTTCCACAGATGTGGATTGAGCGCTATGATGCGAAACTCTGTATCAACACGCTTGCACCGGTTAATGACGCAGCAGTATATCCGCTCGGAATCTTTGCTCCGCAGGCAGGTGAATATACCATTTCCGTAAATGAACAAACGGCAAATGATTTCATGCTGTATTTGACGATAGATGGTCGTTCCGTATGGAATCTCACCTATGCGCCTTATACCGCAACTCTGGAGCAAGGAACTACCAATCGCTATGGCCTCAAGCTTGTACGTAACAGCAATGCTCCGGCAGTAACTACCGGCATACAGGACGCCCAGGCTGATGCCGCTGCACAGAAGATTGTTCTCGACGGACAGGTATATATCCTCCGCGGCAATAATGTGTATAGTGTGGATGGTCGAATAGTTAAATAAATCTAAAGCGTCTATACTGGCCAGTTTGTCTGGTCAGTATAGAGCACATAGTTTATCCAGTCTATCTAAAAAAATACATCTATATGGAAAAGAAACAGTATATTATTCCTCTCGTGGAAACGGAGATTTGGAATATGAAGGATTTGATGAAAGCTTCTGGCACTTCTCCTGAATTGCCGCCGGGTATGGGCGAAGCTCCGCGTCGCAGATCAACAGAGGTATTCTAAACTATACATAGACAATGAAAAGATTATATAACGCAGCAGTATGCGCATGCGCCCTATTATTAATAGGAACGTGTGCGCCCGCGTACGCGGGACTTCCGGGGTCGTCGTGTACCGATGCTATCCCGATGGGTGATAACTATAGAGCAGAAGTGCAGAGCGGGCAGACAATATGGTATTCGGCATGGACGTTTGACCTGCCGATGACTGTGACCTTTGCACCGAAATTTGGCAAAAATGAACCCGCTCCCGAGGTAGAGATGGATTTTACGTGTCTTCCGGGATACTATAAGGATACCATCCTTTGTAGTATGTTTTGCAAAACAAGCGGTGGGAGCGGTGTATCTATTGATATGCCGCACAAACCCAAATTGAGTACTAATACATTGGAAGATGGCACGTTCGTTTATTATCTCTCGCTGGGAAAGAAGTATCGTGACCTTATCCTTCAAATGGGAATCAGTTACAATCTTGAGGTGTACGTGAAAGTAACCTATAAATGTGACGGAACCATCAGTCTGGCTCCGGATAATCTCTTTACCAATTGCGTGGACAAAGCAAAGTTCATGCGTATCGGCGACTCCAAAAACGATACCGTGCATGTAAAGGCGAACGACAAGAAGCGCCATGTGATTATCCCGTATGTACAATGGCAAGAAGATACGATTATCTATAAATGGACGGGAACGGCACCTTGTACCATGACGGTAGCCAATACCTGTGAATTCGACCCGTTGAACAAACTGGACGATAATATCATTCAAATGGAGGAGAATATCCAATCGGGCGATTCGGTAAAGACAGAAGCCACGGATATATACAAGTGGGTGCATAATCCGCTCTTCCCCAACGAAGCGGGTATGTATTTCGCCAAGTTCTATACGGAGGGAACCGGTACAATGAAGATTACCAAAGCCAAACAGGCTGTTCCTGATGGTAAGGCAACTTTGCTGAGATTCGGCAAGACATATGCTCTGGATGCGAATACAACTGCTATTTTTGCCATTCCCCGCTCTTGGAACGTAGATGTGAGATTCACGACACCTACATCCCATATGTTCGGTATGGTTATATCGCCTACAACCAATTTTGAAGCGGACGCGCTGAAAACCTATTCATTTGACAGAGCGGCGGAGAGTGGGCATTGGCTTGGAATACTTGGGAGCGAATTAGAAACATTTTGGACAAAAGTTCCGGCTAGCCGCCATTACCTGTATATCCGCTTTAGTTGTACGGAGGCTACTACCATTACACCCGAAAGATGGAATGTGTCTGATTGTTATGCAAGTACAATTAAAAATGTGGTGGTTCCGGGTTCGGAAATTACCATTAAAAAACAGTCCGAGGTTTATCGTATGTCGTATCCTCAATGGAAAGGGGGCAACATGACCATCAAGTTTGCCTTGAATAACGACTGCTTTGTGTATCTGGCGGACACATGTGGTATGGCCAGAACCAATGAAAATGCTCCCTACTGGTTGAAGTATAAAGCCAAAGTCAAAAGTAGCCAACCATTGGTCATTACGGCGGAGGAGATTGCTTCATGGGAGAATAGAGAGAGAATTAGAAGAGAAGGGTATTTCTATGCTATCTTCTATACAGAGGCTAATAGTACAAACCGTAAGTTGACTTTTACGACTGAAGCTCCTGAAGAAACGGATCCTGTTTATCCTGCTTCTACCGTTTCGGTAGTTTGTGACGGAACAAAAGTGGTGGTCAATGTGAGCGAAGAACAACACATTACAATAATGTCCGCAAGTGACGAAAAAGTGGCTGAGTGGGATGCCGTTCCGGATGATCCGCATGAGGTAAATTTGACGTCAGGAACCTATGTTTTGGAAGGTAAAAGTGACAAAATACAATTAATTTTGTAGAAAAATTGACAAAACGAACAAAAAATTTGGTTAATTCAAAATTTTTTTGTACCTTTGCGCCTTGATTTATCATGCATACCTGTACGATGTGTGTTTGGTACGCGCTAATATATATATATAAAATATGGTGAAAAGCGATGGGTTAAATAGAGTATTCCGTATGTGGGCGATGAGCCTTCTGTTGGCTATGTCTGTCGGAATCGCTTGTGCCCAGAAACCGGTAGGGACAACAGTGGACAGAGCAACGCAGATAACCGAGCAGGCGATGTACACCGTTCAGAGCGGAAGCAATTATATCAGTGTAGATCCCGAATATCTCCCCGCAACGGTAATTTATCTCCCCGGGGCGCCTTTTGGTCCTCTCCCCGTGGCAATGGTAATGAGCGATACAATCCCAGCGCAGGTAATTTTCTCCTATTCGGAATGCAAGACGGGATGGGTATGGGAACTGGCTGAATCAGCGGATGCGAAGATAGTCGAAATCAAAGCGCATGAGAGTGCTTCGTTGGTGGTAATACCTACCATTAGTTCCGCTTGCACCGAAGAAATCAAGACGACCGCCGAGGATGTAGATGTTTGTTATGGTGAGTCGTTTGAGTGGAATGGTCAGACCTATTCAGCGAGCGGCACCTACACCCAGCACCTCAAGACTGTGCAGGGTTGTGACAGTACCGTGACACGTAAGATAACCATCCTGCCTGAAGCGGTGAGTCATGAGAATAAGGTTATGGTTGCCGGTGGCAGTTATGAGTGGAACGGCAAGATTTACGATGCTGCCGGAGACTATGAGTATCATACGACGAACAGCCGCGGCTGCGACAGTACGGCATGGTTGCATCTGACGGTGAGTGACAAGCCTGTTTATGACCGTACGGATGTGGTGACCAAGTGTGCCGGAGAGACGTTAGATTGGTACGGACAAACCATCGTAGCCAAAGAGAACACCTCCTCCTATACCCACCTCATCGAAGGGGAGGATGCCGATACGTTAGTCACACTGGATCTGAAAGTCAGTCCTTCTTATCAGAAAGAAGAGAATATGACCTTCTGCCCGGGTGATTATATCATGTGGAACGACATCCGTTGCAATGAGGCGAAGGACTATGTGGCGAATCTGAGGACGGTAGCCGGTTGTGACAGTATCATTACCCTGCATCTGACTATCGACCCGAACTGCCAAAGCACCTATGAAACGGTTTATTTCTGCGCTGGGCAGAATACCGAGCACGAAGAGTTGGAAGGCGGAGTTGTTAAACGCTATCGGGCTTACGTCTATGAGTCGCCTACAGAATGGGATTATAAGGAAGGTATGATTGTCAGCGGCGAGCAGAACCGCACCTTGGTCGATTTGCACCGCGTGGAGCAGAATCTGTACAACCACTATGTGGGTGAACTGGTGCCGGTGAAAACGATTATTTGGACGTATTGTCCGGAGGGCGAGTCGGCATATCGTGAGATAGCAGCAGAGAGAGAACCGCAGTGGATTGATGCCGGTGTAGTGTCGCTCACGGTACGGTTTGTATGCGGACAGGTGTTTACCGGTGATTTTACAACGGATATAACAAATACAGAGGTTAATGCGACTCCTGCGAAGGAGATTGAAAACGGACAGGTGGTGATTATTCGCGGAGGAGTAAAATACAACCTGTTGGGTACTAAAATACAATAAGTAATAATGAAACAAAAGAGACTGATTTTGGGATTGCTGGTGATGCTTTCAATGAATGCATTCGCTGCTTCGTCGGAACCGGCGGACACGGTAACTTGTGATTCACTGGCGCGTTTCTACAATGCACAGCCGTTCTTCTGTGAATGTGAGTTTAACTCACATCCGTTTGCTTTTCCGGTGGATACGGTGATTGCAGACACGACATGGTTTACGGCTACTGCAGATGACTTGAAACGCGGTATCTCTGCCTACTGGTTTGCGGATTGCTCCGTGACAATGGAGGTATATGCGATGTGCGTCAGTCAAGAACCCACTTTCACCCTCACTATCGGACGTAACCAGATGCGCGAAATGGATGTTACCAAAATCAATAAGAAAATTGAAGAAATGGGTAACGCCGCTGCGTATCTGAAGAATTTGACTCCGCATATCCGTGTCTATCCGCATAATGGAGGTTCGGGACGTGTCTATTGCTATCCATACGACCAGGGACCCCATTCGGTATGCGACGACCCGCTGGAGGTGCGTGCCGGTATGACCTATGTGTGCAACGAGGCGGAGAACAAATACAGACTGCCGTGGCAGAATATGCCGGCGAGTGGAAAAGCATTCATCGCATGGAAACAATTGAAAAACCAGCCGGCTGACTTCCTGCTGACACTCGACAGTTGCAACGGAGAAGAGATAGGTCGGACACGCTTGACCGATTCGCTCCATGTCTATCAGTTTGACTCGGCGCAGTTGGTGACGGCACGAAAAGAAAAACGGGAAATATGGCTTCACGTCAATCATGCCAAAGGCTTTACCGGGCGCGTGTACTATTATTATATAAACGCGAACAAGATAGTGGAAGGCGAGTTGGTGGAGGGTTCCACCTGTTTGGGTAAGAAACTGACGGTGAACGAGCGGACTTATGTGAGAGACACATCGTTTGTGGATACCACCCGGATTGCGGTTGACTCATTGCTCACCACTCCGGTCCATTTTACCTTCACGGAGCCGAAAATGGAATACGATACAGTCAGTGTCATGCCTGCCGACCTGAATAGAGGATACAGACATTCCTCCGGACATGTGCTGAATACATACGGAGACACGATTGTAGAGATTGTCAAACCCAATGTTTGTACACGACGCATACAGGTTACGGTTTTGGACCCCTCTGGAGTAGAAAGTGTCAGTGCAGGCAAAAACGGTGCATACAAGCAGTTGCAGAACGGACAGTTGTTTATCTTGATTGATGACCGCAAATATAATGTCTTAGGACAACAAATACAAAAACAAACCAAATAATTAACTCTATTTATTAACTAAAAAACCAATTACATGAAGAAGTTTTTCTTACTTGCCATGGTTTCAATGATGACAGTCTTCGCAATGGCTGTCGGCAAAAACGATGGTAGTACCAAAGCCAATGCAATTGACTTTGATTGGGACAAGGGAGTAGAGCATCCGGGTGGTACCCTTTGGTATCGCGTTGACCTTGCTCCGCTCTACGAGGAGGAGAATCCTTCCATGACCTTGTACTTGACCAACCCGAGTAATGAAATCGGTACTTCAGTTCACGTAAGTATGAATGCTACTGTAGCAGGACAGAAAGGTGAGAAGGAGTACGACATTGCGGCTAACAAGTACAAGACTATGACGGCCAATGCAAAATCACTGAAGGCGATGAAGCAGACAGAGATTTACCTGACGCTTACGTCAAATGGTAAAATCAAGCTGAGCGTCAAAGTGTTTGAAGCAGCGGATCTTGATGAAGCATGTAAGGATGCTGCTGTCCTCCAATGGAACAAAGAGGCAACACAGAACCGTTCGTTCTCCAAGTGGTGGAAAATCGATCTGCTTCCGGCAAAAGCAGCTGTGAAGAAAGATGTCAAGATTACCATTACCAACATCGGTTCCGGTGATGTTGAATTGAAAGCAGGCCAGTCGCTTGACTGCCCGTCATCCGGTATGACCAAACGTTCGTTCACTATTGCTGCCGGCCAGTCTATCTTTGACACTATCCCGCAGTCTATGATTAAGAGCGTACAGCCGGATGAACTCTATTTCGGTATTGAGAACGTTGAGCAACCGGTGAAGATGCTGGTAGAACTGATTGACCAGCCCTCTACTCCGGTAATCGGAGAAACGGAAGCGTTCGTTGATTTACATGTAGAAGACACCATTAAACCGTTGCCCGCGAAAACATTCTACCGCATCAAAGTGTCGGAAATGAATTCGCTCAACAAGTTCGAGCCGGAGTTTACTTATCGCAACGAGAGTGCTGCTCCTGCCAAGGTTACTGTTAAGATGGCATTCGACGTTCCTGCATTCAGTACCAGCAATTCGGTTTATGAACTCGGTGCTGGCGAAGAGGAAATCGTTGTGTACAAGAAGAACATGCTCGAAGGCTTGGGTGAAAATGTGGAATACATCTACCTGCTTACGGAAGTAGAAGGCGATGTTAATTTCTACGGCCGCTTCAAACACGTTCGTGAAGGTAAAGCTTGTAAAACCAACATTGACTTTAACTGGGATGGTGGTCATACACAAGAGGCTCGTACCACTCAGTGGTATGCCGTACCTGTGGATGAAGCACGTGATAACCTCCAAGACATTGAGATTCATATCCAGAATCTGGGTAAATCGGCTGCTACGGTGAAAGGATCGGTAGCATTCTCGTGCCCGTACATTGACTTGCAGGAAGTTACACGTACTGTTGCTAAAGAAGTTACACGTACCCTGTCTTACTCAACCTATGCTATGATGTCGGATACGGTATGGATCGGTATTGAGACCAGCCAGGACATCAAGTTCTGGGCTGTTCAGAAACCGACTGAAATCAAAGAGCCTGACGAGGCTTGTTTGAAAGCTATCAAATTCGACTGGGATGAAGGTGTGATGCAGAAAGCGAAAGACACCGTGTGGTACAAGATTGCTATGGAAGAAGCACGCGAGAAATCCGCTAAGTTCCCGACTGTTTATGTACAGAACATGAGCAGCAGCAATCCTGTTGAAATCAAGGCTGAACTCTCTCTGGAGTGCCCCGATTCGATCGCTAACGAATCCCGCTCGCTCAAGATTGAAGCTAACGGTACTTACAGCAAACGCGTAGCGCGCAACTTGTTTGAGAATATCAGTCAGGATACCATCTATCTGCGTGTTATCGCTACTGAGGACGTAGCTATCCAAATCCGCTTGACCGAAGAGGCTGAAGGCGCAAGCTGCGCTTCCGCTATACCGTTCAACTGGGTTTCGGGTAATACACAGGCTGCCAATGCTAATCTCTGGTACATAGTTGACTTGAGAGAGGTAATGACGGATGGCAATGACTTGAGACTCCATATTGAGAACCGTGATAATGTTGAGGGCAAGGGTGTCGCTCAATTGAGCTTCGGTTGCCCGATGGATGAAGTTCCGTCTATTCAGAACTTCAAACTGGGTAAGAAAGCAACGAGGTCGATCACCGTTCAGAATAGTGCAATGGATATGCTGGAAGACAGCGTTATCTATGTCAACCTCCAGGGCACAACTTCTCTGCACTTCTGGGCTGAGAAACTCGCAGTTGAACCGTTTGACACAATTTATGCAGATGGTATCAAACTCGATACTCTCCGCTGGAATGTGCTCTACACCCAGACACAAGATACGGCTTGGTATATCATCCCGACTGAGGAGATTGAGAAAGTGCGCAATCTGGAAGAGAAAGTAAAACCGGTTGTACACCTTGTTAACCTGCTTGGCGCTGAGAATAGCGTGAAGGCAGAAGCAGCTTTCGCCTTCCCGATCGGTAAGAAGATGATGACCAAGACTCAGAAACTCAAAGCTAACCAACACTTCAAGGATACAGTTCCTGCAGGTACTTTCGAGCAGTTCATCAAGAAAGACTCGCTGATCCTGCGTGTAACTCGTCCGGTTGGCGGTGGTGACTTCCAGTTCCAAGCTGAACTCGTAACAGCATTCGGCGGTAACTCCAAGTTTGAGGCTATTCCTATTACTCTCGGCAAGAGCTTTGGACAGTCTGCCAATACAGAGGTATGGTACAAGGTTAGTACTCCTGACTTGAAGAAAGACAAAACCTTGTATGGCAAGAGTGTGCATGTTGCTACCAAGAACGCCGGCAAGGATAAAACAGAACTGAGAGTGGCTGCTTTCGATGGCTTGATGAGCGAGGAGGATCTCCTTCAGGAGCGTGGAAAACGCACTATCAAGAAAGGTGAGCATAGAGAGCATAATTTCCCTGCACAAGCTATTTATGCTGTAGGAGATGCAGAAATTTATATTAAAGTTCGTACGACCGACTCAATCGTATTTGAGACATCGTTCGAGGATTATGCTCCTTTGGCAGCTAATGAGATTGATACCACTCAGTTCCAAGCTAAACTCGTCGTTCCGAATGTAGATTATGTTCTGCCGGCTGATACCACCATGTGGTTCCGCGTTTGTGCTGAATACTTCCAGGATAACTTCAAGTATGAGGATATCAGCTCGCTTTATTATAAGTTGGAGGGCGACGGACCGGCTACTATTGAGGTAACGGCTACTCTTCAGGACACCCTTACTTATAAGGTTCCCGTACGTAAGCGTACTATTAACAAGAGTGGTAAAGAGCGCGAAAACGAGAGACCGTTGAAAGAGCTGCTTGACGAGGCTATCTCAAGAAGGGGATACTCGTTCTCAATCGCAGAAACCCAACCGGATTATATCGACAGCATGCTCCATCGTGCTATCACGAAAGAGCACATCGCCGGATACATTCGCGTTAGAAGTGACAAACAAGTTACTCTCCGTCTCAATACCAAGCAGGTTAAGGGTGCAGACAACGACTGTCTCAACCCGATGAACTTCGACTGGGAGCACGGCGTAGTTAACCCGAAAGACCAGCTGACTTGGTATCGCGTAACCCTTGACAAGGCTCAGATTCCTGAAGAGAAAGACGTTCGTCTGCACGTAGAGAACTGGTCTGAAACGGCTACCGCTACCGGTACTGCTGACCTCCTCTTCAAGGTAGATGACGGCGGTAAACTGGATTGCTCCAAGATACCGGATGCTTCTATCAAGAAGAGCGTTGCTCCGAATGATGAAGAGTTCAAGGATATCGCTCGTGATTATCTGGAGAATATGGGTTGGCCTGAGAGCTTGTTTATCAAGTATCTCTCTGACCAGACTACATACATCTGGCTTGAACTGATTGACAAGAAACCGCGTGTTCAGGTATTTGACACCGTTAACATGTTCCTCTGCGATGGTACTGATACTATCACCCTCAGCGGCGAAACACATCATATCGATGCTTCGAAACCTGCTGAACTGCAATGGAACGATACTGTTGAACTCAAGAACGCTAAAGAGGCTTACATGTATGACTCTATCGTTACTTACATTGTAACTCCGCTCGTTTCTCCGGCAGTTAAGGCTATCGAGTCTCTTACTGACCAGCCGGTTATCGTGAAGGGTGCTGCCCTGGATGTAACTGCTGCTACCGCTGCTTTGGATGCTCTGTTCGCTGCTGACACGGTTGGAAAACCGGAAGTTAAGGCTATCGAGAATATCTTCTGGCAGTTCAGCGCTGATGGTCAGAACTTCGTTGACCTGGATGCAACTCCGCTCGCAAGCGCACGTATCAACCTCAAGTACTTCGCGGTAACCGAGTGCGGTGATACCATCGAATCTGCTGAGTTGAAGAATGCGATTAACGACACGATTGAAGTATCGGCTTGTAAGTCCTACGGTTGGGAAGGCAATACCTATACCGAGTCAACGGTTGATCCGCTCCCGAAGGCTGCTTATTCGCATACCTATCTTGCTGATAGCACGCTCTACCTCAAGCTGACTATCCTTCCGCCGGTTAAGGCTACTGTACCGGATGTTGATGCTTGCAACTCGTATGTATATACATGGCAAGTAGATGGAAAGGTTGAGACTTTCGTTGCTACCAAAGCAATTGTGGATACCATCATTGGTGGCGCTGCAAATGGTTGCGATAGTATCATTTCGTTCAACATCAATATCTCTAACCCAGTAGAGAAGAGATTCGAACTAAGAAATAAGTTCGGTCGTATCTTGATGATTCACCGTGATACGCTTTTAGACAACGGTTGGACTGTAAATCAACTTCCGGAGGAGGCTCCTGCCGGTTTGGTAACGTGGACCGTAGATGGTAAGAGCTTAGACGCGAACTATAACGATAAAGGTTACTATATTTCCTATAAGAACGGAGATCCTCTGCCAGCCGGAAAATACAAGGCTGTAGTTAAAACCGAACCGGATGGTTGTGGTTTGATGGCAGAAGCAGAGTTGGAAATTCTTACATCTGTACCTGCACCTGCTCCGGCACTCGTGCCGTCGCTCGCTAAACCGGGTGAGGACATCCGTGTCATCAATCTTGACCCGACTCAGAGCACTACGATTCGTATCTACACAACCGAAGGTCTGCTGAAGAATACATTCACCGTTTCCGGTGAAGAAACCTTCACTATCAAGGCTGCGGACGAACACGGATTCTATCTCGTTGAGTTGAGCAATGACAGCATGAAATCAACCTTACGTTACATTGTTAAATAAGAATAGGAGGTAGCACTATGAAGACTATAAAATCAATTCTAATTGCAGCCACCCTGATTTGTGCATCTGCCGTGTCGACTATGTCGGCACAGCAGGCTGCACCTGCACAACAGCATCAGTTCAAAGTGGCTATAGGCGACTCCGTAATGATTAAAACGGAGTGCCAACAGTACTGCACTGGTGAGAGACCTTCTACTTGGGTATGGGATAAAGTACATACCGTACGCCAGTTGGGTACCAAGCGTTTCGCAGATGGCGTGCTTCTTATGAATATCTATTCATGGATGTGCGAAGAATGTCTGATTAACGTCAACGGGCATGCACAGGAATCTGCTGAAAAAGCAGCTGTCGAACAAGCTGCTGACAAGCAGGCTGCCATCGATGCAGGTCTGGTTAAACCCGATCCTGTTAAGCCTGCTGAACCGGTTAAAGAAGAAGTCGTTGAGCAACCCAAAGAAGAGGAAATCGTTCCTGAAGAACCGGCTATCGTTGCAACGGATACAGTTAAACACGAACCGGCAAAGGGTGACTCGATTCAGTCTGAGCAGAAGTTCAAGAATAACTATGATCGTTTCACAATCGGTGTTCGCGGTGGTGCATCTTCCTTGCTCCACAAAGCGGAGAAGGGCAACTGGACCTGTGGTTTCGATGCTCTCCTTGATCTCCAATATGCGCACTATTGGGCTAAAGACGGTCGTCCTGTTGACCTCGGTATCATTACGGGTATCGCCGTCGGTTACCAGCAGAGTGGTCTGAAGACTGTAGTGGACGATGCTTACACGCAATCTACTGAAGTAGGTCCTGTTGATTATACCATCAAGGCAGACGAGGTAAAAGAGACCGACCGTAACATCCAACTCGAGGTTCCGGTAATGTTCTCTCTTATCCACGACAACGGTTTGTTCTTCAATGTTGGTCCGAAGTTCATGATTCCAGTATTTACTCCGTACAATCAGGCAATCTCCAACAACAAGAACACAATTGTTGACGCATACTTCCCGGATGAAAAGGTACACGTTATGAACGATGCTGTAACCGGTGTGTTGGGTGATGACCAATACAAACTGAGTGGAACAGACAACGGTGTCCAGTTTAACATTAATGTTATGTTGACGGCAGAAATCGGTTACGAGTGGATTCTGAAGAACGGTAACTCGCTCGGTTTGGGTGCTTATGCTAACTATAGTGTATTCAACACCTTCAAGAACGGAGCCACAACTTCCGATGATCTTGTAACGCTCACCACTCCTCCATCAACTGCCAGTGTAGCTAAATTTAATGTGAACGCGGCAACAAAGTCCTATGCGGACAAGTTAGGCTTCTTCGATGCTGGTTTGAAGTTGGCTTACCACTTCAACTTCCCGAAGAAACTCAAACAAGTAGCACCGGAGGAGATTGTTCCTTAATCGAATTATGGCGATACTATGTATCGAAACTAGTACATCGGTTTGTTCGGCCGCCATCTGCAAGGATGGCGAGCCGATCAAACAATGTATTTCGAAAGAAGCAAGCAACCACGCAAGGTTGCTGCCTCTTTATATAGAGGAATTACTTTCATTGGCTCGCGACATGCATCTTTCCATTGATGCTGTTGCCTTGTCAGAGGGACCAGGCAGTTATACCGGACTCCGTATAGGTACATCTATGGCTAAAGGACTGTGCTACGGACTTAATATTCCGCTTATTCCCGTGTCCACCCTCAAACTGTTATGCGCGGCAGCTATGGAGAGATTGAAAGAGGAGCGTTCACAAGACTCAATGATCTCACCAAGCGAACAATCATTTCTCAATTTTCAATTTGTCCCGATGATTGATGCTCGCCGGATGGAAGTATATACTGCCTTCTATGACAGCAACTTGAACGCCTTGAGCGATGTTAAATCGGTTGTTGTAGAAAACGAAAACAGTCTGATTCTCACCCAACTTAACCACAATAGTCCGAACTCATTTAGTCAGGAACCTAACAATCAGACTAACAATACACACTTTTACTACTTTGGGGATGGTGCCGCCAAATGCCAAAATGTTATCTCCAACCCCAATTGGCACTACCTGCCGAATATCGTACCTGAATCGAGGTATTTACCAGCTTTTGTCGAGAGAATCCTAGACATTACACCTGACAATCACGTGGATTTAGCGTACTATGAGCCTTTCTATCTGAAAGAGTTTATTGCCGCGCAAAGTCATGTAAAAGGACTAAAATAATAGAAGTGCCCTACAAAATTATCTATTGGAAATGAGAACTAAAATGAACATAGCGTTGTATATTATTATGACAGGGTTGCTAACTCTGGCGCTTGCTTCATGCTCTACTCAAAAAAACACACGCGTAACACGCTCTTTCCACCAAACTAAAGTAAAATATAATATTTTATACAACGGCAATATCGCATACGAAGAGGGCTTGAAAGCCATCCGAGATGCCAATTCGGATGATTATACGACCATCCTTAATCTCTATCCTGTATCGAATCATAAGGCGGCGGAATCTGCCGCTTCACAGATGGACAAGACCATCGAGAAATGCCGTAAGTGCATCAAACTGCACTCAATCAAAGCTAAACCGAAACGCGATCCTAAAAAGGCGAGCGACCCTAAATATAAACTATGGCTTCAATCCGAGGAGTTTAATGCAAACATGCAACTCGCATGGATGCGGCTCGGAGAAGCTGAATTCCATAAAGGAGATTTCTTAGGTGCTGTTAGTACCTTCAATTATATAATAAACCATTATAAGAACGATGCGGATATTATTGCCCAATGTCAATTGTGGATAGCTCGTGCATATGCCGAGTTAGGGTGGCAATACGAAGCAGAAGACATGCTTAACCGCGTTCAGATAGATGCACTCAAGCGCAAGCATGCCAAACTTTATTCCGCTGTCAAAGCCGATGTCTTGCTGAAAGGAGGGCATAATCGTGAGGCTCTTCCCTTTGTCAAGATAGCAATGCCCAACGAGAAACGTAAAATCTATCGCCCGCGTTTTGCGTACGTCTTAGGACAACTCTACGAGCGTGAGGGAAACCGTGATGAAGCGGTACAAGCATATAAATCGGTAGTCCGAATGGCGCCTCCCAACGAGATGGAGTTTAACGCACGTCTGCGCATGGCGGAATTGGGCGGAAAGAACTCTATACGCCAACTGAGAACCATGACACGACAGGCTAAATACAAAGATCGTTTAGACCAGATTTATGGAGCTATCGGTAATATTTGGCTTGCGGAACGTGATACGGCACAAGCCTTGGAGATGTATGAGAAAGCTATAGAGGAATCCACTCAAGCCGGTACTGCCAAGGCGGCTATACTAATCCAGGCAGGCGATATCTATTTCGGACAGAGAAATTACGTAAAAGCACAACCATGTTATCGCGAGGCCGTTACTATCATAACGGCGGAGAATAGCGATTATGCCCGAATCCAAAAGCGCTCGGAAGTGTTGGATGAGTTGATTGTGTCTTATAATCAGGCACAATTGCAAGATTCCCTTCAGCGTCTTGGGCACATGTCCGAAGAAGAACAACGAGTTATTGTGGACAAAATAATCGCCGATTTGATCGCTGCCGAAAAAGCGGATTCGGCCAAGCAGGCGCAGCAGGAAAGAGAACTCGCACTTGAAGATGATGGACCTCGGAGTGTTAATACCGCCAATATGTTAGGAGGTGGGGGGGCACAGAAAGGAGAATGGTATTTCTATAACCCGCAACTCATTAAACAAGGGCAACAGGAATGGCGCCGCAAATGGGGAAATCGCCAACTTGAAGATAACTGGAGACGCCAGAACAAACAAGTAACGGCTTCTTATTCAGAGGAACAGTATCCGGAAGGAACGGACTCTACTATGGTTGCTGCTGATTCTACTGCGACGCATCCTGTACAAGAGACCGATACACATAAGCCGGAGTATTACCTTCAACAAATACCTAAGACAGAGCAGGACTACGCCCTCAGCGACAGCTTATGGCGCGAAGCTATGGTGGCGCTCTATTATATCTATCGCGACAAACTGGAAGACGAAGCGTTGGCACAAGAGACATTAAAGGCTTTGGATGAGCGTTTCGCTACTCATCCGTCCGTGTTGGCTGTCCATGAAGACGAACGCTTGCGCGCCTTGCGTAATGATGAAGCATATATCGCACGAATGCAACGCATGTTAGCGGAACAGGATTCGCTGTATTCCGCTACTTATGAGGCTTATACGCACGGCCAGTATGCTGAAGTCAAGGCCAACAAGCAGTATGCGGAAACAAATTTCCCGCAAAGCCGGCTCATACCGCGATTCCTTTTCCTTAATGCTGTTTCTGTCGCACGGACAGAGGGACAGGAACCATTTATTGCCGAACTGCGTAATCTGGTGGAGAAACACGGAGATACGGAGTTAGGGGCTATGGCGAAAGATATGCTCGCAATGATGGGACAGGGAATGGAAAGTCAGAAAGGCGGCACAACAGGTGACTTGGCGGAAATGCGCGGACAAGTGGAAGAGACACTGCAAGATTCAGCGGCGCAAGTGCAGGAATGGAATGAGGATCGTAAGTTGCCGTCTGTGGCCGTGCTCATCTTACCAACTGGCGATGAGCAGGCTTTGAATGATTTGCTCTATGAAGTAGCACTTTTCAATTTCTCACAATTCCTGATTCGTGATTTCGACTTGCAGAAAATGCCCGTATGGGGTGAGACTGCCGCTTTGCGTATCAGCGGTTTCGCGGATATGGACGAGGCGGAATGGTGGATTGACATGATACAAAAGAATGCAGACATGCAGTCCGTATTGCAGGGAATACAAATAAAGGCAGTCACCGAAGTAAACCTGCCTTTAATAGTCGGGAAGACGTGATTCGAGAATTGCGAGAGATCGCAATAATCGATAGAACAAAGTGGCGGAGAACACACGTGGAGAATCACGGCAACAAAAAAAGATGACCGCAGTCATCTTTGTCGGGAAGACGTGATTCGAACACGCGACCTCCGGTCCCCCAGACCGTTGCGCTACCGGGCTGCGCCACTTCCCGCCACCCTCTTTTTCAAAAGAGCGTGCAAAGGTACAACTTTTTTTTGATATACGCAAGAAAAATGGCAAAAAAATTTTATATTGAGACATATGGATGCCAAATGAACGTCGCAGACAGCGAGGTTGTAGCGGCTATTATGGAGACGACAGATGCCGAAATTACTGACCGATGGGAGGAGGCAGAAATCATTATTCTTAATACCTGTTCCATCCGTGACAATGCAGAGCAGAAGGTTAGCGCCCGCCTCCGCGAACTCAAGGCACACTTAAGAAACAGGAAATCTCAAGTCTCAAATCCCAAATCTCATAACGACAACCGGCTACCGGTAATCGGTGTCATCGGCTGTATGGCGGAACGGATGGGGCAGGAACTTATCGATGACTATGGTGTTAACTTTGTTGCGGGTCCGGATGCGTATATGGACATTCCGAACCTCTTGGCGCAAGTGGAGCAGGGGCACAAGGCAATGAATGTGGAACTCAGTACTACTGAAACCTATCGCCAAATTATCCCTTCACGTATAGGACGTTCTATCAGCGGTTTCGTGTCCATCATGCGGGGCTGCAATAATTTTTGCTCATACTGCGTAGTGCCTTACACTCGTGGCAGGGAACGGAGCAGAGATGTGGAATCCATATTGAATGAGGTACGTGATCTACAGGCGCGTGGATACAAAGAAGTGACACTTCTGGGGCAGAATGTCAATTCGTACCGCTATACAACGCCAAACGGTAAGTGTATTGACTTTGCCGATCTCCTTGAGATTGTGGCGGACGCAGTACCGGATATGCGTATCCGTTTTACCACCAGCCATCCCAAGGACATGTCCGACAAGACATTGGAAGCCATCAGCAGACATAAAAACCTTTGCAAGTTCATCCATCTTGCAGTACAGTCCGGCTCCAACCATATTCTCAAACTGATGAACCGCAAATACACACGCGAGTGGTATCTTGACAGAATTGCCGCTATCCGCCGTATTCTACCGACTGCTGCTATCAGTACTGATATCTTCTGCGGCTTTCATGATGAGACGCTTGAAGACCATGCACAGACGCTCAGTCTTATGCGTGAGGTGGGCTTTGATTCCGCATTTATGTTCAAATATTCGGAACGCCCGGGCACATATGCGCACAAACACTTGCCGGATAATATCCCAGAGGAGGAGAAGGTGCGTAGGCTGAACGAGATTATTGCGTTACAAACGCAACTCTCGCTTGAATCCAACAAAAAAGAGATAGGAAAGACGGTCGAAGTACTAGTGGAGGGATTTTCAAAACGCAGTCATGATGATATGTTCGGTCGTACGGAGCAATACAAAACAGTTGTATTTCCGAGGACTGACCAAAGAGTGGGAGATTTGGTGCAAGTGCGCATTATTGAGGCATCTGCTGCTACATTAAGGGGGAAAATTGAGTAAAATGAAAGAAAAAATGCATTTTTTTGCCAAAATATTTGCTCATATCAAATAAAAGCAGTACTTTTGCACCGAAAACAAAATTTTCATAGTTAAGGTTTAGGTTTAATGGTAATAGGAGGCTGTGAAGTTTCCTATTACTTTTAGACAAAACAGAAGAAATATACAAGGCGGATGCCTTATTTTTTATATGACAGACGAAACAAGAAATAATATTCCGGATCTGACGGATGTAGAGGAAGTCCGCAAGGCAATAATTGCGAACGAGATACTCAATCGTAAGTATTGAGGAAAATGAATAAGTGGAAAAAATGATAAAATAAGAAATAGTATGGCAGTAACGTACATGACCGAGGACGGTCTAAAAAAACTGAAAGAGGAGCTCCATGAATTGGAGACCATCGAGCGCCCGCGTGTGATTGCTGCAATTGCAGAAGCGCGCGAAAAAGGCGATTTGAGCGAAAATGCGGAGTATGATGCCGCGAAGGAAGCACAAGGCGCTTTGGAAACTAAGATTGCGCAATTGAAGTTGCGTCTCATGGATGCACGCGTGTTGGATTCGTCTGACATCAAGACGGACGAGGTGCAAATTTTGACCAAAGTGCACGTGCGTCAGCGTAATAACGGTATGGAGAAGACTTTCCAACTTGTTACGGAAGGAGAAGCTAATTTGGCAGAGGGCAAAATTTCCGTTACAACACCTATCGCAAAAGGTCTGATGGGAAAGAAAGTCGGCGAAATAGCTCAAGTGAAAGTGCCGGCAGGACTCATCGAATTTGAAATCCTCGAAATAAGCCTTTAAGCAAGTAAGAATAATTGTCTAAATCATAAATGGTATGACTATTTTCACAAAGATTATCAAAGGTGAGATTCCAAGTTACAAGGTAGCTGAGGATGATAAGAACTATGCATTTCTGGATATCAACCCGTTGGTAAAAGGACATACACTGGTAGTTCCCAAATTAGCGGAACCCGAGGCGGACTATATTTTCGACCTGACGGACGAGCAATTGCAGAGTCTCATGACGTTTGCCGCAAAAGTAGCGCGAGGAATCAAAGATGCTACCGGTTGCAAACGTGTAGGAGTGGCTGTCTTGGGCATGGAAGTGAACCATGTTCACGTGCATCTGGTACCGATGAATTCTGAGAAAGACATGCTTTGGACGAACCCGAAACTGTCTTTGCCGGCAGAAGAGATGGCTATTATCGCCAATTCTATTGCTGAAGCGATTGAGAAAAAATGAGTTTAACTACCGGTACAACGAAATAGGCAGTAAATCATTTTCAGCAACAGATATTTGAACATTCATACAAAAAGGCACATATGCAGTAGCAAACTTGCATATGTGCTTTTTTTATTAATAACTCAGTTTGTGGGAACGTTAAAATAGTACAGAGACAGTTAAATTAGCGGAGCGACAGAGTAGGAACGTAGTGTTCGACCGTCGTTCGACCGTCGTTCGACTGTCGCTCTGCCGTCGGCTGACCGTCGGTTAACCGTCGGTCAAATCGTATAAAATGGAGATACATCGTATATAGTTATTTGTATTATTTCGCACTAAACAGAAAATAGCGACAAAGATACAAAAATATCAAATATGTAAGAATTTAGTATAAAAATATAAATTTATTTGCATAATTCAAAAAAAAGTCGTACCTTTGTGGCGATTTTATTAAAGTGCCTTTAAAGGGGTGCATCGAAAATAACCATAAAAATAGTTATAAATATGAGAAAAATCTTCTTTTTAGCATTAGCAGCACTGATGCTGCCTATGATGAGTTTTGCTCAAGAGCGTATTATGGTCATTTCAGACCCGCATGTGATTCCTCAAACGGAAATTGACAAGCAAGCTGATTTTGACAAATACATGAATACCCAACGTAAGATGTTGGAGTTGAGTGAACCTATTTGGCATGCATTGTTAGACACGGCATTGAAGTACAAACCGGATTTAGTACTCATCCCCGGCGACTTGACAAAGGATGGTGAGGCAGCGTCTCACGACACCGTGGCCGCAGGTATTCATCGTCTGGAAGCAGCCGGTATCCCCGTGCTGGTTATCCCCGGTAACCATGATATCCCTGCCTCGAACGACTGGAAGGCCCACTATTCGGGTACGTTCAAAGATGCAGTGTCCGAAGATGCCGATTCGTATTCGTTTGCAGCTGAACCACTTCCCGGTGTAACGGTTCTCGGTATTGACGGTTCGGACGGAAAAGCATCTATCGGTAAGTTATCCTCAGCTACCCAAGCCTGGATAGTAGAACAGGCAGAAGCAGCCAAAGCCAAGGGCAACACGATTATCGCTATGACACACTGGCAGATCTTGGAGCATTTCGACGGAGTTAGTACCATTGAACCAGCCAGCCGTTTTGATAAACCGGATGAGTTGCGTGACTTGCTTATGCATCATGGCGTGCACCTCGTACTCACGGGGCACTTCCACGTAAGTGGTATCACTACGTTCCGCGACACCACCGGTTTGACGCAGGATAGCCTTGTAGAGATTACTACCGGATCGCCGATTACCTATCCGTGCCCATATCGTTGGATGACGCTTGCTAAAGACCGTAAGTCCATCAGCGTGATGACTGAGTATATCAAGTCGTTACCCGGCATTGATAGTGATTTCAACGCCTATAGTCGCGAGTGGATGAGAGTGCACACCTCCAATCTGGTTCCTAATCTCGCTCGCAGATTCTGGGGAAAGGTTTTGGATCAATGGGATGAGAAAATAGCTCCTGAACTTGGCTCGATGGCGCCATTTATAAAAATGACGTTACCGCAGACCGATGAGGAACAAGTTGCAGTCACCAATCAATACGTGAGCAGGCACGCAGTCAATCTGTATCTCTTCTACTCTGAGGCCAGCGAGGCTCGCCACCCAGAGGAAGGTAAGATACTTGCTGATTCGATGAGACAAGGTATGATAGATATGTTGACGGAGATAGTGGCAGTTGATTTTATAGCAGAGGAATTGTATGATAATGTATTAGAAGCAGATGTAGAAACTCCTGTTCAATCCCTCATCCAAGACAAGACCTTACTGAAGACAGCCTTTGCAGATGTTACCGATGACCTGGATTTGCTATTGGGTAAGCAAAAAAACTCTACTATATACGCAGTCAACCAACTCGGATGGGAGAAAGTGTACGCGTATGTTTGGTGCAAGGTAGGCGGGAAGATTTATCCGTACAAGCCTTGGCCGGGTGTGGAGATGGTTCGTCCTGTGAGTGCTGCTCCTGCAAGAATCAAGGCCGATAGCAATGATAATATCTTTGAGTTCGAGTTCCCAAAAGATTATGACAAGGTGATCTTCAATAACGGTAAAACAGGTGCGCAGAAACTCGAGACTGTTGAACTGACATGGAAAGATGACAAACCTTATTTCGTGCTGAGCGGAGAGAAAGACGGCGAAGGACACTACCAAGGAGACTGGAAGGCGCCAAGTGACATTGCAGCAGCCCAAGACGCAGAAGATAAGATAGATGCTATTGGTGTTGTTGCCTATACTGACGCTTCGAAGGCGCTTATCGATGCAGCCCGCGGAGCTTACAATGCCCTGACAGCAGACCAGAAAGCACTGGTTACTAACCTCGCTACCCTCGAAGCAGCAGAAAAAACGTATGCAGACCTCAAAGCCGCAGCAGAGAAAGAAGCAGCAGACAAAGCCGCAGCTAAGGGTGCAGACGATAAGATTAATGCTATCGGAGTTGTTGCCTATACCGATGCTTCGAAGGCTCTGATTGATGCCGCTCGTGCAGCTTACAATGCCCTGACGGCAGACCAGAAAGCTCTTGTTACGAAGCTCGC
>ONQO01000090.1 GCA_900319995.1 uncultured Bacteroidales bacterium
ATCCCTCAAGGCTCCCATTTGATAATCAATCACCGGCGCCTCGGAAATTTGTAATTGGCCATTTGCCATTTGTAATTTGTGAAACCGGTCACTATACACCATCACGGCGTCGGTCATCTCCATTACTTGAACCATCCGTTCCTGTCCCAAATACACCCATTCAATGTCCGGTTTGAGACATATCATGGTGAATGGACTATTCGCTTTCTCCGCGATTTCCTTAATAGCCTTCGTCGGGCATACTCGCCCGGGCAAATAAAAAATGTTTATCATATGAATACTGCCATTAAATCACATTTCCGGCACAAAGATACTACTTTTTTTTCACATACGCAAAAAAAACACCCGTATTGGGCGTTTTTTCATTCTGTAGTGGGTTTTATGACATCCTTATGGTACTCTTTGAGTCCCTCAATGGGGTCTTTCAAGATTGTTCCCAACAGCAGGCCTTCCGCTTTCATTGCCTCCTCCAGAATCGGACGGTAGTAATAGGCTATCGAACCAACAAACCCGATAGGCGTCGAGGCTTTGTATTGTACCAAATTTCTTCGGATAAATTGCACAAAATGGTCATATACCAGATCATGTATCCGTTGATCCGCAATATGATCGGCGCAGAAACGGGACAGTTTGGCAAGGAAACGGTTAGGGAAAGGTTGCCGATATACTTTCTCAATGATATCCGCCATCGAGGTCTCGTATTCTTTGAAAAACGCTTCCTTTAAGTCGTCGCCCATCTGGTTCTTCAACAAGTCACCGACAAGCCGCTTACCGAGCACGGCGGCGGAACCTTCGTCGCCGAGTATGTAGCCGAGTGAGGGCACGCCCCAACCGATATGCTCGCCGTCATAGAAACAACTACCACTTCCCGTTCCCAAAATACAAGCCACTCCTTCCTTCCGTCCCAACAAGCCCCTCGCTGCGCCTAACATGTCGGATTCGACAGTCACTTCGGCTTTCTTGAACACGGCTTCCAGCGCCTTTTGCACAAACACCTTCTTCTCCGGTGTACAACCGGCGCCATAGAAAAAGACATGCGTCAGTGTTCCTGCCCATAAGAGCGGCGCTATCTGCGGTAAAAGTTGATTACTTATGCTATTTTGCATCGCGATAGTTGTTTGAAAAAGCGGGTTTATTCCATCGGTAAAAACATCCGAAGACTGCCCACTGGCGGTAACCAAGCACCAATGTACTTTCGTACTTCCGCTATCAGCTATTAGAACCATATCATTTACCATTTAGTCATTTACAACTTAGTCATTTATTGGGTCATTGTGCCCTCTAAATTATTTTTTCGCTGCAAAATTACGAAAAAATTTGCATATATGCAAGAAAAATCGTACCTTTGTGCCAAATTTGTATTTATAATCGATTAAAACCATGAACAATTTCACCGCACAAGACCTCGAGCAATTACAAGCTCGTGGCATTTCAGTAGAAAAAGCAGAGGCACAACTGGAGTGTTTTCGGAATGGTTTTCCGGAATTAGACATTGTCGCTCCCGCTTCCACCAAAAAGGGGATTCTTGCCCCTAAACGTGCTCAACAGGAGGAATATATCGCCGCATGGCAACAGTACCTGAAAGAGGGACACAAGATACTCAAGTTCGTTCCCGCTTCCGGCGCAGCCAGCCGTATGTTCAAAAATCTCTTCCAGTATTTGGAGGACGGCATTGAGACTCCTTTCATACAGGATTTTTTGGCGCACAAGGACTACTTTGCTTTCGGTCCACAATTGGCAGGCAAAGAAGGACGCGAGGCCGTACGTTTCTTGCTACAAGACATGCATTATGGTGATCTTCCGAAAGGTCTTCTCCTATTTCATAAATATCGCGATGGCGCGCGCACGCCTGCGTTGGAGCATTTGGTGGAAGGCGCGCTCTATTGTGCAGAGCCTGCCAAGGATGGCAAGAAACCTGTTGTCTATCTGCATTTTACAGTGAGTCATGACCACCTGCCGCTTTTCCGTCAACATATTGCGGATAATGTTGCCCGGTTCGAAGAGAAATTCGGCGTCAAGTATGACATTACTTTCAGCGAGCAACTTCCTTCGACCGACACAATTGCCGCTAATCCGGACGGCACTCCTTTCCGCACCAAAGACGGCAAATTGCTCTTCCGACCCGGTGGACACGGCGCTCTCATTGAGAATCTGAACCAGCAGGACGCCGACATTATATTCATCAAGAATATTGACAACGTGGTACCTGACCGGCTCAAAAAAGACACTGTTCGCTACAAACAGATTCTTGCAGGCGTGCTTGTAACCGAGCAGAAACGTGTCTTTGAGGCGCTCAAGAATCCGGATTTGAGCGATGAAGAACGTGCCAAACTGAACCGCCCCATCCGTGTGTGCGGCGTAGTAAAAAACACCGGTGAACCCGGAGGTGGTCCGTTCCTTGTTCGCGAAGCCGACGGATCCGTGAGTTGCCAGATTCTGGAATCCACCCAAATCACCGATCCCGCACTCATGGCAAAATCGACACACTTCAATCCCGTGGATCTCGTATGCGCGGTTCGTGACTTTGAAGGAAAGCCGTTCAACCTGCCCGATTATGTGGACCCGCAGACTGGATTCATCTCCAACAAGTCCAAGGATGGAAAAGAACTGCTGGCACTCGAACTGCCGGGACTATGGAACGGCGCTATGTCTAAATGGAACACCATCTTCGTCGAAGTGCCGGTTTCTACCTTCAATCCCGTTAAAACGGTCAATGACCTTCTCCGCGAACAACATCAATAATGCGGAATGTTGAATAGTAACGAAAGGCGATGTGTCAAAAACGACTCATCGCCTTTTCTTTTACCCTTTACGGCTCAAATATTCCCGTAAATAGTATCTATCCTCAATCAAAACACCACTTGACACCCAGACAGGGATTACACATAAAACCGCTTCCTGTAAAATTGTAACTGAACTCTATCTCGGTGCCGATATTCAAATTGGGGCACTTGAACCATCGTCCTATATTGTACCACAACTGCGGTTCGCTGAGGAGCACAAACGACTGTCCGTTAACGGTGTTTTGACCCCATATATCGAGGAAACCGGAAAACCGTAAACCCGGCGCTGTACAAAAATCATCACAACCCCAGACAAATGTGAATTGAAGTGGTACTTTATTGTCTATACCATTACCGTTATATTCATCAGCGATGTATTTGTACAGCAATTCGATATTGAAGATATTCTTGTAATCCGCAGTATGAAGACAATAGTTCAGTCCCACTAATGCGGCATGACTGATATGGAAACCTTTTGTACCTTCAGGATGCATCATTATTCCAAACCCGCCATTATACTCCACCTGCACACTTAAATCTTTCGCCTTGGTTTGCTGCCAAAAATTGAGACAACGAGCTATTTCCGTGTATGCCATAAACGGCGAGTTATGCCAGTCGAGCTTGTTGATGCTGAAATCCAAATCCACAAACGCAAACGTATTACCCCAAGGGTCTGGATAAAACAACTCCAATGTGGTCGTCACTCGGTTCAGACGCTGGTTTTGGCATGCAGTTCCTTCACTACCAAAATCATAGTAAATCTGCAAGTTAGTTCCAGCGTACGCAAAAGATAACGCACCTATAGTCAATAACGCTATTACTGAAATCCGTTTCATTGTATGACTTGCCCTGTGATGTTATACATTTTGCCGCCTTTGATAATGACCAGTTGTCCGTCACGAACAATTTTGGTCGCTTTTCGTACATCCGGAATTTCCTCAATTGCTTCTCCGGATGGTGCGCTGATAGTCACTTCACCGGCTACATTTTTGATAATCAAACGCCCGTTAGCCTTGTCGTACGTGTAGCTTGCGCCGGTAACTGTTACCTCCGCCGGGCGATGGTCACTGGTGCCCATATAGGCGATAAATCCGTCTGCCAATGTCAGTTGGTAGGAAGGCCACATCTGCGCACCTATAACGGTTACGGTGTATGTCTTCACGCCATTCGCGTTTTTCAACATCTGAATAGCCAGTTCGGGATAGTCGATGAATGGATTACGGTTCCCTTGATAGTCCTGTGCACCATCGTTGCGTACCATTTCTGTCAAAGAAACAGGATCGTTCATATGCCATTTGAGCAGAATCGGAATCGATTCGAATACGCCGCTCGACTGGTTGTCCACTTTGCTCAGTAACTGTGCATTGCCGTTGTAGAGAGCGTTCTTATGACCTCCCGCTTCACCATAGACTATATAGTCATAGATGATAACACGCGCTGCATCGCCACGATACGAACCCAAGTTGCTCTTGTCATACAACGTATTATTAATGGCCACCTCGTCCGGGTCGTAACATTTACTGCATGTACTCCGCTCCCCGTAACCGTAATTGCTGCGGTCACTGTTAACTGCCTTATTCGTTGGACGGACAGATTGCATGTCATGTCCCATCGGCGTAGTGTCTTTAGCCCCTTTCGATTGAGGCCACGTATGCTCACGGTTGTAAGCACCCAAGTCCCAGTTACCGTCCATGGAACAACCGTCATAATAACCGATGATATAGCCCTCGCGGTTCAAGTCTTTATCCACATTGATGTACTGGTATCGTAATGACTTGTACGAATAACTCGAACTGCCTATTTTACAGGTATTTCCCATCAGCGTGTTCAGCGCGCCAAATAGTTCGTCTCCCTCCAATGACTGCAACGCTTCCGGCGCAAATGTACCGGCGTAATAGGCTTCTTGCTTGTTCTGATATAACGAATAAGCCTCTTGCGCTTCTTTCGTTCCCATATGACTCTGCATGTCAACGGCATAGATACCGACATGGAATGTACAGAATACCAAACAGATAATAATTTTCTTCATATTCTTTTTCATTTATAAATACTATTCAACAACTTCGCCAATCGAATACCGGCTACGTACAACTGGTACTCCATCGGCTGACGCCAACGGTAAATATAATGGTACGTATTACCGTCCCACACCGCTTGATAAGCATATATACCTTCCGTCAGATGATAATTTTGCAACAGGAGTTCACTCTCCGTCATCTGTTCTATCACGCGTTTCTCATGTGCATATTGCCTTTCTAACTTGCGCGCATATTCCGAATAACTATAACCCTGCGATTCAATCAGATGAGTATCCCACACGGTGTGCAGGTTTGTGTTCTCGCCAAACCATTTCATCTTCACCATATTACCTCCTTTGTCATCCATCCGCGCTGTATGCATCGGGCAAAAGCGATCACCGCAAAGATGAATAATAAAACGCAACGTATGGACTTTGTCTTTTACTTCTTTATCCCTTTGAACCTTGACAAGACTGTCCAATGCACGGAACAGGTTTCCTCCTTCATTGGGATAATGAATCAGCGCATCCACTACCGTACTGTCACTTAACCCACCATCAAAATCCTGAAAATGCCAGTCGTAACTGTCGGGATATATCGTGTCGCTCTTGATTTCGTCGGCCCAATTAGACCAATAAATCATTCCGTGCTTCCCTAATGTCTTGTCAACTTGCTTGCGCGACTTCCGGTTTAAATTGTCGTACGCTATTTCTGCTATTATACGGTGACCTTTCTGACCCCAACTGAATGCGGGAACAGCATACCCGGTCATCACAACAAGCGCTGAAATATAAAAGATGATTCGTTTCATGGTTTTCTCTAATCTCAAATGACAAATAACAAATGTCAAATGACAAATAAATCATGCAAAGGTACAATAAAAATTGCATATATGCAAATAAAAGTTCGAAATATGCATGTAAAACATTGTTTTTCGGACAAAAAGCACGAAAAAGTAAAAATATCGGACTATTTGTTTGTGTATATTAAGATTTTTTCGTAATTTTGCAGTCGGTTTGTAAATACGCACTAAATAATATATACACGACGCATGAAACGCCTATTTTTTTTATGGACTGTTTTGATGGTTGCTTTTTCATTGGCAGCCCAGTCCTCTCTTGATATCTATTATCCCGACAAGAATAGTCAGAATAGTCAGAACAATCAGAATAACCAAGCGCAACAGAAACAATACTTTAAATCCAAAAGCTCGTATCTGCAGCGTTATTATGACCGAAACGGTAGAAGTTCCGTTTCTTGGGTGAGTGCCGCTTATTCCACTTATTTCCTCTACCCCACTCCCGAAGGACTGACTTCTACAACATATGCGTTCAAGCAGCATCTCATTACAATGGAAATATTAGAGTGGCGCGCCGGTATAATCGGCATGTCTTTCTTCCAATTCGAAATGGGACAACCTTTCCAAAAAGGAGACCTTAACAATACCGTTACCGGTAAAGCGGAAGCGGACGGTAAGACGATGTGGTTTGCCTACAAACCCGGCGTAAAAATCTATATACCGCTCGGCAAATATGTGGCGTTGCAACTCGCCGGAGGTGTGGAACTGGATATCACCAAAATTTGGGGAGGCATTTCCAAGAAATATACATACAATCCCGACAACTGGTTTATGGACGCGTACGGAGGCGTTGGACTATACTTTACGCCTATCCCGCAAATACCAATCGAGCTGAAAGCAGAATACCGACATCCTGTCATGGGCAACAAACTGTTGATGCCGCAAGGATTCTACATCACCGCACAAGTCCATCTCACCAAACGTATTGTCTGGTAATAACATATATAAATAAAAAACGCGCACACATGCGCGTTTTTTATTGCTCGTACGGATGAAGCAAGAATCCTTTAAATCTCCTTGCCTGTCTTTTCTTCGCTCTCGAATGGGAAAAGACCAAATAACTCGGCATCTATATGATCTGTTACCCAGCGGAAGTCTTCCGGGTTGTCGCCAAATTTGATTTTATCGCCTTCTACAATCAGCAATTTACCCTTGTAGTCCTTTATCCAGTTCTCATACTTGTCATTTAGACCCTGCAGATAATCCAGTTTCATCGACTGCTCATACCCGCGGGCACGTTTCTGTATTTGTGCCACAAGAGTTGGGATAGACGCCCGCACATAGATAAGCAGGTCGGGCATCTTTACCAAAGACATCATCAGGTCAAACAAGTCCTGATAATTATCAAAGTCTCGATCAGACATCATGCCCTGATCATGTAGATTAGGGGCAAAAATACGCGCATCCTCATAGATCGTTCGGTCCTGAATGATATACTTGTCTGATTTACCTATCTCCACTACGTCCTTGAAACGCTTGTTGAGAAAATAAATCTGCAAATTGAACGACCACCGCGCCATGTCGGCATAGAAATCCGACAGATATGGATTATAATCCACGCTCTCGAAACGGGGTTCCCAGCCATAGTGCTTGGCTAACATGTTTGTCAGGGTAGTCTTTCCACACCCGATGTTTCCTGATACTGCTATATGCATAATTTTATGTTGATTTTTTCGACAGAATCTTTAGTTCTTATTTAGTTCTTATTTGGTTCTTCTTTGGTTCTTCCGCTTCGGTCTGTGGAGGGTGGCTTAACGATTCCAGTTCTGTTTACTGAATAGTCCGAATAACTCGGCATCCACTTTATCGATTACTTTTCTGAAATCCACAGGGTTGTTCTCAAAATCCATACCATCCGAATCGATGACCAGCACGCGACCTTCATATTTATTAAATATAAAATCTTCGTATTTCTCGTTCAGCCCTGTCAGATAGTCTATCTGCATAGTCTGCTCATAATCTCGACCGCGTTTCTGAATCTGTGCAATAAGCGCCGGAACGGACTTGCGAAGATAAATCATCATATCCGGCATCTTCATCTGAGATTTCATCAGGTCAAACAACTCCATAAAGGTCTCATAGTCACGTTTGCTCAAATCCCCGCGTTCGTAATTATTGCGGACAAACACATAAACGCCCTCGAAGATACTGCGATCCTGTACTATCGTATGGCTTGCTTTCTGTACTGCAAGCATATCCTTGAAACGCTCTTTCAGAAAATACGTCTCCAAGCAGAAAGCCCAGCGGTTGATATCGCTGTAGTAATCCTCCAGATATGGATTAAAACTTACGCTCTCAAAACGTGGCTCCCAACCATAATACTTCGCTAACATCTTCGTCAGCGTCGTCTTGCCTGCTCCGATATTTCCTGCTATCGCAATGTACATTTATCCTTTTATATTGGGTCATTTACCATTGACCAACTGACCGGTAATGGTGTACGTCTTGTCTCCTCGACGGATAAACAACTGACCGTCCTGCATAAACTTGATGCTCTCGAATTTCGGATTATCACTTTCTACCATTTCTATCGGCAACATGCTCTCCAAGTCCTTGTTGATAACCGGTAACTCTACCTGATGACCTGTGAAAATCTTCAACTCTCCTGCCTGTAGCGTAATCGTGCCTGACGCACTGGTGCCTCCTCCATAGTAGTCATACCATGCTCCGGCAGGAAGTGTGGCCGTTTGTGTCGCGCTGGCATCGAAATTCGCTACCACAAATACATCGCTACCCCATTGGATGGTACGCACTTTTATTCCTCCGCCTATGGATTGCGACGTCGGGTCTCCGGCAAAAACTTCTGGCATGATACGCGTACGAAGTTGGATGGCTTGGGCGCATTTCTCATAGGCCGCTACACGATCAGCATCCCTGAAATAACCCAGCGGTTCAGGACGAGGTTTCTTGTTACAGCGGTAACTCGTATTGTTCCCGTATGGATGCATATCCTCGCTGTTAATAGAGAAGTCGTACCCTATTTCCTCAAACTGCCACAACATATGTGACCCGTTCAGCAGAACATTGAAGGCCACATTCTCCGGCACACGACCGATACGCGTCGCCAAGTCGGTTTTGATAGCACCGTTGCCCCATTGTGTGCACTTGTATTGCATACGTTCCTCGTCATGACTTTCGCAATAAGACACATAGCCGTCTTTGCTGGCATCGTAGAAACTGTCACCGTCCTTCAACCAACCCATAGCCGTCTGGCAATAGGCATTGGTTACATTGTTCCAACACAACATCCCGGCATCAACCAACTGCGGACGCTCGCTGGACATATTTTTTCCCCAATGCTCCAATATCATGTATGCATCCGGAGAGATAGCTTTTACTCCTTTTTCATAATAGTCCTTCAAGTT
>ONQO01000130.1 GCA_900319995.1 uncultured Bacteroidales bacterium
GTGGGTTGTGGGGGATAGAATCATCGAAACATTCACTTCGGCTACTTTGTACGGAAACTATGGCTCTGATAATGCTCCTCTGTACTACATCGACAGGACAAGTAGCACACCTATAAAGCCGTATGCGGATAGCACTCAAACTAATTATTTAGCGTCCAATTATTTTGGCAAAATAACGACCTCTGTGGCTAGTTCTATGAAAAACGGAGAAATACGGACACAGGGCATCGCACAACCAACAAAGTATTATTTCCGTTTGGATTCTGCGACACTTGCAGAAATCAATACCGCATTTACCGCAACACCGCTTCAAGTATGTGCCGAACTCGCAACCACAATCACCTACCAACTCGACCCTGTGCAGGTGGCGTGTTTGCTCGGTCACAACAACGTATGGGCGAACTGCGGAAGCATCGAGGAAGTCAAGTACAAGGCAGACGTTCAGAAGTACATCGACAAGAAGACAGAAGAATTAAGCGTGGCAATACTCGCATTATCATAGGAGGATATTATGTTTAACATTCACGATTACATTATGAAGACACTGCGGGGCATGGTAGGCAATTACCCCGACTTTCAAATCATGGAATACGCTCTGAACTGGTACGAGAAAGGGAAGTTGACCGAGGCTGACCTTGCGGAAGTAGAATCATGGTTTGAACCAGAAGAACCTGTAACAGAACCTTCGGAAGAACCTCTTGAGTATGAACCGCCAACGGAAGAAGGTGAGTAAATGAATAAAGAAACTATCATTACCGCAATCGTGGCCTTAGTGGTCGCGATTTTTGATTTGCTTAAAATCTTCGGCATTGTAGTGCCAATCGAGGACAACACAATTTATACGATCGTATCTCTTATTGTTTGCGCCGTGATCTACTGGCGTAACCAGGACTGGACTAGAGAGGCACACGAGGCAACAGGATATATGCGTCTTATGAAGGCACAGAAAAAAGGCAGAATCGACGGTGAAAACTTTATTGATGAATGGGGTGAGGACGAATGAGTTTTGGAACATACAGACAATATGATTCACGCTGGGGCAGAAAAAACTACAACGGTTCGTCCTCATACGCAACCGCCGGCTGCGGTCCTACATCATGCGCTAATATCCTTCATGCTATAAATCCGAAAATCACTCCTGTTACTACAGGCAGCTACATGAAGTCACACGGCTATGCGATCCGGAACAACGGAACGGCATGGAACGGAATCCCGGCCTGCCTGAAACACTTTGGGGCTCAGGACGTGAGACAGGTCGATAAAATGACCGACGTATTCAAGCTATGTTCCAAAGGATATGTTGGAGTTTTTCTATTCCGCAAAGGGAGAAAAGGCGGCGTAACGTGGACTACAAGCGGGCACTATGTAGCAATCACAGGGTACAAGTATCAGAACAAGAAACACTACTTTAGGACTTTCGATTCGGGCGGTCGCAGGAATGATGGTTTTTTCTGCTATGAAACGCAAATGAAAGGACTGATCCCGCGTATTTGGCTCTGCAAGGTCACGAAGGATGCTCCAAAGCCAATCAAGAAACCCACCGGGAAGTATAGCGGCGCGATTCCAAATCCAACGCTGAAGAAAGGTTCAAGTGGGCCTGAAGTAACGAAGTTGCAGAAATTCCTTGAATGGTATCATCCACAATGGAAATTCAAACATTACGGCACATTTGGGGCGAACTCTCATGCTTGTGTCAAAGCGTTCCAATATGCAGAAGGTCTTACTCCAGACGGAGTATTTGGCAAAAAGTCATACGCAAAAGCCAAAGCGTACAAGGCTAAAACCGCCCCTGTATCGAAGAAAACAACTACGGCGGCAAAGACATCGACCGCCGCTAAAAAGACCGCCACAAAGCTCACCAACGCCCAGAAATTGCTAAAGAAAATGGACGAGCTGGCGTGGGCCTATGGAACGGCGAAAAGCAAATATGCGTACAAGACCGGAGCACCGAAAGTGGCCTGTAAAAAGGCCATGAAAAAGTATGGCTGGGCCGACAACAAGGCAGAAATGTCAGACTGCGGCAATATGGCGTCAACACTTGTGCGCGAATCCGGAGTTAATAAATCTTTCAAGGCCCTTCATGGCGTAAAAACGGCGTTTCCAAAGACGGAAAAGGGCTTTACCAAAGTGCTGGAAGGCAAGAAAATTCCTAACGGTTTTCTTAAACCGGCAGACTTCATCCGATACAAAAAGAATAACGGCAAACAACATGCGATGTTCTACTATGGCAACGGAAAAGTTTGTGAGGCAAGCCACCACAATTTGTTTGGAGTGATCCGCAAGGACACAAAACGATATAATTCTCAGTCAAAAGCTAGCACTATTCAAGTTTTCCGGCCAAAGGGGTGATTAGTATGATCGCAGTATTAACAGCATCAATTCCGGCGGTATCACTGATTATTGTTCAAGTGATTATCAGCATGAAACAGCAGCGCGTCCAGGACGTAAGGTTTGAGCTAACGATCAAAGAAATCAAAGACGACATAAAGCGCCTGGAGGCAAAGCAGGACAAACACAATCAACTTATTGAGCGCATGACTAATGTTGAACGCGACACGGAAGCTCAATGGCGCTGGATCGACGAATTTAAGGGAAAAATGTAATGGAAGACAAAGCATTGTTACAGATTCTTGTAGATATGCTCTCATACTATAAGCATCAGGCAAGAATGTTGGTTTGGATAGTTGTAATAGTGCTGACGATGCACCTTGCGACAGTAATTGGTTTCCTGTATTACGAATCGCAG
>ONQO01000018.1 GCA_900319995.1 uncultured Bacteroidales bacterium
CCCGGCCTTGTGGGTGAATACCTCATCAAGGGCTCATACTGGGCATCATCAATGAACCGCATAGTTTTCCGCTATGCCGATGTCCTTCTGGAGCGTGCGGAAGCCTATGCACAGCTTGGCGAGTCCGACAAGGCCATTGCCCTTGTGAACGATATCCGTAATACAACTCATTCTTGCGATGCAACCAGTTATTAAGTTGGAAAAACAGGGTAAGATTCGGCTTGGGTTCAGGACGCAGGATTTGTTCTCCGCCTCCTTTTACCTTAAGAGTCTCTTCGTTCATTTTCCGTCCAACCCACATATCGTATTGCACTCCTAAATCAAGATCAATAGTCGGCTTCAGCATATGCTCTCCGTCTTTTGCCAATGCAAGACGCGAGCCGGCCAGATGGTTATCCGAATACAACGACCAATGTTTGTCAATGCGCCCGTCTATGCGAAGACCAAGCGTCCAATTGGGACGGTCATATACTTTCTTGTTTGTACCGCCATTGATTGCTGTAACAGCAGCATCTTCACCGGTAAACGTATAACTTATCTTCTCATGCTCTAATGCACTCCACAAATAGTAATCCCCTTCCAAATTAATACGCACTATATCGCGATAATGATAGTTGATTTGTCCCCCTATTTTCCCGCGTCCATAGTCACTATATGTATAAGCAAAGTCACCTGTCATCATCGGAATCACTTGTCCTGTTACACCTCCGTAAGTGGTAGTGGCATCCGTATTTGCGATTAGTGTCATCTGGTCGAATTGCAAAGCATACCCTCCGTGGAGTTCGATTAACACGTCACGATGCGGGCGGATATGAAATCCAAGTTCAGCATCCACTGGTGTGTATGGGCATGAATGATGCGAAACTATACCTGCATGGATAAGACGGTAGCGATTATTCTCCATATAACTTTGCAATGAACCCAAACCGTGATTTCCTGTAATATCCGCATACAAAGTAAGCCATTGTCTCGCTATTTGTGCCTCCAGATTGATATGTGGAGATGGGGCAAACGTGATATTTTCCGTTCCTGACAGGCTGTTTTTACCACGACCTATGTTCATGTCCAGATTCACGCCCAGATGCAAACGCAAACGTCTTCCTTCATACGCATAATATGGTTCTAAGCGGAAATTATGACGTGCGTTGTAGAGCGATGCATCAATAGTATTTGCGAGCACGCCGCTTAGTTGCAGAAAATTATTCTGAACGTATATCTTTGCACCTATATGGTGTTCCTCGGCATGCCAGTCAAACGATGCTTGTGTACGAATCTGATGCTCGGCCACAGCCCCGACTTTGGCAAAAAGCATATAACCTGTCTGCACTTTGTATTGGAAATCCTCTTTGGCATTCGCCTTGATTCCAAGATATGCCTCTACTGTCCACAAGGTTGTCTTGTCCATTTCGCTGATGGTGTAAGGTTTCGGATAGGCAACGGTGTTACGCATCCACGCGCCTGGTTCAAATAAACTGTAGTCGTAGAAATGCCCGTACTTATGATAGTACACATTTCCTCCGTTTACTCCAAAATAGAGATTACTGGCAGAAAATGTATGCGTGAATTCCATTCCCAACTTGGATTTGCTTAAAGCATCCAATCCCCAATTCGCTTCGTGGTGTGCATAGACATCAAGGATGGATTTCTTGCCATCATCCAGATGGTATCCAAAGTCAAAGAGGCTATTCGGGTGTCCAAGACCTCCACGTATATAGCCGTTGTATTTCCGACCGCCTTCAAAACGCGTAGGCTGTGACAACAACGGGTTAAAAACAGATCCGGGGGTTATTTCAACCGTATAGTCTGAATACTCTAAAGTTGCAGCCTCAATCTTTGTTTCCACCACTGCAGGTTTGGTAGCCACTTTGCCGGCAGCCTGGATGGTGGGTTGGAAATCCCGCTCAACGGTTACGCTGCGGTTGATGTCGCTGTCATCTTGAGCGAAGCAAATGGAAAATGGAAATTGGAAAATGGAAAAAACAATCCAACCTAACAAACTTCTCTTTATTAAGTTTTCTTCTTTTATTTTTACCATTATATTATTCCTCCTCATTGTTTTCCTCCTTTCTCATTGGTTGTTCCAATTTATCGAGTTCTGATAGACGTGCTGCGATAATCTCATGAATATCATCACTCGTAATTACATAGTTTTGTTGCAAAACCAGCAGATATTGGCGTGCTTGGAAGTACTCGCCACGCTCCCTGTTAATGTCGCTCAGCAGAATGAGGGCTCGTGCGAGCCAGTATTGCTGCTGGGTTTTCATCTCTGTAAAACTCATCACTTCCGCTTCGGACTCGTCTAACTGCTTTGCCTCGAAATAACTTTGTGCAAGCAGGTATTTGGATTCTGCTCCTTGCGCGGTACGTACTTCCGAAGACAATGCTTTCAGGTCCGGTTGGGCTTTTCCCCACTGGTTGAGTGCAATATGAGCTTTCGCACGACCGTATTGGGCTTCAGATTTTGTCTCATCGCTTATCGGTAAGTCGTTTAATATCTGCTCTGCGATTTCTATGGCTACTTGGTGACGTCCTAAGGCCCGACTGCAGCGCAGAATACCTATTCGTGCTATGATACTGTTTTCGTGAGTGGTGGCGAGACTTTGCATACGGTAGTATCCGTCCAGCGCACAACCGTAATCACCTTTATCATAACATATCTCTGCTACACGTGTAGCTGCCTCCTCTTGATACGGGTTGGCATCCGTTTCCGCCAGAATGGTGTATTGCGACAACGCTTCACTGGTCTTTCCGAGACGATAATAAGAGTCGGCAAGATAGTAACGCGCTGTTGTACAGTATCTTCCTCCGGCACAATACTGCGAGATATAGTTTGTCAATGAAACGGTCGCTTTTTGATAGGAAGCCTGCATATACTGCATTTCTGCGGATGCGTAAAGTAACGAGTCTTCATGCGTTGTCACCTGCATGTTCATCTTTCCGAGTTGCTTGGTATAGGCTACATATTCGTCCACATTACCGGTTTCTACATACAACGCCTGCAACGCGTCCAATGCCGTATATGCCTCTTCGGTAGCAGGGTATTTCTCTATCGTTTGGCGATAAGCTGCTATTGCTTGTTCGTTTTGATGCAGGTTACGATAGAGCATAGCGCGCTCTAATGAAGCCTTGCGTGCAAGAGAAGAGTGTGGATATTGGGAGAGTAATTGTTCATACGTCACGATGGCTCCGCGCTCATCGTTCCTTTGCAGTTGCGCACGGGCTGTCTCATACACACCATCATCCGCATAGTCGGATTTAGGATATCGCTTTACTAATTCACGCATGACGCTTATTTTCTCATCATACTTATGCTGCATTCCCAATGCATAGCCGCGTTGGAAGAGTGCATAGTCCGCTCCTGACGCTTGCAGATTACTTACCTGCGTGTAGTAGTTGATGGCTTGTTGGAACGAACGGGCACTGAAATAGCAATCTCCTATTCGGTTGAGTGCGTCTGCATAAGTTGGCTCGGTTGCCAATGCCGCATCAATATATATAGAGAACGCCTCACACGCCTTGTCGTATTGGTTCTGCGAAAAATAACAATAACCTTGCAAATACCTCGCAATAGGATAATTGGCTGACCCGCGAGCATCGGAACGTGCAAAGAAAGTATTCAGATCCGATTCACATGCCTTGTATGCCCGCAAACGATAATTGGCTTCTGCCCGCACATAGTATGCTTCTGTCGTGTATTTGGGAGATTCACTGTCGTGCTTGATAACTTCTGTCATCCATTCCACTGACTGCTGCATCTTGCCTTGCAGGAAATGGTCCGCGCCTAACTGATAGCGCAGATATTGTTTGGTCTGCAGCATCTTGGAGGTTGGATTAGAGATGGAGTCAAGTACTGAAATAGCTGCGGCATAGTTCTTGCTTTGCATTAATGCATCACTCAACAACCGGTACACCCGATCTTCGTATTTCGAGTTAGGAAATTGATGCAAGAAATCATTGAAGGCACGAACTGATTCTCCTAATGCACTGGAAGACTGATAGGTACATAGCGTATAGTTGTATGCAGCTTCTTCTGTTACTGAAGGAGTAATACCGTAGTTAGCTGCTGCCTGATAGGACAGTTTTGCCTGCTCTGGCTGCTTGAGTTGAACATACGCATGACCCATTGTCAGGCATGTGGCTTCTGAAAGAGAATCTTTCTCCTGTTTTACCATCTTCAGATATTTCACAGCCTCTGCATATTCTCCTAATTGAAATTCAGCGGAACCGAGCATGTACAGGTCATTGCGTAGAAGTTCCTCTTTCTTTTCAGAAGCCCCTTTCTGGTATTGACGGAGATGCAAAATAGCCTGATCATAGTTTTTCTGCTTATAATGCATCTCGCCCAACATGCGATGTAGTTCCGGATTATTCTCACCGTCCGGATTCTCGCGAATCAGTTTCTCTGCTCTTGCTGCCGCTTCCTCATACTCTCCGGTCGCGTAGTATATCTGTGCCAGATAATACGGCACTGTTTTGGTGTACGCAGGGTTGCTCTCCAACGCGCGGAATACCGGTAACGCCTTGTCATATTTCCCCTCTTTGTAGAGACAATAACCATGATAGTACGTGGCACGGGTAGCATAACGGCTTTCGGATTTGGACAACTGTGAAAAATAGACATCTGCGCGGCGATAGTCCTGCATCATCAGGAATGCGTAACCGCGATAAAACGAACAATCCGTCTGATGAGAACGCGTCAATGCTTTGACATCTACCTGCTCGAATGTTTTCAAACTTTGTTTGTATTGCCCTTTCTCCACTTGTAGCACCGCTTGCATGAACCGAACCTCGTCGGCGAATGTGCTGTAAGGAAATGCTTGCAGGTATGTTTTGAGATCGCGTTGCAATTGTTTGTCTCGCACATCGAAACGGGCGGATAACTCATTGAAACGCATCTCCATCTCTGTGGTCTGGGAACGTACACCCAAACTCAAGAGACAAAATAGAATAAATAATAGTTTACGCATTATATAATCGCTTTCGACTTTCGAATTCTTGATTTCGATTATCTGGCAAGTTTAACTTCGTTCCACATTTCAAGTAGCATCTCTTGTGCATCACCTGCATCGTGCATCAGGGCGCAACGGTCTATAATGCTCTTGTCGGCGTAATATACCGGATTAAGGTGCAAGGCATGAGGATCAAGCATCTTTCCGTCCACTTCTATCGGTTCTTCTCCGAAGAAATAACTTGCGTCAACGGTCTCCGGCCATTCTTCCTCATCGTTCTGAGCTGACAGAATAATTGGAGCTGCTTTCTCGCCTCCGGCACAAGATACATAACCTATCTCTGTCATGTTGGCAAGTGCATTGTCGGCACGGCACATATAGTCAATGAAATAGGTGGCTGCCTTGATATTCTTCGCATATTTCGGTATAACCCAGCCGTCGAACCATACATTCGAACCTTCTTCCGGTACGATGTAATCGAGAACCACATTCATTTCTGCAGCCTCTTCAATGGCAAACTGGGCATCACCGGACCAACTCAAATTCAGCCATGCTTTGCCTTTGGTCATCTCTTCCTTTCCGAAGTCCACTTCCCATCCACAAATCTGTTTCTTGGCTTGCAGCAAGACTTCTCTTACAGCAGCAACGCGCTCGGGAGTAATGTTACGGATGAGCTCATCGCGATCCACTTCACCTGCCTCTATTTGGTCGTGGAATGCATACAATACAAGGACGGAATATACATCACGGAAAGCGTCCTTCATCAGAATACGGTTCTCGAATTTCGGATCAAGAACAGCTGCCCATGATTGCAAATCTTCACGATTCACATGCTGCGGGTTATAGATAAAACCGGTTGTGCCCCACATGTAGCCTGCCGTATAGTCGCTTACACGTACGCCTTCGTTCGGGGCCATTTGCTGAAATTTGTTCAGCACAAACGGGGAAATGTTGTCAAAATAGTTAATTGAGTCATTAATCAACTCTTTCTGGATAGGAATGAGCAGGTCTTTTTTCAGCATTCGCTCTATAATGTACTCCGATGGGCAGAATACATCATAGTCTTCGTGACCAACCTCAATTTTCGTTAAAGCGGTCTCGTTAATGTCGAATGTCTCATAAACAAGTTGCACTTTTTCGCCCGTTTGGTCATAATACCACTGCTCAAAATTTGTCTTGACTTCCTCATCAATATAATCTGCCCAGTTGAGCACTTTGAGTTGATGTGCACGATCCATGCCGCCGCATGAAGTTAACACAATGGCTGTAATCGCCAGTACTGATACAAAAATTTTTTTCATACAATTTGACTTTTAGTGAATTTATGTTTATTGTCTGTTTTCTTTTTTCTTGTCTCGGATATTTATGATTACCAATGCAGCGAGCATGACAATCAAAATAATAGTGAACAATGGACGCAACTCTGGCGTCAGTCCGCCTTTACGGGCATCCGAATAAATGAACGTACTCAGCGTCTCCAAACCGCCGCTACCCTTCGTAAAAAAGGTAACACCGAAATCATCCACCGACAGAGTCAGCGCAAGAATAAATCCGCTTAACATACCGGGCCATAACTCCGGCATCATCACTTTTCGCAAGGCTTGGAAAGGAGTCGCCCCTAAATCCAATGCCGCTTCATAGGTATTCGGATTCATGCGGCTCAAACGGGGAAGAACGCTCAACACCACATAGGGCGTACAAAAAACTACATGCGCAATACACACAGTTGCCAAACCTTGGCTGATACCTAATGCCACGAAGAGCAAGAATAATGATATACCGGTAATGATATCCGGGTTAATCATCGGCACCGAGTTGAGAAAACTAATGGCTTTGCGCTGTCTTGCACGCATATTGTAAATTCCTATTGCCGCCAATGTCCCGAGTATCGTTGAGCAAACAGCCGCGATGAGTGCAATTACCACGGTGTATCCGATTGCACTGTTCAAACCCGCGTCTGCTTTGCCTGTGAACAGGTTGGAGTACAACTCAAACGAGAATCCCGTCCAGTTACCAAGAATTTTGCTCTTGGTAAAAGAGAACACCACTATTAGTGCTATGGGGGCATAGAGTACCAATAATAATAGCCATAAGTATAACTGTGAACCGTAATGACGACGATTACCCATGCGTTTGCGACGCAACATTTCTTGCTCGACAGAACTCAGTTTTTTCTCCAAGCGCCTGCGATAAAATTGTACGAATACATATACCGCTCCGGCCATGAACAGCAGACCGGCACACAACCAACCCAACCAGGCCGTGCCGCCTCGACTGCTGTCCGTCGCTTGGCGAACATAGGTCTCAAACGCCTCGTACGCATTTTGACGCATCACTTTCTCTTTCTTGTTCTTCGTGTCTTTCCGGTTCTTCCATACTGTCCATTCAGCGTCCGCCTCGTCGGTATAATGATATATGCTATCGCCCCATAATCCCAACTCCGGCAGATACTGGTCTGCGAAAACAAAATCGAGACTATCCATTTTCCGCGTACTGAATTCCGAAAGCATGATGCTGATATTGATTTTCTCGGAGGAATAACTCTCCGGAAACGAATCCATCAACGTTACATGCCCTGTCGTGCCTACTCGCAGATTATATTTCAGTTTGGACTGCCCGAAAGTAGCAAAACTAACAGCTAACAGCCAAAAGCTAACTGCCAATAATCTTCTCATACCAGCCCTCCTTTCTCTTCGCTGTCGCTGTCATGGTCGCCGAAGAACGATGTCAAACCTATGATAATCAACAGCACTAATGACAACACGGCGCCGTAGTTCAGCAGGTCGGTTGTCGTGATATAATCTTGGATCAGAGAACCGAACAATTTGATATTGTTATGCGTCAGCAGTTCGGCTATGGCAAAAGTGCTCACGGTGGGCATGAACACCATCACTATACCGCTATATACACCGGGCATACTCAACGGTACGATGATCTTCCAGAAACATTTCCAGCGATTTGCACCCAAATCTTGCGCCGCTTCAACAAGCGAATTATCCATCTTTTGCAACGTATTGTAGATCGGATAAATCATGAACGGCAGATAGTCGTAGCATAGTCCGAAAAGCAAAGCGCCTTCACCTAATGGAAGACCACACATATTGAACAGCTCTACGGTAGCTACGGTACGAAGCAGGAAATTTATCCACATGGGGAGGATAAACAGCATCGCCATCACTTTAGGCGTCCGAAAATCCTCTTGAGCCATGATATAGGCGGCGGGATAACCGATAAGAAGACATATAGCGGTGTTAAATACGGCTATCATCAGCGAATACAAAAAGGTCTGTATCGCCTCGCTATGACTAAAAAACTTCGCGAAATTGTGTAATGTAAACTTATGGTCTATGTCCGTGAACGCATATACTCCCACCAAGATCAGAGGGAGTACAACGAATAGTGCCAGAAAAAGCACATACGGCCATGCCCATGTTCTTCGCGAAGAAAATATTTGAATGACTTTGTTCATTGCTTTCAACTCTCTATCTTAAATTTTCAACCTTCTACAGCAGAAAGCAATATATCATCTTTCGGTATAACGATTCCTACGCGATCTCCATCATCCCATACATCATTGGTATTGGCGTAAAAATCATATCCCGTATCCGTACGGATAGTAAGGTGATAGTGGTTTCCTTTGAAGAGAATAAAATGAACTTCGCCGCTCAACGTTCCTTCTTCTTCATAGTCCTGTAGGTCGATGGAGCGGAATGGTACACGCACCTGAACCTTGTCGCCGGCGGAAAAACGTTCCACTTGACCTTCATTCACTTCCCAGTCCGCGCCCAGAAAACGAACTTTGCCGTTTTTAAGAACTTCGCCATCCAGATAATTGTAGATAAAATGTTCTTTCTTCATTATCTGGATATCCTCCGGACGTACCAACATCCCAACTTCCGTTCCGGGCAAGTATTCATGATAATCTTGGATGAGAAACTCATAACCGCCGGGAGTCAACACACGCATCTCGTAGTGAACACCTTTGAAGATACAGCTTTGTACCTCACCATACCATTTGGTGAACTTACCTTTCGGCACGCGGTCTTCCGCATCGTCTTCTTCCTGACCGAGGATCTTACCGCGTTTCTCTAACGACTTGTCCCAAACATAGATATCTTCAGGACGAATAACCACATCTACCGGATTGTTCTCGCCGAATCCCTCATCGATACAATCGAACACTTGACCGCAGAACTCTACTTTCTTGTCCTTGATCATTGTGCCGCTCAGAATATTGCTTTCTCCGATAAAATCGGCTACAAAGCAGTTTTGCGGCTCGTTGTAAATATCTGTAGGCGTACCTATTTGTTGAATTTTGCCCTCGTTCATGACCACCACACGGTCGCTCAGCGTCAGAGCTTCCTCTTGGTCGTGAGTCACATAGATGAACGTTATGCCTAATTGCTCATGCAGCTCCTTTAACTCTATCTGCATGTCATGGCGCATTTTCAAATCCAAAGCGCTCAATGGCTCATCCAATAACAGCACTTCCGGCTTATTCACTATTGCTCGTGCTATGGCTACTCGTTGCTGTTGACCGCCGCTTAAGGTATCTACTTTGCGTTCTTCGTAACCTGTTAGGTTCGCCATCTTCAACGCCTGACGTACTTTTTTCTTTATGGTCTCCGGATCTTCCTTCTTTAGTTTCAAACCGAAGGCGACATTGTTAAATACATTCAGATGGGGAAACAAAGCGTACTTCTGAAATACCGTGTTCACGGGACGTTTGTATGGCGGAGTCTTGGTGACATCTTCGCCTTTCAGCAGAATTTCTCCCGAACTGGCCACTTGAAAACCCGCTATGCAGCGGAGGAGTGTGGTTTTGCCGCAACCCGAAGGTCCAAGAATGGTTACAAACTCGCCCTTCTCTACCTGAAGACTTACGTCATTCAGCGCGAACTTGCCGTCTCCGAACTGTTTGGAGACATGGTTCACTTCAATAATGTACTTTGGATTTTTTGCCATTTCTTCAACAAATTTTAATGCCCTAAATCGGACTTCTGTACTCCCAAGTAATCATAAAATTCTTGTTTTGTTATACAATATTTTTTGCGCGTACTATGTGCGCGTATATGCACACTACCGCAATTTCGCTGCAAAGGTACGCAAAAAAAACGACATATGCAAACTTTCTTGACTTTTTCTGCTTTTTTAGCTCTTTTTTCGTAATTTTCTTTGCCTTAGCTACTTCTTTTATCTACACTGGACGGGCCTGAATTAGTGTGCGCACAGAAATGTGTGTTTATTGGAATGTGTTTATGATTAATAAAAGGAAGATTATCAACGACCCTGTTTTCGGGTTCTTGTCTATACCTAACGAATTGGTTTACGATGTGTTACAGCATCCTTATGTGCAGCGTTTGAACCGTATACGACAACTCGGGCTTTCATATCTCGTCTATCCCGGAGCACTACATAGCCGTTTCGGACATTCTATCGGGGCTATGCATCTCATGCATGAGGCAATCACTTCGCTGAGACTCAAAGAGGTGGACATCACTCCGGAGGAAGAAACATCGGCCATGATCGCTATTCTGCTGCACGACATCGGACACGGTCCTTTCTCACATGTCTTGGAGCATACTCTCGTGGACGGCGTAACACACGAAGACATTTCGCTGCTCATGATGCAGCGTATAAATGACGATCTTTCACAAAAAACAAAAAATGGGACTCATAAGCCGCTTGATATGGCTATTGCCATTTTTAAAAACGAGTACCATAAACACTTCCTGCACCAACTGATTTCAAGCCAGTTAGACGTGGACCGAATGGATTACCTTTGCCGAGACAGCTTCTTTACTGGTGTACAAGAAGGGCGCGTCGCAAGTGAGAGATTGCTTAAAATGATGGACGTGCGGAACGACAAACTGGTGGTTCAGGTGAAAGGCATTTATTCCGTAGAGAAATTTTTGGTCGCAAGAAGGCTCATGTATTGGCAGGTCTATCTCCACAAAACATCCGTCGCCGCTGAGCAGCATCTGATCAAAATCTTGTCGCGAGCCAAAGAACTCGCGAAGGCACAATGCGTAAAGGACTCAGAACAAGCGGGTAAGGAGTTATTCTGCTCTCCGGCTTTGCGCTATTTCCTCTACCAGCAAGTAACCGTGGATATGTTCGCACCTCAAAGTGAGGCTTTGGATCAATACGCACTACTCGACGACAACGATGTCCTTTCGGCTATCAAGGCTTGGATAAGTAGCGGAGACAAAGTGCTCTCTGCGTTAAGTAGCAGTTTTATCAACCGACGCCTCTTTCGCGGAGAATTGATAGACTCGCCGCTTACCGACGAACAAAAAAATGCCCTGAACACAATGTATGCGCAGGCATTGGGCATTAGTAAAGATGAGGCGCAATACATGTGGAGCGAACATGTTTCAACCAGTAATACATACTCGGAAAAAGCAGATTCCATCGACATCCTTTATTCCGATGGAACCGTGAGAGACATTGCCGAGGCAAGTGAAATTCTTGACCTTGCGGCGTTGACAAGGAAACCTACTAAACGATACTTGTTTAGGTATCGTCTGGAATAATACAGGGCGCTTCTAAAAATTGCTTTATTTTGATTTCGAGTTTTATCTTGAGTAGATTGCTGGTTTGAATGAGGGCGCAATGCGGGCATTGTAACCGAGTTAAAACCAACAAGATGCCAAGAAAAAACCGAAAGCAATATAAAAGTGCCAAATTTATTAACAACGGGCTTAACTAAAAACGTGGAATTTTTAGAAGTGCCCATAATTTGAAATTTATTACTACAATGCAATTCAACGCACAGCAAATAGCAACTTTGTTGGGAGGTAAATTGATAGGAAATCCTGACGCAAAAGTCAGCGACGTAGCACCCATCGAATCCGCTCAACAGCATCATTTGGCGTTCGTTACGGACGAAAAATATGTCCCGTTCCTCAAAAACACGAAAGCTGGAGTAGTGCTGGTTACACGGACACTTGTCTGCGAAGAACAAATGGGAACAGGCAACTCTCATCCATCTGTCATTCTCGTTGACAACGCACGCGGAGCTATGGGACAGTTGCTGCAGCTCGTCTCAAAAGCCATGAATCCTCCCAAACAAGGTATTGAGCAACCTTCTTTCATATGCGAAGACGTTGAGATTCCCGAAGATGCGTACGTCGGAGCTTTCGCTTATATCGGACACAACGTGCATGTGGGAAAAAAAGTGCAGATTTATCCGAACGTCTATATCGGAGACAACGTTACCATTGGCGATAACACGGTTTTGTTTGCGGGAGTAAAAGTATATGCCCACTGTCACATCGGCGCAAACTGCATCCTTCACGCAGGGGTCGTGGTCGGATCGGATGGTTTCGGGTTCGAACCGGATCAACAAGGCATTAACCGCAAAATACCGCAGATAGGTAACGTCATTATTGAAGATGATGTGGAAATAGGCGCTAACACTACTATTGACCGCGCTATGATGGGATCAACTGTCATACACAAAAATGCCAAAATTGACAACCTCGTACAAATAGCACATAATGTGGAGGTTGGAGAATCAACTTTCTTGTGCGCGCAAGTCGGAATAGCCGGAAGTACTAAGGTTGGAAAACATTGTATTCTCGCGGGACAAGTTGGCGTCGCGGGACATATAGAAATAGCGGACAATACGGTCTTTGGTGCACAGACCGGAGTCGCTAACAGTATTCGCAAACCGGGCACATACATGGGATATCCGGCCATTGATGCCGCCCTTTGGCGTAGAGCGGTCGTGCGATTCAAACAAAGCGGACAACAACATTAAACGGGGATTTTTTAGAAGTGCCCTAAACGAATAGGACAATATGAAACAACATACAATAAAAGAACCTTTTACACTCAACTCAGTAGGATTGCATACTGGATTGCATGTTACGGCTACTTTCCGACCGGCTGACCCAAATACCGGCGTGTGTCTCAGACGGGTGGACTTGCCTAAACAGCCTTGCTATCAGGCGCTCGCTGATTATGTTTCCGCTACGGAAAGAGGAACCGTGCTCGAAAGGGGAAAATGGAAAGTGAGTACGGTCGAACACGCGCTCAGCGCTTTGTACGCCATGGGAGTCGATAACTGCATTATTGACGTGGATGCACCCGAAATGCCTATACTCGATGGCAGCGCAAGGCCCTTTATCTCCGAGATTCAACGGGTAGGATTGGTAGAACAAGACGCTGAACAACAAGTATTTGTAGTCCAGGAGCCCATCGAATACATCTCCGAACACGGAAATACTATGCGCATAGAACCTTGCAAAAACTACGAGGTCGATGTAACCATCGCTTTTCCTTCGAACATACTGCGGGAGCAACATGCCACACTCACCAATCTGAACGACTATGTGCGAGAAATAGCCGCGGCAAGGACGTTCTGCTTCGTGAGGGAAATAGAACCGCTATTGAGAGTCGGACTAATCAAAGGAGGAGACCTCAAAAATGCACTCGTCATCTACGAGCAGGAACTCTCCCAATCGGGAATGGACTATTTCTGCGACAAAATGGGACAACCACGCTTGGATGCCCAAAAACTCGGATATCTCTCGCCTTTGAACTATCCCAACGAACCGGCAAGACATAAACTGCTCGACATAATCGGAGACTTCTCCCTGTTGGGAATGAGACTCCAGGGAAGAATTATTGCCTACAAACCCGGACACACATTCAATACACAATGCGTACGCCGGCTGAGAAACCAAATACTTAGTGAATAAATAATCTGCATAGATATGATTAGTAAACTTGCATGCATACATCCCGAAGCCATAATTGGCGAAAACGTCCAAATTGGACCTTTTGTTACCATCGACAAGGATGTTATCATTGGGGATAATTGCGTCATTGACTCCAATGCTACCATTTGCCGATTTACACAACTCGGTAAGAACTGTCATGTCTTCCCCTCTGCTGTCATCGGAGCGATTCCGCAGGACCTCAAGTTCAAAGGAGAAGAGACGTGGGCGGTTATCGGCGATAACTGTGTGCTCAGGGAATTTGTCACCATTCACAGAGGAACAGCATCAAAAGGCAAAACAATCGTCGGCAATAACAACCTCATCATGGCGTATTGCCACATCGCACACGATTGCATCCTCCACGATAACATCATTATGTCCAACGTCACACAGTTGGCAGGAGAAGTCGAAGTGGACGATTTCGCCATCATCGGTGGAGGAACGCTCGTACACCAATTCTCACACATCGGACCGCATTGTATGATTCAGGGGGGATCCAAAATAAACAAAGATATCCCGCCTTATGCCATCGTGGCACGTGAACCCATCGCTTTCTGCGGCATCAACTCCGTTGGACTGAACCGACGTGGATTCACACCGGAACAGATTCACACAATTCAAGAAGTGTACCGCATCGTTTATAATAGCGGGCTGATCACATCGCAGGCTTTGGAACGAATTGAAAATACACTACCTCAATCGTTGGAACGCGATACCATTCTGCAATTTATACAAAATTCAACCAGAGGCATCGTGAGAGCATAATGGTTTCTACGAGACTCCATCGAGACTACCCTAGGTGATACATAGGTGATACCTAGGTGATACCTAGGTTATACAGCAGATCACAAGCATCTTTTAGCATAACGACACTATGGCAAAATTTAGTCTGACATCTATCTTTGAAGACCTGATTGGCAAACTCAATCGCAAAGATAAAATCATTTATCGCAGAACGCGCAGGTACGACGCGCAAGGAAGACTCGTGTTGGAAGAGAAACATGCATATACACAGGTCGATCAACGCAATTTTAAGAAAAAACCACCTCGCGGAGCGGAAAAACAGAATATGGAAATCATGGCGGAGGCACAACGACTCACCAACCAATACCTTTCTTCTGATTCCTCCGAGCTGGCAGAACTCCGTGAGCGCTTCGACAAACAACTCGACACTGGCAAACCCGATCCTGATGCACCCATCCTCAAAAAAACAGGCAAGCAAAAAATATACACGCAGTTCGACCGCTTCGTCTATGCACTTATCTATGCCCGCCTTAAACAGAAAATACAAACTTCGACTAACGACTAAAAAGCAACATATATGGAGAACGAAAAAATCCAAACAGAAGAGAAATCGCTCAACTTCATTGAGCAAATCGTAGAGAAAGACCTCGCAGAGGGAGTCAACAACGGACGTATTCAGACACGTTTCCCGCCGGAGCCCAACGGCTACCTGCACATCGGCCACGTCAAAGCTATCTGCATGGACTTCGGCATCGCCGAGAAATACAACGGCGTGTGCAACCTCCGTTTCGACGACACCAACCCTGCTAAAGAGGACACCGAGTACGTAGAGACCATCGAAAGAGACATCGCATGGCTTGGTTTCAAGTGGGGACATATCTTCTATGCCTCCGATTACTTCCGGCAACTCTACGACCTCGCTATCATGTTCATCAAACAAGGAAAAGCATATGTGGACGAACAGACCGCAGAGCAAATAGCCGAGCAGAAAGGTACACCGACAGAACCCGGTGTCGCTTCGCCTTACCGTGACCGTCCCATTGAGGAAAACCTGAGGCTCTTCGAAGCTATGCAACGCGGCGAAATAGAGGAAGGAAAAATGGTACTCCGTGCAAAAATTGACATGGCGAACCCCAACATGCACTTCCGCGATCCGATCATCTATCGAATCATAACCTCACACCCTCACCATCGTACCGGGCGCACATGGAACGTATATCCAATGTACGACTTTGCGCATGGTCAAAGCGATTATTTTGAGGGCGTAACCCACTCTATCTGTACGCTGGAGTTCGAAGTACACCGCCCGCTCTACGACTATTTTATCGACCAGTTCAGCGGACCTAACTTCTGCGGACTATCGCCTTACGGACCGGACTATCGTCCCAAACAACGCGAGTTCAACCGCCTCAACATTACCTATACCGTAATGTCCAAACGCAAAATGCTCCAACTCGTCAAAGAAGGACTTGTAGCAGGTTGGGACGACCCGAGAATGCCGACTGTCTGCGGTCTCCGCCGTCGTGGCTATACGCCTATGGCCATACGCAACTTCATGGAGCGTATCGGCTACACCAAAGTGGAAGGAATGATTGACCAAGGTCTACTCGAACACACCATACGCGAGGACCTCAAGGAGACTGCTCCGAGGGTTTGCGCTATCTTTGATCCCGTCAAACTCATCATCACCAATTATGAAGGAGAAGGAGAAACGCTCACCGCAGAGAACATTGATGGACATCCTGAACTCGGTACACGTGAACTGAGATTCGGACGAGAACTGTTCATCGAGCGCGGAGACTTCCTTGAACAAGCTGACAACAAGTTCTTCCGACTCAGCCCTGGAGGAAGAGAAGTGCGACTCAAAGCGTCCTATATCATTCAGGCTACAGGATGCGACAAGGATGCGGACGGCAATATTACAACGGTCTATGCTACTTACGACCCGAACTCCAAGTCAGGAACGGAAGGAGGAAACCGCAAAACAAAAGCTACCATCAACTGGGTAGAGTGCAACTCATGCCTCGATGCCGAGGTGCGGCTCTACGATCGTCTCTTCGCGGTAGAGAACCCAAGCGCCGAAGAAGGTGACTTCCGGGACCTGCTCAACCCGAATAGCCTTGAAATAAAGACAATTAAGATAGAAGGCTCGCTACGCAAAGAATTGCATGCTCCTGTTTTGGTGGATGGCATCGAACAAGAAAATCACTATCAGTTATTAAAACAAGGGTACTTCGTGGTTGATCCGGACACTACTTCAGAACATCTTGTACTCAACCGCACCTGCTCCCTCAAAGATAACTATCTGAAATAATCTAACAGCTCAGCGGTCTAACAGTGCAACGCAACAGTCTAACAGTGCAACGTTCCAACAGCGATAGCGGTCTAACAGCGCAACGTTCCAACAGCGATAGCGGTCTAACAGCGCAACGTTCCAACAGCGATAGCGGTCTAACAGCGCAACGGTCTGTTTTGAAAACGCGTTTTCAAAACGGCAAAGAGCAGATTTTCTGTGAGTGGCGCCACAGATGGGTCCGACTCACTCCGGAAGAATGGGTTCGCCAACAATTGCTTCACCGAATGGTGGAGCAGTTGGGCTATCCCGCTTCGCTCATTGCCGTAGAAATAGCCTTTCAAATGGGTAAGGATAAATCATTGAATAGGAAATGTTTTCGTGCCGACGCTGTTGTTTACGACAATACAATGAGTCCACTCATGATTATAGAATGTAAAGCCGAAACAGTCGCTATCACGCAACGAACATTGGACCAAGCAGTTAACTACAACCGCCTCTTTAATGTTCCTTGGCTTTTGCTCCATAACGGTCCAAATACGCTTTGCGTAAATATTAACAACACCAACCTCGCGTTCTACGATTCCATTCCGACATATTCCTCTATCTTGATTGACCACCATTAAACATCCTTGGTACAAAATAGTTCTGTCTTCCTTATTCCTTTGCACTTAGATAAACATCTTTTGCGCGCGCGTAAGCGCATATACATATTTAATACGTATATAATATATAATAACGCATATACATATATAATACACATATACTTATATAATACACGCATTCTTACGCATATATATAATACGCATATACATATATAATAACACATATATATAATACGCATATACATATATAATAACGTGCATATACATATAATAAGGAGAGTCGCATATCCGACTCTCCTTATTATTATTGACAAAAGTTGTTTCCCTGATTACAACCCTGCTTCGTACTTTGCAGCATCCATCAGGTTCTCCAATTCTGCCGCGTCTTTCACGGAGATACGGATGATCCATCCTTCTCCATACGGATCATTGTTCACCAATTCTGGCTGAACATCCAGAGCTCCATTGACTTCCAGCACTTCGCCGGTAACAGGCATATTCAAATCACTTACTGTCTTTACAGCTTCGATAGAACCGAATACTTCACCCTGTCCTACGGTCTCGCCAACGGTAGGCACATCAATGAACACGATTTCACCTAACTCGGATTGTGCATAATCTGTGATACCTACAAAAGCTTCTTCGCCCTCTACGCGAATCCATTCATGCTCGCTTGTATAGCGCAAATTTTCTGGAAATTGCATATTATATATACTTTAATTATTGATTCTTTTTGTATTATTATTTCGTAACAGGAGTACCTGGGATCTGGTCGCCTAACGTGGACATTGCACAACGGAAACCGATTTTCGAAGATGCTTGATCTTGCTCTAAATAACGACGTGTGGACGGATTCAGCCAATATATACGATCTGCCCATGAACCGCCTTTATATACACGGGTTTTCTTGGTAATACGAGGAGCTAATATATCCGTTGGTTCGGACTTATAGTTCTCCAGATTCTCCATGCCTACTGTATCTATCGGCATTTGGTAGTCGGTATCAATCCTGTTAGCCGGATCACCATCACGGACATCGCGCTTATCATCATCTTTACCCCATGAAATCATGATGCATCCTAACGAATCCACTTGGAAATTACCTTCTTCGTCCAATACCGGATGGCTATATATGTTACCACGATAGGAGTTATACTCGGTCGCTTCTTGGAAAGTAGTCTCACGATAGACATCCATTACCCATTCATTTACGTTTCCGGCCATGTTATACAAACCGAAATCGTTAGGAGCAAACTCGTCAACCGGGTTCGTGATAACTCGGCGGTCGTTCAGTGCTCCGCTGACACCCATCATATCACCACGTCCGCGAACATAGTTAGCTTGCATCATACCTAAATTCTTTTTAGTCATGTCACGGGGATGATAACCGCTCCACGGATAGATCTTGCCCTCAATAGTTAAACCGTCTTCTCCTGATACCGGAGCATATGCTGCAAATTCCCACTCTGCTTCAGTCGGAAGGCGATATCCTGTAACGAAGATACCGTCGGCGATGGTCACCTTACGGTTAGTGTCATAACTATCAAGTTTTGGCTTGCGTCCATATGCCGGAACATAATTAGCATCCATTAAGTATTTCTCAGTATTGAATATGAATTTGTCACGAATCCACTTGTATTCCACACGATAAACGGTAACTGTCTGCTCCGGATCTTCATCACTCGGCTTCTCTACAGGAACGAGTTCGTAGCCCGGATTCTCCTGCTGCCATTCTTCCACTTCGTCCTCCTCGAACTCACGTGCGATAATAGAGAAATCAGGTATCTGCATCGCTCCGCAGTTAATAAGAGCCATTTCGTTTACACGGTCGGTACGCCACTGTGAATACTGCATCGCTTGTTCCCATGTAACACCTACAATAGGATAGAACGAGAACGCGGGATGCTCAAAATAGTTGTCCTCATAAGGATCGTTGTATGCCAAATCCTCGCGCCATACTTTATGGTCTGGGCGAGCGGCATCAACCAACTCAGGAGCGGCTGTTCCGAACACAAACTCTAACCAGTGCAGATACTCGTTCCAGTTCAGGTTCGTTACTTCGTACTTGTCCATGTAAAATGAACTAACGGTTAAAGTACGTGTCTCGTTGTTGCGGGGAGCTGTTATAAACTCATCTTTCTCTCCGATAGTAAACACACCACCCTGAATAGGTATCATTCCGACCGGATTGACATTTCCCACACCTTCATTGGCTTGGAAATTTGTGGTCTTTTTGTCGAAATAATTCCAACCTGTAGTGTTACTAACACGCGTGTTTAACTCACGTTGCTGACACGATACAATTGCCATCCCCACGGACACAATCAATAGATACTTAAATACGTTTTTCATATTCTTTTGTTTGGGTTTTTAATATCTTTCTTTTAACTGTTTGCACGTACGTACATACCCGTACACACGTTTCAGCCTGCAAAGATACAACTTTTTTTGCAAACTTACGAAACTTTTGGGCAAAAAATGTAAAAAAAGTGCATTTTTCTCATAAAATCGTCAATTATTTGCAAAAAAAGCAGTATCTTTGCATCGTGAAAGCAAAAATAATGGCAATAGGGAACGTGACACCGGATAGTTTTTATCCGGCTTCAAGATTGACAAAACAGGAAGATGTCGTCATATGGGCGAAGAACGCAATTGCCAACGGAGCGGATATTCTGGATATAGGTGGCTGCTCCACAAGACCCGGTAGTATTCCTGTTTCCGAAGAAGATGAATGGGCTCGTTTGGAGCCCGCCTTGACTGCCATTCGCCATACACTGCCGAACGCTCAATTATCATTGGATACTTTTCGACCGAAAATTGCTTGGCTGGCGTTGGAACGGTTCGGACACATGATAATAAATGATATATCCGGAGGGAGTGAAGCCATGTATGAGGTCGTGCGCGCGTTTAAAATTCCTTATATATGGACTTTGCTCGGACAACTCAATTTGCCTGCCCAAAAAAAGGAAATGCTGGATATGGAACTTATCCTCGATCCCGGATTTGGATTTATCGGAAGCACGGAGGCGGATTATGATTGTATGCGACAGCTGAGTGAACTTCGCGTATACAACCTGCCCATCCTGGTCGGAGTTAGTCGCAAATCAATGGTGTACAAACCACTCGGACTCTCGCCGGACACCTGTCTCTCCGCCACTCAGGCGTTACAGCTATACGCCCTCGAACACGGAGCAGATATTCTTCGTACACATGATGTTGCTGCCACGCTACAGACAATCACCCTATTTGAGTTACTGAATACTCAATGACTCTTTAAATAAAAAAGTAAATGACAAAACAATAAATAATAGTATGCATTTTCTGGCTTTTTCTTTTGGATTCAAAGATTTGATAGACATCTTGTTGGTCACATGTATCCTTTTTGAGACGTACCGCTTGCTTAGAAAAAGCGGCGTGGCTAATCTCTTTTGGGGAATTTTATCGTTCTTGATTGTCTGGTTTCTTGTCAGTTTTGTTTTTCAACTTGATCTCACGGGTGCTTTGTTCGACCGTATTATATCCGTTGGAGCAATTGCACTCATTGTTATTTTTCAAGAAGAAATACGCTCCTTCTTTTTCCGAATCGGAGCACGATTCTCTTCTCTACAACTCTTCCATCGTAGAACACCGGAGGAGAATGCAGCATCACGGCAACAGATATTGGAAATCATTCAGGCTTGTCGGCATATGGCATCTACTAAAACCGGTGCATTGATTGTCCTTCCCGGCGAAGACATGCTTAAGGAAATAGCGGACACGGGAGAACGGCTGGATGCGGTGCTCTCTGCACGCCTAATTGAGAATATATTCTTCAAAAACACGCCGCTTCACGATGGCGCTCTTATTATACGTGATGGCAAAATGGTCGCTGCAGCATGTATCCTGCCGGTCAGCAAAAACCAGAATATCCCACAGTATTATGGCCTCCGCCACCGCGCTGCACTCGGATTAGCAGAAAAATCCGATGCCACTTGCATTGTGGTATCGGAAGAAACTGGTCATATCTCGGTTGCACGAGAAGGAACTATTCGCGAGGTGAAAGAAGATGATTTATTCCTCGTACTTCACGCCACCTCTACCTCCGTGAATTAAACTCTGGTAGCCATCCTGACAGATGACGCACTTGCCCTTTTCTGGCATCTGGAACAGCACGGTAAATTTGATTCCGATGACCAGATTGTTCACTATCGAAGCGAAACCTTTGGTGACCATGATGTCATTCACGCCTAAATTGTCCACCATTGACGTGGATTTATACACGTACGATGGAGATGTCGGGTCCGTATCGTATTTTAGTCCTTTTTTTACGGAAAATCCGTCCAAGTCTGACGATGTCCTTCGACGAATATCTTTAATTCCATAATCTACAAAACCGGCAATTCTGCATTCCACCGATTGTTTCGGCACGTCATATCCGGTACCCTCTGCCAAAAGACCTATTCGACCGCCTATCTCCACACTCACGTTCACATTGATAGTTTCGAATCGGGCAGAGGTATCTTTTTTTAAAGGAATATTTTCAAAGAATTGGTACTCCGGTTGGTTACGCATGTCATCCACCTCTTCGTATCGACCGTATGTACTCAAATTGGCAGTTGTAAATGCTTTAGTGTACAAATTGGCGTCTAATTTGGCTCCAGCTAACATATAGAACTTGCGATGCTGGAAACCAACCATCAAAGGAACTTGCACCGCGAGGTTCTGGTATTGGTCGTGTCGATTTTGTATGTCATATACATATACAAACTTGTCACCGTTCAGGTCATACTGCACTGGTTCGCTTGGATTTTCTGCAGGATTCAGTGTTCCTAATTCCACCACCGAACTGCTGCTCTGTTTGTAACTGGTAAAACCGTATTGCGCGCCCACACCGATATCAAGAAGAAAACGGGTCGAACTATACATCTCGCCTAACCGCAATTCGTATAGAAAACCTGCGCCACCTGCAACTCCCAAACTGGGTTTATAAGAACTATTCTTCGGTAGCAGACTCCATTCTCCGGCGTCAACATACGCACCTAGATAATTACTCACACTCACTCTTGCCTCAACTGTACTGCTAAACAGCACAGCGAGTAGCAAAACCCAATATGATAGATTTTTTTTCACCGATTTATTTGTATTTTTCATTTTTTTTTCGTACCTTTGCACCCGATTTTGAAAATCACAAACAGGGGCAAAAAAATACAACTCCCTTGTAAAACACGTTTTGCGACCGCAAAAGTACAACTTTTTTTTGATATATGCAAAAAAATTATGGAAAATAATTATTTTTGTACAAAAAATACACAAAATATGGCATTTAATCGCACTTTAATCACAGCCGCACTGCCTTATGCGAACGGTCCCGTCCATATCGGACACCTCGCAGGAGTGTATGTGCCGGCGGACATTTACGCACGCTATTTGCGTTTGAAAGGAAAAAAAGTACTCTTCGTTTGCGGAAGCGATGAACACGGTGTGCCGGTTACTATTCGCGCACGGAAAGAAGGAATAACAACGCAGCAGGTAGTGGATAGATACCACGAACTGATCAAGCGTTCGTTCGCCGACTTCGGCATTTCGTTCGATATCTACTCGCGCACGACATCCGACATCCATCACAAGTTCGCCGCCGACTATTTCCGCAAGATGTACGACGCGGGACAATTCGTGGAAGAGACTTCAGAGCAGTTCTATGACCCGGAGACAGGGCATTTCCTTACCGACCGGAACATCCGTGGCGAGTGTCCGAGATGCCATTCGCTCGGCGCGTACGGTGACCAGTGCGAGAAATGCGGAGCAACACTCTCGCCCGACGAACTGATTAATCCCTATAACGCCGAGACTGGCAATCCGTTGACCAAGAAAGCGACCAAACACTGGTATCTGCCGCTCGACCAATATCAGGCGTGGCTGGAGGACTGGATTCTCAACAACCACAAGGAATGGCGTCCGAACGTCTATGGACAGTGCAAGTCTTGGCTGGACGGCGGACTCAAACCGCGCGCTGTGACGCGTGACCTCGACTGGGGAATACCCGTCCCGGTTGATGGAGCCGAAGGCAAAGTGCTCTACGTCTGGTTCGACGCACCTATCGGCTATATCTCCAACACCATCGAGCTGTGCGAAAAAGAACCGGACAAGTTCGGCAACTGGGAACAATGGTGGAAGAACAGCGACACGCGAATGATTCATTTCATCGGGAAGGACAATATCGTCTTCCATTGCATCGTCTTCCCCGCTATGCTCAAAGCGCAGGGCTACAACTTGCCGGACAATGTACCCTCCAACGAGTTCCTCAACCTCGAAGGAGACAAGATTTCCACCTCGCGCAACTGGGCGGTTTGGCTCAATGAGTACCTCGACGATTTCCCGTCCAAGCAGGATGTGCTGCGGTACGTGCTCACAGCCAACGCACCCGAAACAAAGGATAACGACTTCACATGGGCAGACTTCCAGGCACGAAACAACAACGAACTCGTAGCCATCTACGGCAATTTCGTTAACCGCGCGCTCGTGCTCACGAATAAATATTGTAACGGGCGCGTACCCGCGTGCGGACAACTCAACGATTACGACAAACAGACCATCGAGGAGTTCAAAAACGTCAAGGCGACATTGGAGGAACTGCTCAATAACTTCCGCTTCCGCGATGCACAGAAAGAGGCAATGAACTTGGCGCGTATCGGCAATAAATACCTCGCCGACACCGAGCCTTGGAAACTGGCAAAGACCGATATGGAGCGGACAGCTACCGTCCTGCATCTCGCCCTGCAAATAGCTGCTAACCTGGCGATTGCATTCGAACCATTCCTCCCGTTCTCATCAAACAAACTCAGACACATGCTGCGGTTGGAGAACTCTATCGGATGGGACGATTTGGGACGTATTGATATCCTGCACGATGGGCAGCAACTCGGCGAAGTATCGCTCCTCTTCGAGAAAATTGAGGACGCAGCTATCCAAGCGCAACTCGACAAACTCGCGCGGATCAAAGCTGAAAACGAAAAAGCAGCAAAAGAGGAAACACTCAAGAACTGGCGCCCCGAACCGATTAAAGAAGCAACGAACATCGACGAATTCGCCAAGATGGACATCCGCGTCGCTACCGTACTTGACTGCCAGCCCGTGAAGAAATCCGAGAGGCTCCTGCAGTTCAAACTCGACGACGGAATGGGCGGCAGAACGATCCTCTCCGGCATCGCGCAGTCTTATCCCGACCCGTCCGTGCTCATCGGCAAACAGGTGCTCTTTATCGCCAATTTCCCGCCGCGAAAGATGATGGGCATTGAGAGTCAAGGAATGATTCTTTCTGCTGTTGATGCGGATGGACGACTTGTTGTCACTACCGTATCCTCGCCCGTCAAAAACGGCTCTCAAGTCGGCTGATTGACGTTTTTTGCTAAAAAAGTGCAAAATTATTGCAAAAAATTTGGTCAATTCAAAAAAAAGCAGTACCTTTGCATCCGCTTTTGCTAAATGGCACTTTATGAAAGGCCAAATAGTAAATGGTTTGGCGGGATAGCTCAGCTGGTTAGAGCGCATGATTCATAATCATGAGGTCCCCAGTTCAATCCTGGGTCCCGCTACAAAAAGTCCACTCATTCGAGCGGACTTTTTCTTTATCACCAGATATCACTTATTACCTTCATCACCCCACATTGAACTGGCTACCGCCGATGAATTCACGCAGAATGGATGTTCGCGGTATAAATGAAGCCTCCAGACCTTCGAAGAAACTGAGGTAGTATAGCAACTGTTCCGCCACCTTGTATTCTTTTGACACAGCAGGTACAGTCTGTAGCGCTGTCTCGACCGTATAGCGTATAGCTGGCAGTTCATACGTCATTGATGTGTCAAATTCCGCATCCGCCTCTGCACGGAAAGGCTCTATCCATTTTGCCTCCCCTTCACGAACAGAAGGCCAACTTGCTATCGTTGTCTGTGGATTCTTGCCACGCGTACGCAAGTCACGACTCATACGTCGTAACAGGCGATGCACATAAGTCGGAATCCATGTCTCTCCATCCAGCGACACGGGACTCATCGGGGCTGCGTAAATCTTATACTTGCAGGCAGAATCAATATGTTCTGATAGTAGTGGATTCAACGCATGGATACCCTCCATTACCAATATCGCCCCTTCTTCCAAACGTAATGTTTCTCCCATGTACTCACGGCGCTCTTCTGAGAAATTGAAGGTCGGTAGTGCTATCTCCTTGCCGTCAATTAGGGCTTTTACATCTTCTTCTAGTTGTTTCAGGTCAATCGCGTACAACGACTCATAGTCTTTCTTCCCATTCTCGTCAATCGGGGTTAGACTGCCGTCCACATACCAGTTGTCCAGTGATAGTGCCACAGGTCGCTTCCCTTGTGCCAGCAACTCTAGACATAATTTATGACTTGTACTCGTCTTTCCGCTGGATGACGGACCGGCTAAAAGCACTACGCGCACATGCGCACGCGAACATATTTCACGCGCGATACGCGTGAGTTGCTCCGCATGATACGCTTCGCCCTCAGCTACCAGCTCTGTGGCATGACCACTCTCAATCTTCTCATTTATGTACGCCACTCGGCGTTTCTCTTCCGATATCATAATATGATTCAATAAATGTACCAAGGTATATCACATAGGGTCCACATCCGCGATGATTTTTACACTTTTATGCGATGATGTCGATAAAATATAGTCTATAGCTTCTTTCAGCCTCCGTTTGGCTTCTGTTATGTTTGCCCCCTGCTCAATACGCAGTGTCAATTCACGGAGATAATAGGACTGCACACGCTCCACAGATGGCACAATCACTGCTGACACGCGTGCCCCGAAAATACGGGTTAGGTGAGTTTGCATTTGCGTGGCCGCCGCCTGTACACGTTCAGCATTATGATCTCGCAGATACAATCGTATTATCCGATAAAATGGAGGATAATGGAACATTTTCCGCTCTGCTTCCTGCTGTCGGTATAGTGCTTTGTAATCATGTTTTTGAACCATCTGAAGCACCACATTACCCAGATCAAAAGTCTGAATCATCACCTCTCCTTTTGTTCCTTTACGTCCCGCTCGGCCTGCCACTTGTTCTAACATTTGGAATGCACGCTCGTATGCACGGAAATCCGGTTGATTAAATAGTGGATCAGCATTTAGCACCGCCACTAACCGCACATCGTCAAAATGCAGACCTTTAGTAACCATCTGCGTTCCAACCAGTATGTCACACTCTTGGTTGGCAAAAGCATTGATGATATCCTGATAGGCTGTTTTGTTACGCGTTGTGTCCAAATCCATGCGCAACACTCGCGCCTCCGGAAACAAAGTCTGAATCTCATCTTCTATTCGCTCTGTCCCGAACCCGATAGTCTTCAGTTCCCCTCCACAATGTGGACAGACAGTTGGAATGGTCGATTTGTATCCGCAATAGTGACACCGCATCTCACGCACTTTCAAGTGCATCGTCATCGGTACATCACATTGCACACAGCGTGGGGGAGCTCCGCAATTCATGCATTGTAACTGAGGGGCATAGCCGCGGCGGTTTTGGAACAATATCACTTGTTTGTGGTCTGCCAGACATTGACGGATTCGATCTACTAACGGATCGCTGAAATGACCGAACATCTCTTTGCGTTCATACTGCCGTTTGAGATCTACTAATGATATGTCCGGCAGTTCTACACCACCAAAACGCTCGGTCAGGGACACTAAACCATAGACCCCTTTTTGCGCAAAATAGTACGATTCCACCGAAGGAGTTGCCGTTCCTAACAGCACTTTGGCTTCATGTTTTTTTGCTAACACTATTGCCGCTGCACGCGCATGGTAACGGGGATTGGGCTCTGCTTGTTTGTAACTTGGGTCGTGCTCTTCGTCAACGATAATCAGTCCCAAATCCGGCAAAGGAAGAAATACTGCGCTCCTGGCTCCGATAACCACATGAGGTTCTTTTCGTGCAGAAGCAAGATACAATTTCTCCCTCTCCGTATCAGTAAAACGGCTGTGATAGACGGTCAATCTGTCTCCAAACACGCGCTGCAGACGGCTCGTTAGTTGCGTCGTAAGGGCTATTTCTGGAACAAGATACAGCACATTCTTCTCTGTATCCAACTGCTCCTGTATAAGATGAATATAAATATCTGTCTTACCGCTGGATGTTACGCCATGTAGAAGCACTATGTTTTTTCCTTTATGCCAAAAACTCTCGATTTCATCGATGCTTTTCTGCTGTGCGGGAGATAATTCATGCGCCTGTTCTATTGGTCCTTCATAGTTCGTTGTTTTACTCCGCGTGCGTTTGGGAGGACAGAGCAATCGTTTATCGACTCCGGAAGGCAATGCTGCGGACATTACTTCTCCTAATGTGCACATATAATACCCACTCATCCATTGCCATAGTGCCAATTGCTCTTTCGACACAACGGGTGCCGTTTCGCTAATTTCCGTTACGGGGCGTATCTTCTCAGCAAATACTCTATCGACGGGCTCCTTATGCTCACGGAGTACTATACCCCGCACACTTTTGCTCATAAGTGGCACTACTACTCGGGTACCTTCTGCAGGAACGGGCTCGTCATCGGGAATACTATACGTATAGCTATTCCGAATGGCCAAGGGTAATATAACGTCAACATATTTCACTTCTCACAGAGAAATTCCTCATTTCTCGCTCCACTCCGTTGCGATTGCTTTGTTGTAGCACGCGCGGCACAATGGCTCATAACTATCGGTTTCACCGAGTAAAACGCGCTTCTCGGAAGCTACCAAGCGATGACTAACATAGGCTAAGTCGCCACACTGTACGCAGATAGCATGTGTTTTATAGACATCATCAGCAATAGCCATCAGCGCCGGCATCGGACCGAAGGGAACACCCTTAAAATCCATGTCCAGACCAGCTACTATGACACGGATGCCTCTGTCTGCCAACTGCTTGCATACATCCACAATACCCATATCAAAAAACTGTGCCTCATCAATACCAACCACATCAATATCCTCAACCATCAATAGAATGTTCTGACTACTATCGACTGGCGTGGACTGAATGACATTGCGGTCATGGCTCACCACGTCTTCTTCGCTATAGCGAACATCAATCGCGGGCTTGTATATCTCCACGCGTTGTTTTGCGAATTTCGCACGTTTCATACGGCGGATGAGTTCTTCGGTCTTGCCGGAGAACATGGATCCGCAAACCACTTCTATCGCTCCTCGGCGTTGAACAGGCCCTTTGGTGTCTCGTTCTGAAAACATAAGGCTATTTATAGTTTGATTTGTTCGGAAAATGGTGTTATATAACCATCATCAATATTGGTATAGGTAGCGAGCCGTCGTACGTATAAAGGATATCGCTGCTATAAGACGATCGTCCGCGGTAAACATGTTTGCCATCAAAGGTATAAAGGATATCGCTGCTGTAACACGAGTTGCCTTTGTAGAGACTCTTGCCATCCCATGTGTAAAGAATGTCACTGCTATAAGAAGAATTTCCTTTATAGATATGTTTCCCGTCCCAAGTGTACAATATGTCACTACTGTAAGACGATCGTCCACGGTAAACATGTTTGCCGTCGAAGGTATAGAGGATGTCACTGCTATAGGACGAGTTGCCTTTATAGAGACACTTGCCGTCCCATGTATAAAGGATGTCGCTTGTGTATGACGAATTGCCTTTGAAGAAATGTGTCTGTGCCATAATAATAGTGCTTATTACGGAAAATAGTAGAATAAATGCTTTTCTCATGGGGATAAAAATATTGGTTCTTTTCTATTATTCCTCACGGAGGTTCTCTATCTTGCGTTTCACGCTTTCTGCAATAAAACGAGCCACTTCCTTAGGTTCCAATCCGGTCACGTTAAGTGCTAAATCATAATTGCGAGCATCGTAGCGGGTCTTTCCGCTGAAGGTCTTTGTAAAGTTCTCACGTGCCTCATCTACTTTGTCAATCAAAGCATCTGCACTCCCCTCATTGATGTTGAGGCGGCGTGCCACTTTGTCTCTCCGAAAAGCTTTGTCGGCCATTAGAAATACCTTGAATGCACGCGGCTCGTCACGGAAAATATGAAAACCTGTTCTACCAAGAATGACACAGGACTCTTTCTGTGCCAACGAACGTACTAAAAATTCCTCGTCGTTGTACATATCTTGGGATACATTCTCGTACCACCAACTGGGTTTCACCGCTTTAATATGGTCTATCTCCTCCTGGGTCATATTGTAGCGCTCTTTGATTGGGTCCAACAACTGACGGTCATATAATTGAACGCCTAACAACTCAGCCAATTCTGTAGCTATCTGACGGCCTCCGGTTCCGAATTCACGACCGATTGTAACAATAAATCTCTTTTCCATATTCTTCTTTTTTTAAGATTAACTTTCCATCAAAAGCTTGCTTTATCTTCTCCACTTAAATGTCTCAAGGAAATATTTTTCCGCTGCTGCTTGCTCCGGACTTAAACCCTCTACACAATTTTTATATCCTGAGCATTCATCTGAAGGGTTGTTCTGCCTTGGAAACTATTCTCCTCTAAATAGAAACAGATATCCACTGCATTCCCGTTCTGCAGGTGAGAGGCCTTATCTCCTTGACCGAAAGCGATTCCATCCATAGCGACGACACGGTCGGTGAGATCGAGATGCAAGTGTTTGCCTTCGCTCACAGCACGCGTGTTGCGATTGTTGATGAGGTGACGGCATAAAAAGAGAGGACGCTCGTTTCCGGGACCAAATGGCTCAAGGCATTGAAGAATCTTGTACATCTTCCAATTCATATCGCTCAATTCCACCTCTGCTTCGATATCAAGAGTTGGACACAGCTGCTCCGGTGTGATATGAGACGCCACATATTCTTCAAAGCGACGTTTAAACTCCGGCAAATCTGACTTTCGCATACTCAAACCGGCCGCGAACTTATGTCCGCCGAAATTGGTGAGCAGGTCACGACAAGAGTCAATAGCAGTATAGATATCGAAATCGCTGACGGAACGGGCACTACCGCTAATCACATCTTCCTCTCCTGCTGTGAGAACAATCGTTGGGCGATAGAACGTCTCTGTCAGACGGCTGGCTGCTATACCAACAACCCCTTTGTGCCATTGCGGAGAATAAACAACAGTAGTGAATTTCTCCGAATTCATCGGGTCTTTTTGCAGTTGTTCAAGAGCCTCTTCTGTGGTTTTTGTGTCGTAGTTCCGCCTGTCTTGATTATAGGAATCGATGTCCCGAGCAAACTGCAACGCTGCCTCCGCGTCATCGGTTATCAGCAGTCTTACAGCCTCAGCGCCGCTTTTGATTCTGCCTGCGGCATTGATACGAGGACCAAATTTGAACACCAAATCGTTCATATTGACGGTTTTGCCAGCTATTCCTGCTACCTGCATGATTGCTTGTACTCCAACGGACGGAGAGGCATTAAGTGCCCTTAGCCCGTAGTATGCCAGAATCCGGTTCTCTCCCGTCAACGGCACTACATCGCTGGCTATAGACATGGCGAGCAGGGGCAGTAGTCTATATATTTCTTTGGGGTCGATACCTTTGCGTTGGGCATACGCCTGGACCAGTTTGAAACCCACACCGCAACCGCTCAACTCTTTATAGGGATACAGACAATCTGCACGTTTCATATTAAGAACCGCTACCGCTCGCGGAGTAATATCGCCCGGTGTGTGGTGGTCGCAGATGATAAAATCCACGCCGATGCGGTTTGCATAATCCATCTTGTCAACAGCTTTGATACCACAGTCAAGGGCTATAACAAGTGTGCAGCCTTTTTCTTTGGCGGTGTCTATTCCCTTGGTGGAGATACCATACCCTTCGGTGTAGCGGTCTGGGATATAATAGACGAGATTGTCCGTCTGGGTTTTGAGAAACGAATACATGAGCGCTACGGCAGTTGTGCCATCCACATCATAGTCACCATAAACCATTATACGCTCATGATTGTCAATCGCACGGCATAACCTATCTACCGCCAATCCCATGTCGCGCATGAGGAAAGGGTCGTGTAGGCTATCCAATGAGGGACGGATATAAGCACGAGCTTCTGCTGCTGTACGAATTCCCCTTCCGGCAAGAATACGCCCTGCTATCGGACTGATTTCCAGTTCGGTACTCAATCGTTCGGCAGATTGCTCTTCTTCCGCCGTCAATTTCCGTATGTTCCAATTAATGTCCAACTATTTTGTAATCATCTGCCTCCTGCCATTGCGGCAGTACTTCGCGGAAATGCCATAGTTTCTCCAGTGCAAAATCCACGATATGTGTTCCTGCTTCATAATCCTCGAATCCTGCAATATCTTTCAGCCATGTATCATAGGCGACCGAATGACCATTGTAGTCCATCTTCATACCATCCGTACCAATCATATTTACGCCTATGGCAAAACAATGATTCTCAGCGGCTCTGGCGGGCAGAAGAGCATCCCAGTATTGGATTCGGATGGTAGGCCAACAGGCAACGACGATGAGAATATCGTACATGTTGTGCTTATCCTGTCTCAACCATACCGGAAAACGCAAATCATAACATACAGCGAGACGTATCTTAACTCCTCGGTACTCAAATATCTTCCGCTCATTTCCGGGCGTAAAGAACTCCGCTTCTCCTCCGCTACGGTACAAATGATGTTTGTCGTAGAACTGCGGCAGGCCCTTGGGACGGAAGAGGAAACCGCGGTTATACAATTTACCATGGTCGGTCACCATCATAGAACCGACAATCGCCATGTTATAGTCATCCGCCATCCGTTGTAATGCCTGACACGTATAGCCTGTCCCCCATTCGTCAGCCAAACCGGGTCTGTCAGTACAAAAACCTGTGGAGAACATTTCCGGTACGACAGCCATTTCTGCGCGGCCGGCTATTGCACGCAAACGCTCATCCAACAAACCGATGTTTGCTTGGGGATTTGCCCATTCAATAGGATATTGTAGTAATGCTATCTTCATTCAATGTACAATGTACAATTACCCGTTCAGGGAACACGTAACCCTCAAGTCCCTTTGTAAACAGGTAATTGTATATTGTAAATTTCAGGGATTAATTATTTCTTACGTTTCTCAGCATCATGTGTTTTGGCATCCGATGTCTTGGGTTCTCCGCTTTTGGCGATATTCTCGCGCATAGTGGTGTCCGCCTGCATATTCTGCATGCGATAGTAATCCATGATGCCGAGATTACCGTTACGGAAAGCTTCCGCCATAGCTTGTGGCACAAGAGCTTCGGCTTCAATCACTTTGGCGCGTGCTTCCTGAGCTTTTGCCTTCATCTCCTGCTCGCTGGCTATTGCCATCGAACGACGTTCCTCTGCTTTTGCTTGAGCGATATTTTTGTCGGCTTCTGCCTGATCCATCTGCAGTTGTGCGCCGATGTTCTTGCCGACATCTATATCTGCTATATCAATGGACAAAATCTCAAAGGCTGTCCCGTCATCAAGACCCTTTGACAGCACTAATTTGCTGATAGAATCGGGGTTTTCAAGCACTTGCTTGTGGCTTTCGGCGCTTCCGATGGAGCTGACAATACCTTCGCCGACACGCGCGAGAATAGTATCTTCTCCGGCTCCTCCGACAAGTTGTTTGATATTGGCGCGAACGGTCACACGCGCCTTGGCAATCAGCTGGATGCCGTCTTTGGCGACAGCAGTAACCGGCGGAGTGTCTATGACTCGCGGGTTAACAGACATCTGAACGGCTTCGAACACGTCACGTCCCGCAAGATCTATTGCGGTTGCCATCTGGAAAGGAAGTGCTATTCCCGCCTTGCTCGCCGATACAAGAGCATGAACAACACGCTCAATATGACCTCCGGCAAGGTAGTGAGCCTCCAGACCGTCGCGCTTAACATCCGTCAAACCGGCTTTGTGAGCCTCAATCATGCAATTCACAATCTTTGCGGGTGGAACCTTGCGGATCCGCATCAAAAAGAGTTGTACCAAACTGATATGTACTCCGCTTACTACTGCGTTAATCCACAGCATAAAGGGTACATAATACAGAAAAATGATTACGCCAATGCCGATTAATGCATACAGCACAAGCGAAAGAATACTAACGCCTTCCATAATGACTCCTTTATTTATTATTTTGTCTCGTCTTCTTTTTTCAATTTGTTATTCGCCAACTCGACATGACTGTCTATCTTGGCATCCAATGCCATTTTGTCCAGAGCTTTACTGCGCACAAATCCCCATACTGCAAAGACGGTAACCAGTACGCATCCGCCCAATGTAATCAAACCGGCTACATGACCTATTTTAAGCCATGCCAATACTACTGAGCCGGCAAGAGCGGCAAATCCGCTCACTCCCGCTATACCGAATCCCGGCAACAGGAACATCTCCGCTAATAATAGCGCGACGCCCGCGAGCACTAATAATACAACTAAAAAAATATTCATGCAAGTGTTTTGTTAAAAAATTTATCACTATTTTTTTCAAAATCGGGTGCAAAGATACTAAATATCTTTGATATATGCAAATAAAAAAAATAAATTTGCACAAATAAATTAAATATAGTACTTTTGCAGCGTTTTTTTTGGACACACACCTTATATATTTACGCAAATGAGCAAGAATTTGGTAATAGTTGAGTCTCCTGCAAAAGCGAAGACAATCGAGAAATTTTTAGGAACTGACTATCATGTATTGAGCAGTCAGGGGCATGTTCGCGACATCGAACCTATCGGGAAAAACTCTATGGGTATAGATTTCGAGCACGGATACGCTCCGAATTACGAGGTGGATACACACAAAGCACAACTAATAGAGCAACTCCGCAAGGAAGCGAAAAAAGCAGATACCGTTTGGCTGGCATCCGATGAAGACCGTGAAGGAGAAGCTATTGCTTGGCATCTGAAAGAAGTATTGGATCTAAAAGACAAAGATACCAAACGTATTGTCTTCCACGAAATTACAAAGCCCGCTATTCAGGAAGCGATCCTGCATCCGCGTGATATTGACTACGATCTGGTGAATGCACAACAAGCGCGCCGCGTGCTCGACCGTATTGTCGGCTTTGAACTTTCCCCTGTTCTATGGAAGAAAGTAGCAACCGGACTTTCTGCCGGACGTGTGCAGTCTGTCGCTGTGCGTCTGATTGTGGAGAAAGAGCGTGAGATTGAGAACTTCCGCGCTTCGTCTTCATATCGCATTTTTGCCGATTTCATCGGGGTTAATCCCGGAGACGCTTCGGTTTTGAGATGCGAACTGAACCACCGCTTTTCGCATAAGAATGATGCCATCGATTTCCTCGAAAGTCTCAACACGGCTATGTTCATCGTGCGGGACGTGCAACGAAAACCTGTAACGCACATTCCGGCTCCGCCTTTCACCACTTCCACCCTCCAGCAGGAAGCCGCCCGAAAACTCAAATTCGCTGTTTCCAAAACCATGCGACTCGCACAATCCTTGTATGAAAGCGGAAAAATCACCTATATGCGTACGGACTCTGTGAACCTGTCCACTCTCGCTCTCGCCACATCCAAAGAGGTCATTGAGCAGCAGTATGGAAAACAATACATACACACCCGACAGTATCGCACCAAATCGAAAGGCGCGCAGGAGGCGCACGAAGCTATCCGCCCGACGTACATGAATGTGCTATCCGCAGGAGAAACAAAAGACGAGCAACGCCTCTATGAACTGATATGGAAACGCACTATTGCCTCTCAGATGGCTGACGCAGAAAGTGAGAGAACGACCATTGAGGTATCTGTACATGGCAGCAAGTACGCCTTCCTGGCAACAGGAGAAGTGATTACTTTTGACGGTTTCACCAGAGTATATGTTCAATCGACGGACGAAGAGGCGGAAGAACGACGTTCTCTCCCTGCTATGGCCAAACGAGAAAGGCTCAAGTTACAAGGAGCGGAGGCTGTGCAGACATACGCCAAACCTCCTTTCCGCTACAACGAAGCCACACTGGTCAAGCGAATGGAGGAACTCGGCATCGGACGCCCTTCCACCTATGCCACCATTATTGAGACCATACAGCATGTCAAGTATGTGGAGCGTGGCTCTGTGACCGGACAAAAACGCGATTCTGCTGTTCTGACTCTGAAAAACGGACAGATACAGGAACGAAAGAAAACAGAAATGTATGGAGCGGAAACGCAACGCTTGCTGCCAACCGATCTCGGACGCATTACCAACGACTTTCTCGTTGAGCATTTCCCTTCTATTCTCAGTTATGATTTCACGGCACATGAGGAAGAGCAGTTCGACCGTATCGCTGTCGGAAAAGCAGACTGGATACAGACGGTGGACGATTTCTATAAGACTTTCAAACCCTTACTTTCTTCGATTTCATCGGGAAAAGTACCAGGGCGTGAATTAGGAGTAGATCCGGCTACGGGACAACCTGTCATTGCCAAAATAAGCAAAATTGGTCCTTGCGTGCAGTTGGGAGATGCCGCTACTGACAAACCTAAGTTCGCCAGTCTGAAAAAGGGACAGTCGGTCTTCACCATCACTCTTGCGGAAGCGCTTGACTTATTCCGCACAGCACTACCGATCAACCTCGGTGAATTCGAAGGAAAAGATATCGTCGTCGGAGAAGGGAAGTTCGGACCGTACGTGCACTACGACAAATCTTTCATCAGTATTCCACGTGGAAAAGACCCTCTTTCCTTAACAAAGGAAGAAGCGGTTCAACTGATTCAAGAGAAACGAGAGTCCTCCACTCCTCTCAAACAATGGGGTAATATTCAAGTGCTTCCGGGAAAATACGGTACCTATATTCACACCCCGGAAGGTAATTACCAGTTGCCCAAAGATCTGTCTCCGGAATCATTAACTGAAGAAAAAGTTCGTGAAATAATAGCTAAAAACGAGCCCATAAAGCCCGGAAAACGCACTTTTAAACGAAAAAGTGCAAAATAATTGCATAAAAAGTGCAAAATATTTGCTCAATTCAAAAAAAAGCAGTACCTTTGCACCCGCTTTTGCAAAATCGATACAATTTGCGCGAGCAAATAAAGAGAAAAGCGAAGCGAATCGAGAAGTGGCGCAGTTGGTAGCGCACTACGTTCGGGACGTAGGGGTCGCGTGTTCGAGTCACGTCTTCTCGACAAAATGGATGCCAATTGGCATCCATTTTTGTTTGGTTTAATGACACAAAAAAAACGAACTCACAAGAATAACTTGCGGGCTCGCTTTGAGAATCAACCTCTAATACTGAAGCGGACGGGAGTGCCACGTTGGAAAGCTTTCTTGAGCCGTTCGTAGAGGCGGTCATAAGTGGCTTGCGATTGGGTTACTACACCAGGAAGGAGATGCTTGCCTACTATGATTTCTCGCTGCTTGAGCGAAAGCGCACCATCGCCGTGACGGAAAGGGAAGAAGGGAAGAGTGATGGGATATTCACCAGCGGGCAGGTGGCGGGAGGGGTGCTCGACCGTGTCACAGATGCGCTTGCGGTTGATATATAGGTGCCCGTCTATTCCCCAAGGCTTATGCGCCTGTCGTACAATTATAATTTCCATGACTTTTAACTTTTAACCTCTCATATCAACCGTCGGCAGTAAAAGCCTCTCGCGTTGCTTCTGGATTCTTATAATAGCCCAACATGACATGGCCGCCGCGGAGCACATAGACCAGCCGTGCGCATGGCGCACTCCTTATTAAAGGTGGAAAAGCTCAAAAGAAAAACCGAGAGAGAAACGGGTACCTTATGAGGGGAAGAAAAATAACGAAACAATCGTTCCAAAAGATAAGAAGATAAAAAGATGTGTGAAAGTGTGATGGAGTGAATGGAACGAAGATATCTGAAAAGACATTATATATTGGGATAATTATATAGAAGTTCAGATAATGTTATTGGAGTCTTTTCTTCTAACCAATTTTTCGCCCGAAAATAATTTATTATCATTTCTATAGAAACATTAAATGTGCTTGCCAAATATGAGAATACTTGACGTGGTAATTCGCGATTACATGATTGGCTGTCAATGCGAATTATAGGGAAACGAGCAAATTTATGTTTTGCATACCATAGTGCATACTCATATTGCAAAGCATGATCCGGCAATAACAACTGAACTGCAAATGTATTTGCTTGTATTTCCATCCTGCGCAAGTTTTTATCACTGATTGCAAGCGTGTTACACTCCTCGTCTATCGCATTTTTTAGTTCACAGTACTTGATGTTCTTCAATATTGATTCATGCAACAAGATATGACCTATTTCATGGGCTATAGTAAATCTCCACCTTGGAGAGTCATATCGCAGATCTGTAGATATTCCTACTTTTTTATTTTCAATGTCTATTTCTCCCAATATTCCTTTCGGCAACCTACTGGACACTATCTCATATCCTCTTTGCGCAAGCATATCCTCCATCTGCAATGTTGTAGTAACTCCATGCCATTGCGAGTCTCGTCCAGTTTCTTTATATATGCATTCATTTATATCGTCATTTGTGAGATAGGATAAATTGATATCTTCCGTCAACTGCTGATCCAACTCTTGAGAGATAAAGTCATAAATGTTTGTATAGATAATGTCGTCGCATTTTGCGACAAATGGGAACACACATGAAGTTTCTTGACCGCAAAT
>ONQO01000105.1 GCA_900319995.1 uncultured Bacteroidales bacterium
CTGCCGATTCCATCGATAATCCTCCTTCTTCTAAGCGTCATCGTGATAGTTTCAATCGTAAGCCTTACCGTGAACGAACGGTTTATGTCCGTACCAAAGTTGTCTATCGTGATACGGCTTTCAGTCGTGGCCGTGATATCCGTCATGTGGAACACGATTCAATAGTGGCCCACTATCAGGTGAAGATCAGAAAAGGAGAGCATGTTGTGCTGATCAGTCTTATAGTTCCCTGCTATAACGAAGAAGGATCCTTACCGATCCTTTATGAAGCGCTGTGCAACGTTCGCAGAGAAGACCCGTCTCCTGAAAGAAGCTACGAGTTTATTTTCGTTAACGACGGAAGCACGGATAACTCATGGGAAATCATTAAGAAGTTGCAAAGTGACGAAGGGCGAGGAACAGTGAGGGGCATTTGTTTCCGCAGAAACTACGGTAAAAGCGCTGCGTTGTACTGTGGTTTCAAGGCGGTGCAAGGCGATGTGGTTATTACGATGGATGCTGACCTTCAGGACAGTCCGGACGAGATTCCTGAACTATACCGTATGATAAAAGAGGAAGGGTACGACGTGGTGAGCGGCTGGAAACAAAAACGCTATGACAATAAGCTGACGAAGAATCTTCCCTCAAAGCTCTTCAATGCCACGGCGCGTCGTGTTACCGGCATTCCGTTGCACGATATGAACTGCGGGCTCAAAGCCTATCGAAACGACGTAGTGAAGAACATAGAGGTCTTCAGCGAGATGCATCGCTATATTCCCTATTTGGCGAAGAATGCAGGTTTTTCCAAGATAGGAGAGAAAGTGGTTCAACACCGTAAGCGGGAGTTTGGCACTTCCAAGTTTGGTATTAACCGTTTTGTGAACGGCTACCTTGACCTGATGACCATCTGGTTTCTCAATAAGTTTGGCAAACAGCCAATGCATTTCTTCGGGCTTGTCGGCAGTCTCATGTTCTTCATCGGCTTTATCGCCGTGGTGGTGGTTGGAAGCATGAAGCTCTACGCCCTAACGAACGGCGTTCCGGCTATGCTCGTTGGAGTAAATCCATATTTCCATATTGCTATACTGATGATGATTCTCGGATGTATGTTATTCCTGACTGGTTTCCTTGCCGAACTCGTCATCCGCAACAGCCCAAGCAGAAACGATTACCTCATCAAAGAGGAAATATGAAAGCGTAAAGATGGCACAAACGTTGGACGAACAGATAAGCACGGTTGAACGCGCCTTGGGTGAATGCATGATAGACACAGCATTGGTTGTTGTGCGTTCGTGGCTGGTGGAGTTGGGTGAGAATAATCCTTACGAAGAAGCATTTGCTACTATTCAGTCCCATTACCAAGCGTTTTTCAACAAATGGCTCAACACGAACGATCCCAATGCGGCAGAGGAACTGAACACAATGACAGGCGATACATACCAGTTGGTGGATGCTGTCTATGCCGCTATTCGTCTCAAACGGGGATTGTCGCCGGATATGCATGGCTTTAATCCGGAATCACCACAGTCGGTGATGAATTATTTTGCGAACAGCGTTCATTTCCGTCAGGAGGATATAGAATGGCTTCACGACACGTTAACCGAACCATCGAACCTAAGCATAGCTTTGATGGCAGTCAATTCGCTTACAAGGTCTTTGCGAGACTGTTTTAATGTGGATGCTTTCCTGGCACTAATTGATGGAATACAGTCGTCTAGTGAAATTGTAGCCGACCAAAGCATGGCGAATTCCTTCATGCTTGCCATTCACTATGACATTCGCATGGATTTCTTCCCTCAAATACAAGATGCTCTGGCGAATACTATCGCAGATATGGACGATGGCGGAAGCCATGCTTTTGATGTGCTGTGCGCCTTGGTACGAGCTGTTCCTTCAGGAGATAAAGATGAGCAGGAAGAATCATTTAACCAGCTCCCTGAACCCCTGAGAGAATTTTTGGAGAAATTGGGAATTAAGGATGAGATGAGTTCACTCATGGCATGGGTTCCCAAATCCGAACAGGAATATATGAACGGCATCATTCAGATTTTCCCGCAAACTTGGCTTTACGAAGTTTTAGTGGAAGGAGAACCCGAGAGAGAGAACATTCTGACTCAGACATATCTTCGGAACGGAAACAGAGAACTAATGTGGCAACATCCCGAGATGGCGGAGAGTTATCTTGTACAAACCTTGCGAAAAGGGTCAGACAAACCGATGGATTATATCAATTTAGCACATTGCCTAATGCTCAAAGGCGACCGAATGATGGCGTTTGAGAACTACAAGCAGGCGCGCCTTTTGTGTAAGTCATCGAAAGAATTCTTTGGACTGTTCCGTCCGGACAGACGCCAGCTTGTCGATTGTGGCGTTCCCGTGGAGCAAATATACCTGATAGAAGACAAACTGATAGATGTCAGTTATTAGTTTCCGGTGTGAATAGTTAGAAAGAAACACCTAAACCGGCATCAATAAACTCGGCACGTACGCCGTGAGTCTTCAGTCCTATTTGCACAAACAAATGGTTGAGGACATGGTATTTGAGCACAAATTGCATATAACACCAACCGTCTTGATAATTGCTCGCATCAGCGAAATCATATTGGTAGAAAATTCCTCTGTTGAGAGGCGTTCCCGCCTCATCCATCTCTTTGGCTCCTTTGCCTTGGTCAAAACTTTTCTTGCCTATATACGGCTCAAGATTCTTAATCGGATCATAGACATAAAAACCGACATGAATACCAGCAGTTAGATTTCCTATGATGAACTCAGGCTGGATACTAATACCGGCGCGAAAACAATTAGAGACTTTACTTTCTTTGAGATAAGTTTTACCGAAATAGGTTACCGGCGCATCCGGGTTTAAGGGCGCGAACTCATCATTCACAGCAGCATAATATCCATCGTAGAAAGCATCTAAACCAAGTCCGACCCGGAAGATAGAAACCGGAACCCAATAGGCTGCCATCTTAACTGTTGCCGCTCCGTAAAAGCGCTGACCGTTTTGGTTGTCAGCATAGTAGTTTTGCTTGGCTCCGCCGGTAGCACTTATTTCCACCGCCCAAGGTTTATCTACACCGTCATACAGTTTTCGGGGCACGTCTGGTTTAGGAGCTTCATATTGTCCTATATTATCAGTTGTCTTGTCTTTTCCATCTGTCTCGGGATGGTATCTTACACCGAGTTCGCCGCCGAAGATGTTATATCCTGCGTTTGGGTGCATAAAACTGCCGTTGCTTATATGACGCCAACCGCCACTCATGGTTATTTCCCATCCGTGCTTGACCGGAAAATCCATGTATAGCTCCATAGCCAAGTAGGCATTGAGGATGGAACCGATGGACTGGTTGGATTGTTTGAAACCACCATCTTTCTGATAAAACGGTTTATACCCATCAGGCAAAGTGTTAATGTAGCGTTTGCTGACAGCCGCGACGCCCACCGAGGGACGTACGCCAATACGAAAATGACTCCCATTGTAGAAAGGCTGGTTCATATAGCCAAAGGCTGCAACCGCTGATCCTAACATACTCTCATTGCCCAAATTGAGATAAGAAACGCCGACACCGATAGAGGCATTATTCCACTGCTGCAAACAATGCCAACGACCTGTGGGCAGAAACTCCACAGAAAACTGTGCTCCTAAAACAGGTCGCTGGATCCACTGGTCCACTTTGCCATCCGGCATAAGCATTCCTCCAGTTCCGCTCAACTTATAAGCCAACTCATAATGAGGTATCGCGTATATGCACGATGCCGCAAACAATACTATGAAGAATAGAATCCGTTTCATTTGCGATGCAAAGGTACAATAAAAAATCCAGATGAGCAAACATAATGAAAATAATACGCGAAATACAATAAAAATAAAAAAAATTATCTCAATTCTTGCGTATATGCAATTTTTTTTGTAATTTTGCGCCGATTTTGCAAAATGCGCTTTGCAAAACAGCACATGCACTCGTTGAGAAGGAAAAATGTAAAACAAAATAATTAAATCTAATTACTTTTATGGCTAAAGTTTATCATGCAAATGAGATCAAGAATGTCGCTATGTTGGGCGGCTCAGGATCCGGTAAGACGACTCTGATGGAGTCGATGTTGTTTGAGAGCGGGGTCATCAAGCGCCGCGGTTCGATTGAATCACAATCGACTGTGTGCGACTATTTCCCGGTAGAGAAAGAGTACGGCTATTCTGTATTCTCGACGGTATGTAATATCGAGTTTGAGAACAAGAAACTGAACATCATCGATTGTGCCGGTTCCGATGATTTCTGCGGAGGCACAGTAGCTGCGTTGCAAATGTGCGGTTCCGCGCTCATTGTGCTCAGCGCAAACGGTGGTGTTGAGGTCGGTACCCAGAATAATTTCCGTTTGGTAGAGCATGCAAAGAAACCGCTGGCGTTTATTATCAACAAGTGCGACCATGAGAATGCCGATTTTGAGCGCACGTTCAACCAACTCAAGGAGAACTTTGGCAATAAGTGTACGCTGATTCAATTCCCTGTGAATGCCGGCGCCGGTTTCAACGCCGTTATTGATGTGTTAAAGGGAAAGATGCTTGTTTGGAAGCCCGAAGGAGGCGCTCCGGAACTCAAAGATATACCGGCAGAATACGCAGACCGCGTAGAAGAAATGCGTTCCGCTCTTGCGGAAGAGGCGGCTGAGGCGGATGAATCGCTGCTTGACAAGTTCCTCGGAGAAGGACTTACCGATGAAGAAATCATGCATGGACTAAAATCGGTATATGCAGATGGTTCGATGTATCCGGTCCTTTGCTGCTCGGGTCTCAAGGATATGGGTGTACGCCGTCTCATGGACTTCCTGAACGGTATGGCTCCCAGTCCCTCACAGTTCAGTTATCCCACAGTGGACGGCAAAAAAATCAGTCCCGACGCATCTGCGCCTACCAGCCTCTATGTGTTCAAAACTTCTGTTGAGCCGCATATCGGCGAGGTAAACTATTTCCGTGTAATGCAAGGAACCGTTCACAACGGCGACGATCTTCAGAATATGGAGCGTGGCTCGAAAGAGCGTATTTCTCAGTTGTATCAGGTGGCTGGTTCTATCCGCGTACCGGTAGATGAGTTGGCGGCCGGCGACATCGGCGCTACCGTGAAGTTGAAAGATACGCGTACGGGCAACACGTTGAATGCGAAAGATTGCGATTTGCAATATGCTCCGATAAACTATCCTCAGCCTCGTTACCGCCGTGCTATCAAGCCGGTAACGGAGAGCGACGCCGAGAAATTAGCTGCTCTTCTGACTCGTATGC
>ONQO01000009.1 GCA_900319995.1 uncultured Bacteroidales bacterium
ACTCCTCACGGTTCAGGATGGTACCGCCATTCGATGTGAGAAGATTCTCGAATTTTTCTACTGCCTCCTTTGTCTGCGGTTCAGACAAAACGGGTGTCAGAACGAAGGCAGTTTCATAATGATTTACCATTGTAGTAAATTGTTAATTTAAATTAGTTAATAATAGTTTACCAGATGTTCTAGATGCATTAGATGCTCTAAATATTCCAGGGGTTCACGCGCATAGCGCGAAAAAGCGTGCAAAGGTACAACTTTTTTTTGAATTGACCAAATTTTTCCAAAGAAAAAAGCAAATTTTGCTTAGAATTCTTTATTTTGTCAATTGTACTGATCAAATTCGTCCGCAATTATTAAACGGCGAATTACGTGAATTTTTATCTTGGGTTCCATAGATTAAACAGATTAAACAGATTTTTCTTTTTTTTATTCACAAAGGAACAAAGGGAACAAAAAAATCATTCGCGCACGGAGGGCACGAACACAGGACATCGTGGGAGGAATTTTCGCTCGCGAAACTCGCGAACACAGGACATCGTGGGACGAGAGGGAGGATGAAAAGTATATTATATATAAATATATAATATAGTATAAGAGTAAAGGAAAAGTGGTCAAACCGAGCTCTGAGAGTAAGGTGACGTACCTTATATGGTCTAGGTATGGTATAGATATGGTCTAGGTATGGTCTAGTGTTGTCTGGTACATTTCTTGTGTGCGTTTTAATAAAAGATTGAGGGGATGAGGGAGTGAGGGAGAGTGGGAGAGAGCGCCGAATGATATTCGGCAAAATGGACGAAGCTTTTTAATTATTGTGGCAAAAAGATCTAAAAGGGTACGAAAGATAGCTTTTTTCTTTTGGTCCGCAGATTACACAAAATTACACAGATTTTTTTCTTTTTTTATTCACAAAGGAATAAAGGGAACAAAAAAGATCATTCGCGCACGGAGGGCGCGAACACAGGACATCGTGGGAAGAATTTTCGCTCGCGAAACTCGCGAACACAGGACATCGTGGACGAGGGGCGGCATTTCCAATCCGCCATGCATGGCGGATACAAAAAAGGGAAATGCCGAACGCGGGGAAGGGGATGAGAGAGGGAGGAAATGAGGGAGATAATAGTGAGGGATGGTAAGTGGGCAAAAGTATTCTTTGGGATGATTTTTTTTGTGGTTTTGCTTACATATGTAAAAAAAGTTGAGGTTTTTCTTATGTATGTCAAAAAAAAGTTGGGGTTTTTCTTGTGTATGTCAAAAAAAGTTGGTTTTTTTCTTGCATATGTCAAAAAAAAGTTGTAATTTTGCAGGCTGAATTGTTATTATGGAGGGAAACGGACTTATATTCAGGTGTTTTGCGAGCGGAAGTAGCGGAAACTGCTATTATCTGGGGACACGTCAACGGGGAGTACTGATTGACGTGGGTATCTCTGCACGTACGATCCAGAAATACTTGCGGGATATGGGTCTTGATTTCAATAATATTATGGGCGTGTTGATCACTCACGACCACGCGGATCATATACGCGCCGTAGGAACAATCGGCGAGCGGATAAAGATTCCTATTTATACGACAGCGGCGATTCATGAAGGCATCGACCGTAATTATGGCGTACGCGAGAAATTGCGCACGAGCCGGCGTTATTTTGAGAAAGGAGTGGAGTGGGAACTTGCAGGTATGAAAATCAATACTTTCGGAATAGAGCATGATTCGACAGATTGTTTGGGTTATTGTATTGATTATCAGGGCCAGCGGTTTGTGTTGATGACCGATTGCGGAAGTGTGAATGAGGAGATGGAGGAATATATCCGCACGGCGAACCATTTGGTGATAGAGGCTAACCATGACGAGCAGATGTTGCTTAACGGTCCTTATCCGACATATTTGAAAGAGCGGATATTAAGTCCTCGCGGTCACCAGAGCAACGATGTGTGCGGGGCGTTGATAGAACGTAATTGGCATCCAGAGTTGCGAAATGTATGGCTATGCCATCTGTCGTTGGGGAATAACGATCCAGAGTTAGCCTATGACACGGTAGCGTCTTATTTGGAAGAGATAGAGATAGAGCCCGGTAAGGACATATTCCTCAAAGCCTTGGAGCGCACGACGCCGAGTCCCGTGTATGAGTTAAACGACAAAATGATAATCAATTGAGAATGGAGAATTGAGAGTTGAGAATTTATTCAATTGAGAATTGAGAGTTGAGAATTGAGAATTTATTCAATTGAGAATTGAGAGTTGAGAATTGAGAGTTGAAAAAGGCACATTATAATTGATATGGAAAGATTGGTAATAATCCCGACGTACAACGAAAAGGAAAACATAGAAGCGATAATCAAAGCGGTAATGGATTTACCGTTGGATTTCAATGTGTTAGTGATTGATGATGGTTCTCCAGATGGGACCGCAGCCATCGTAAAACGTCTAATGGAGAACAAGTTCAACGGTCGTCTTCATTTGGTAGAACGTTCCGGCAAGTTGGGTCTTGGAACGGCGTATATAACTGGTTTTCAGTGGGCAATAGAACACAAGGCGAACTATATATTTGAGATGGATGCCGATTTCAGTCACAATCCTATGGACTTGCTCAAGTTGTACGACGCGTGTGCAAACTGCGGAGCGGATTTGTCGATAGGTAGCCGTTATGTGACAGGTGTGAATGTGGTCAATTGGCCGATGGGTCGCGTGTTGATGAGTTATTTCGCGAGCAAATATGTGCGTACTGTACTTGGTGTGAAGATCCATGACACGACCGCGGGATTCGTATGCTACAAGCGTCATCTGTTGGAGACGATGGAGCTGGACAAGATCCGTTTCAAAGGTTATGCTTTCCAGATAGAAATGAAATTTACCGCTCACAAATGCGGTGCGAAAATCATAGAGGTGCCTATTGTGTTTGTGAACCGCGTATTGGGAACGAGCAAGATGAGCGGCGGAATCTTCAGCGAGGCGCTATTCGGAGTGATTCGTCTAAAAGTATCCTCGTGGTTCAGGAAGTACCCGAAGATATAGGGAGAGAGTATTCAGAATACAGTATTCAGTTATCAGTTTTCAGGATTTAGAGAGAAAAAATGACAATAGAACAACATATTACAAAATTAGCGAAGTCAGCCGTTCAGGCACTTTATAACGCCGAAGTGGATGAAGCGCAAGTCGTGTTGCAGAAAACGCGTCCGGAGTTTGAGGGTAATATAACACTCGTGGTTTTTTCGTTTGCGAAACAAGCGCGCAAAGCTCCGCAAGTTATCGCTTCCGAGATAGGCGAATGGTTTATGGCAAACGGTAACGGACTGATTTCCAAGTACAATGCCGTTCAGGGCTTTCTGAATCTGTGTATTTCAGATTCGTTCTGGGTAGAGCAGTTAGAGCAGATCGACCAAGACGCAGATTACGGTCGTCAAGCGGACCGTAACCAGTTGATGATGGTAGAATATTCGTCACCGAATACGAACAAGCCGCTTCATTTGGGTCATGTGCGTAATAATCTGTTGGGCTATTCGATAGCGCAGATCCAAGAAGCGAACGGTTGGAAGGTAGTCAAGACGAATATAGTCAACGACCGCGGCATCCATATTTGCAAGTCGATGTTGGCGTGGCTCAAATACGGAAACGGAGAGACGCCCGAATCGTCCGGAAAGAAAGGTGACCATTTGATCGGCGATTATTATGTACGTTTTGACAAAGAGTACAAGAAGCAAATCTCGGAGTTGATGTCCCAAGGCAAAGACGAGGAGAGTGCCAAGAAAGAGGCTCCGCTGATATTGGAGGCCCAAGAGATGTTGCGCAAATGGGAGGCGAACGACCCGGAAATACGTGCTCTATGGGCAAAGATGAACGAATGGGTTTACGCCGGCTTTGACGAGACGTACCGCCGAATGGGCGTTTCGTTCGACAAGATTTACTATGAGTCGAACACCTATTTGGAAGGCAAATCGGAAGTAGAGAAGGGTTTGGCGAACGGTCAGTTCTACCGTCGCGAGGATGGTAGTGTATGGGCAGATTTGACCAAGGATGGTTTGGACGAGAAACTTCTTCTGCGTTCGGATGGCACTTCCGTCTATATGACGCAAGATATAGGAACCGCCAAGCTGCGTTTTCAGGATTACCCGATAGACAAGATGGTCTATGTGGTTGGTAATGAGCAAGAATACCATTTCAAGGTGTTGTCGATTCTGCTTGACCGCCTCGGTTTTCCTTTCGGCAAAGAGCTTGTCCATTTCAGTTACGGCATGGTGGAGTTGCCCAACGGCAAGATGAAGTCGCGCGAAGGAACGGTGGTTGATGCCGATGACCTAATGGACAAGATGGTAGAAGACGCCAAGGAGATATCCAAAGACAAGGTGAATACGTTGCAGGGCGTAACGGAAGAGGAGGCTAATGAGATAGCCCGTAAAGTAGGAATGGGTGCCCTCAAATACTTCATTTTGAAAGTTGATCCGCGTAAGAATATGCTCTTCAATCCCGAAGAGTCCATCGACTTCAACGGCAACACGGGTCCGTTCATTCAATATACGTTTGCTCGCATTCAGAGCGTTCTGCGAAAAGCGGAAAGCAGTCCGGCATCGTCGGTTAGCATCAAGCAACTTGAAGAGAAAGAGCTCACGCTAATCCAACGCTTGTGCGAATATCCTGTAGTGGTACGCACCGCCGGCGACAATTTCTCGCCTGCTGTCATTTGTAACTACGCTTATGATTTGGCCTGTGAGTTCAATTCGTTCTATCACGATCTGAGTATTCTCAACGAAAAAGACGAACAAAAACGCGCGTTGCGTCTGCTACTTGCGAAGAATGTGGCGAAAGTGCTCCGTTCGGCGATGGGTCTTTTGGGAATCGAAATGCCGGAGCGGATGTAACAAGAGGGAGTGTCAATTCCTTATAATAGTCAACAATAAAAATTACAAGGAGGGCGCGTCAATCTTTTGGACACGCCCTCTTTTGTTTCGTTGGTAGTTGGAGAAAGGGTTAGTTACGGAAGCGTAGTTCCCCTTCGCGCAGTTCGACGATAACCGGTTTGTTCTGATCCACTTTTCCTCCAATAATCTGTTTCGACAGTTCATTGAGAACGAGGCGTTGTAGTGCTCTCTTGACAGGCCGTGCGCCGAATTGCGGGTCATAGCCCTCTTTGGCGATAAAGTCGATGGCATCATCCGTGACACGGAGGTCTATGCCTTGTGTTTCAAGCATTTTGTGTATGCGGCTTACTTGCAGACCGACTACCGCTTTGATGTCCGCTTCGGTGAGTTCGGAGAAGTGGATGATCTCATCAATACGGTTGATGAACTCAGGGCGGACTTGTGCGCGTAGTTGCTCCTCGGAGAGGTTGGAGGTCATGATAATCAATGTGTTCTTGAAGTTGACCAGCCGGCCTTTGTTATCCGTCAGTCGTCCGTCATCGAGCACTTGTAGCAGTACGTTGAAGACATCCGGGTGCGCTTTCTCTATCTCATCGAAGAGGACTACCGAGTACGGTTTGCGCCGAATGGCTTCTGTCAGTTGACCGCCTTCATCGTATCCCACGTATCCGGGAGGCGCGCCGATGAGTCGCGTCGCGGAGAACTTCTCCTGGTACTCGGACATGTCGATACGGGTCATCATATTCTCGTCGTCGAAGAGGTAGTCTGCCAAGGCTTTTGCCAACTCGGTCTTACCGACACCGGTTGTACCGAGGAAGATGAACGAGCCGATAGGACGTTTAGGGTCTTGTAACCCCGCACGGCTACGACGGATGGCATCAGAGACCGCCTCAATCGCTTTGTCTTGACCGATGACACGTTTGTGGAGTTCTTCCTCCAGATGTAGCAGTTTGTCTCGCTCGGATTGCATCATCTTTGCGACCGGAATGCCCGTCCACCGAGCAACTACTTCGGCAATGTCGTCTTCGTCCACTTCCTCTTTGATAAGTGAGTCGGTTCCCAATTGATGCAGGGTGTCTTGTGCGGCTTTGATGTTGGCTTCGGCGGCAGGTATCTGGCTGTAACGGATCTCTGCTACCTTGCCGTAATCTCCTTCGCGTTCCGCCACTTCGGCCTGGTGTTTGAGTGTTTCTATACGTGCTTTCTCGTTTTGGATCGTAGCCACGTAGCCTTTTTCTTTGTTCCAGCGAGCGTTGAGTTCGTCACTCTTTGCTTTTAATTCTTTGAGTTGTTTCTCAATCTCGCTCAACTTGGCGGATTCTTTATCGCGGCGAACGGCCTCGCGCTCGATCTCCAATTGTTTGATCTGGCGGTCGAGGGAATCGATCTCTTCCGGTTTGGAGTCCACTTCCAGACGCAGTTTGGCTGCGGCTTCATCGACTAGGTCGATTGCCTTGTCCGGCAAGAAACGGTCAGTGATGTAACGTGCAGAAAGAGTGACTGCAGCGATGATGGCATCGTCTTTGATACGCACTTTGTGGTGGGTTTCGTACCGCTCTTTCAGTCCACGGAGAATAGAGATCGTAGCCGCCTCGTCCGGCTCATCGACCATGACCTTTTGGAACCGACGTTCAAGTGCTTTATCGGTCTCAAAATATTTCTGGTACTCATCGAGTGTAGTCGCGCCGATGGCTCTGAGGTCACCTCTCGCCAGAGCCGGTTTGAGTATGTTCGCTGCGTCCATCGCCCCGCTTGATTTTCCTGCTCCAACGAGGGTGTGTATCTCATCGATGAAGAGAATGATCTCACCAGCGGCAGCCACTACTTCGTTGACGACGCCTTTGAGTCTCTCTTCGAACTCGCCTTGGTACTTTGCTCCCGCGATGAGAGCCCCCATATCGAGGGAGTAGATTTGTTTCTTTTTGAGGTTTTCAGGCACATCGCCACGTACAATACGGTGCGCCAGTCCTTCCGCGATAGCCGTTTTACCGACTCCCGGTTCGCCGATGAGGATAGGGTTGTTCTTTGTTCTTCGGCTGAGGATTTGGAGAACCCTTCTGATTTCATCGTCCCGCCCGATGACAGGATCCAGTTTTCCCTCTCTTGCCCGTTCGCAGAGGTTGATGGCGAACTTCTTGAGGTTTTCGTTGTTGTTTTGATTAGTAGCGTTCATAGTTGTATGTTGTTTAGTTAGTTATCTATTTTTGATGGCTGTTCCGGGTGAACCAGAACTATTCTATTACCTACAAACGTTGCGCCAAATCGTTCAATACTGACAAAATGGCAGACCTGCGATAATAAAAAACGCCCCGAAGGACGTTATTGTTGTTTGAACCAGTTGAGCAATTCGTTCATATTGTGTAGAATGATGTCCGCTTTTTCGTCCGCGAGGTCAGCGTCCGGCAGAGGCCCGGTGTTGACAGCCACGGTGAAGAGTCCTGCGGCTTTGGCAGCCCGAACTCCTAGCGGCGCATTCTCGACGACCATACATTCGTCCTTTTGGAAACCGCATTTCTCCCATGCTTTGAGATAAGGCTCAGGATCCGGTTTACCATGCCTGACATCAAACGAGGAGACGATGCCGGAAAAGACATTATCAAAAGTGTCATTGAGTGCGTTGATAAGATTGCGCTGTCCGGATCCTGTGACTACCCAACACTGTATGCCGTGTGTGTGTAACCATTTCAGGACTTTGTCCACGTCAGGAATGATTCCCGGAAATCCGCCGGTCATTTCTGTGAAATGCTCAGTTTTGTCTTTGTAAATGGCTTCAATCAGTTCGGGTGTGGCATCGGTGCCGTACATGTTCATGTGGTGTTCCTGAATGACGCCTGTGCTTGTTCTTCCTTCGTTGCGGTAACATTCAATTTCCGTGTACGGCAGTCCGTGTTTGGTCATCGCCCATGCCCAAGACTTGGCGTGGTAAGGCATGGAGTTGTACAGGACACCATCCTGGTCAAAAAAAACTGCACGTATTTTGGGTCTATTTACTATTTTATCCTTTACCATTTTCCTATTTTATTTATATGTTCTTTCTCCGAAGATGGCAGAGCCGATTCGAACCATGTTTGAGCCACATTCGATGGCAATGCGGTAGTCGTCAGACATTCCCATAGAGAGAACCATGTCTTTATTTGAGATTTGTGATTTTATATTTGACACTTCCGTAAAGCAGCGGCGGATTTCAGTCTCATCGTCGGTGTTGGTAGCCATAGTCATAAGGCCACGTATGCGTAAGCTCTGCATAAAGTCAGGAGTAAAGTCTAGGATTCTCTCGATGTTCTCAGTTTTAAACCCCGTTTTAGTGTCCTCTTTGGCTGTGTGCAGTTCGATAAGTACGTCTTGAGTGATTCCTTGTTTGGCAGCTTCGGCGTTAATTGCCTCAAGGAGATGTAGCGAATCGACAGAGTGGATGAGGTAAGGTCGTATTTTGAGCAGGTCGCGTACTTTGTTGGTTTGCAGATGTCCGATAAAATGCCAATGTATATCATCGGGCAGTTGTGTTATTTTGTTTTTGAGTTCCTGCACTCTGCTCTCGGCGAAATGCCGTTCTCCCGCTTCATATGCTTCGCGGATGGCGTCAACGGGTTGGAACTTGCTGACGCAGACGAGCGTTACGTGTGCAGGTATGTGCGCGCGCACGTTCCTTATATTTTCTGCGATTCCAGCCATTGAATATAGGGTGTTATATAACGTTCTTTTTTCTCGGGATAGACCGTATTGAGGTCCACCATAATCCCCGTTTCATAGACGTTAGCGAGTTCGTCATTGATAGCATTACCGAAGAACTGGAGGTCGTTCGTCAGGTTGAGATAAGCGGTGAACATAGGCGGAATGACAGTTCCTTGTGCTCTTACTGCGTGCTGTAGCAGATGGTAGTTGTGCTCCAGATTTTGTTCGTCAAAGGGCGTTTCCACCGGCAGTAACGGTTCCTCTTTGTATGGTTCGATAAGTCCTTTTTCTCCTTTGTGGAATCGGTCCAGATAGGCATAAATCAGTTCTCGTGCAGTAGCATTATAGTCGGGATAGATTGTGACTTTCCCTATCATCCATCTCAGTTCAGGATTGTTATGCATAATGGCTCCGATGCCATCCCAAATATTATCCAACGCGAAGAGCGCCTTGACTCCCATGTCTCGCGTTTGATATAAAGGTTGCACGAAAGCTCTACCAAATTCAATGGTGTATGGCAAGTAGTCCCGAATGAATCGTTCGGAGTAATGGAAAAGGTGTGCGGAAGTGATGAACGGCTGTCCGTTCCGAATCTCGGCATCCTTGCCAAACAAGTAGCGGTATCCACCAATTATCTGCCGGTGTTCGGGATCCCATACGATGAGTTGGTGGTATGGTTTCGCCATCGTGTCCATTTCATCGATGTCCATCTCTTTGCCAGTGGCTCCACCTCCGTCCCTGTAACTGATTTCACGCAGTCTCGCAATCTCACGCATGACATTCGGGCATTCGTGTGCCGTGATGTCAAAGATGAGGTTGTCCGCTTTGTGCGACGGACGAAGCAGATGTCCTTCCAGTTCATGTTCCAGAAGGGCGGTTTCAACGGGGGGTATTATCTGTTGCATAAACGATAGATTTAACATATTGAGCCCATTGTCCGGGTGTTTTGGAATTGTCAAAAACGGTATATGAAATAGGCGGCAGTACATGCACTTTGAAATGCTTTCCGTGCGCGCTGTACATCTCATCCACGAGGTACAACATCTCTATATTCAGTTTGATGTGTAGCAGTTTGCGTATGTACGCGAGTGCGTAGAAGAATCGACTGTTGTGTCCTTCAAAACGTATAGGAATAATGTCTCGTTTGTATTCCCGCGCTCGTTGGATGAAGTTCTTCTGCCATTCCATGTCTTCAATTTTCCATTTGCCTTCGATGCGCTGCAATCGGCTGCATGCGCCAGCGGGGAAGGTGAGTACGTCCGCTCCTGATTCCCACATACGCTGCTGTTCGATCACTTGTTCTTTGCTCAAATATCCCACTTTGCTTACAGGCGCCCATAATCCCGCAATCGGCTCCATGAACATCAACAGGTCGTTGACGATAACTTTGAGTGTTCGTTTATCAGCGCTCGTGTTCTTCGGGTTGTCGGCGCGTGTTTCGTGAATCATTTGCGCGATAATCATGCCATCGAGTCCTCCGAGCGGGTGGTTGGAAACGAAGATAACCGGCCTGTCGTCCGAAGGGATGTTTTCTTTTCCGTCAATAGAAGCCGAGCAACCGAGTTCCTCGTCCAATACGAGCCGGATGAAATCATAATCCCGTTCGTTCGTATGTGCGCGCAGGAAGGCGTTCATTTGCCGGATATGCGTTATACGCTCCAGATAGCGGATGAGAAAACCGGGCACATGTGCGTTAGGTGCCTTGCTTTTGATAACAGCGCGTATGTCAAACTGTAACGGCATGGTCATTTACCACTTAGTTGGTAGCGTGAAGGATATCAACTATTTGCGTTTTGGCAACGGAGATGAGTTCGCAGTCATAGGAATTGAGCGCCTGCTTGAGAGCAAAAACTGCATCGTCCAACATGTTTGCCTGTACAAGAACAGCAACGTTTTTCCGTGTTTCTTTTTCACCGTCGATGGTAATCATTTCCACGCGCGCCTTGTACCAATAAGCGCCGTCCTCATTCGGAAAGACCTCAAAGAACTGGCTGCGTTTGCATGTCTGCACTTCGCAGTCACCGAAGATAAACGGCTTAATTTCCTCCATGAGGCAGTTCTCCGCGTCCGCAAAACTGACAGCTCCGTCCACTAAATAGATTTCTTTAACTTTGCCAGGGTTGTCTTCACCCGTTTGGCGTTCATAATGTACTTTAATTTCGTGAAAAATCATATTATTTACTATTTAATTATTAATCCTATTAGCCATATATTGAGTCATTTAGAAGATGAGGTTCGCCACATCCGTAGCAGTGATCGTGGTCTGCGGCATAGAGCGTAAAGTACCACTCCAAAGCAGCAGCGGCGAGGCAGGATTATCATCAATAACATGGTCAAGGGCATGTTTCTCGTCCTGCATGAGCCTCCATCCGGGTTGCAGCATAAATACGACATCTCCGGTATGTTTTTTGCTCATTGAAGTGCCGAGAAGGGGATAGTGAAAGGCTTCATAATTGGGCATGGCGACTTGCACCCCCTCAAAGTCCATGAGGAAGTTGGCCACCTGCCGCTGCATAGTTTCCAGATTCAGCCTTTTTTGTTCAATGAGCGGACGGTTGAGGTAAAGAGACTGTCCGTAAGCTCCGTCCACCCATCTCTCATGTCCGTATAGCGCCATCAGATAGGTACCGGTGAGTGCTGCTGCGCGGTCGGTGTTAAAAAACCTTACCGGCATATGGATATCAGCCAATGTCTGTGCATCTATGCCTAAAACAGGTCTTCCCACCACCAAAATCTGGTAGTTGGCCCGTCCGATGCGCTTGTCGAGTTGTTCCATCAGATAGCCAATGTCCTGATTAAGCCACAGGTACATGTCCTCTTGTTCCGCGCAACTAATATGGTCTGAAACGGCGGATGGACTAAGTGTGTTAAGTTGCAACATGAGCAGGTCAGGAGTCGCATCTGTGCCGAGTTTCTCAGCCTGTTGCATCGCCAACGCCAATTGAATGACCAGCGTGTTAGCAACAGGCGATTTTGGTAGCACGGTGTTTACCTCATAGGCAAATCCTTTTTTGAGTTCCTGCGGCGAAGGAGCTGTGTAAGTCTGGATGTTCATGCGCGGAATCCATTTGCGCGCCGCCATGGTGGCTATCTGTTTACTTTTGTTTTGCTCATATGCGGCAGAAGGCAATCCTTCTTTATAAGCCGCCGTAGCCACCCACTTGTAGTTTTTACTGTCTATCCAACAGCACGCGTTGGCGGCATGTCCAGCCAGCAACACCGTAGTTTCCGGCTGTATGCCGATGGCGTAAATTTTGGAGGCAGGGTATAGCAACCGCATTCTGTCTGTGATTGTTTGCGCCAACAGCGCATTGGCAGACAGTCGCATCGTCGTACCAATACCATGCACCGATTCGTCTTCAAGCATGGTTTGAACAGATCGGTCGTTCCTCCGGAAAAAAGCGTCCATGGTATAGCCATGCCTTTCCGGCGTGACTCCAGTGACCAGCGTAGCCGTTGTTTCATTACCTCCATACACTAAATGCGGATAGGTAATGGTGGTTTGAAAAGCCTCTTCGCTGAGTGTCCGCAGTCCACCTTTCTGCCAAAGCGGACGCAGGGTATTGAGGTTGTCTGCAGTCATGCCATCTACCACCGCCACTACGGTAAGTCTCGGCGTGGCATACAGACAAGCGGACAGCATTAACAGGCAGATTATCTGCGTACTATGAAATAAGCGGATCTTGCGCATACATGTGTAAAAGGAATAATGAGTAAACGCCATCCGAAGCCTACCAACGGGTGACAAGAAAAGAAAGTAAGGAACGTGACGATAAGTAGCAGAAGTACATACGGAATAGCAGCCAGTACATCCACCCACAATGACAATCTGCGTCGGCGAAGGTCATAGATGCTCATTAGGAAGACGAACAGGAAATAGAGCACTAAGCCGAACGGCCATGAATGATACCAAGGCGTATTCGCAATGACGAAGGGTTCAATATGGTTTCCTTGCACCATCGCAGTGCCGTCACTACGTTGTGCCTGCTGCATGTACATCATTAGTTCTTCAGGCAAGAAAAGCCGCTGTTCCGAGTCCATAGGTTGGTCAGCTTTTCGTCCGAAAAGAAGATTGATTCCGGCATTGGCCCATGAGTACCTTCCTATATAATGCCGTATAAAAGCGCGGTAAGTTTGACCGGTATAACCGGTGTAAGGTGAACTTACAGAGTCCTTGCATGCCTTGCATATCAAGCGGTATGGTCGAGTGGCACAGTTGTCGAATACGAAGTTATAAAGGTATAGCTTGTTTTCCGGTTGTGCGTTGGCTATTAGTGCCTGCCAAAGTGTTTCGCGTTCTTCAGGTCTGAGTATTAGTTCTTGTTGGTACACGGCGCGTTTTTCCTGTTCGTACTCAAGCATGAACCATCGCATAGACGTGCACCCTAATTCGTACCATGTCTCTCCACGTACGAACTTCCAGTAGAAATGATCTGTATTGAAATCGAAAATGCCATAGTTGAATACGACATCCAGATTGTTCTCCGGATCATAAACCCGCAACGCCGTATGTCCGAAACGCGCATATAGTTCTTCTCCAGGCGCGCAGGTAATCAATGATATGCGTGCATTATCGCTGAGTGTCTGCGCCTGTAGTCCGAGCGACATTGCTGCGATGAGACATATTAGATATAAACGAAGTTTATCCCGCATAAAAAACAAAATAGTATGGCAGGAATGTGCACGCCAGCCCGAGCAGCCATCCGGCACAAACCTGTGCGCTGGTATGGGCTTTCAGGTAAACGCGTGAGCACATAAGCAGCAGTGAAACAATCAGACACAGGCTCAAAGTGCCCCATGAAGGCACATTTCCCACGCCCAGAAAATAACTCATTAGTCCTCCGAAGAAGCCTCCGATGCCGGTCAAATGCGCACTGATTTTCCAGTATTTATTGACCAACATCACAATGCCGATGGCTACGGTAGCACCAATACATACGAGACCGAGATATATTGGCGCTTTGAGTACTGCCACCATGAGATAGGACCAGAAAGCGAAACCGCATAAGGTATAAACATAAGGCATGGTCCGTTCGCGCGAATCTGCTATCTGCATGTCTTTCACCTTGCCTCGTTGCATCATAATCCATATGGCGCTAATCGGCAGAACACATGTAAATACCAATGTTCCGGTCACAGCAATCGCAGTCCAAACGAGCGGTACCGGTTGTATAGCCTGCACCGACCAGACATAGCAGAAAAGTGCTATTCCGTACGTGGGCACAAACAGCGGATAGAAAACCAGACTGAGAATTTTGGCTATTATGTTGAAGATGGCATTCATACTTTTTTGCGCAGCCGGGCTACGGGAATATGAAGCATGTCGCGGTATTTGGCGACAGTTCGCCGCGCGATAGGATATCCGTTTTCTCCCAAAACCGCCATCAACTGCTCGTCCGTCAGCGGATTACGTTTGTCTTCTGCATCAATGCACTCCTGCAGTATTTTTTTTATTTCGCGTGTGGATATCTCATCGCCGTCGCTGTTTGTCATCGCTTCTGAGAAGAAATATTTCAAAGGATAAATGCCGAATCTGGTAGCGACGTACTTGCTGTTGCTGACGCGCGAGATAGTAGAGACGTCATAGCCGGTACGGTCGGCGATGTCCTGTAGAACCATCGGTTTAAGACTCGTATCTTCGCCGTCCATGAAGAAATCGTATTGGGCTTTCAAGATAGCCGTCATCGTTTTCATTAGCGTTTCGTTGCGCTGCTGTATAGCATCGATGAACCAACGCGCGGAGTCCAGTTTTTGTTTAATAAACTGCGCCGCTTGGCGTGTCTCTGCATTTTTCGGTGTTTTACTGTATTCGGCTAACATGTCGCTATATTCGCGACTGACATGCAGTTCGGGTATGTCGCCGGTGTTGAGTACCACGAATAGTTCGTCGTCACGTTCCTCAATCGTGAAATCAGGGATGATAGTTTCCCGTTGCGTCTCATAAACCGATCCTGTGAACGCGTTAGCCGGTTTCTGATTGAGGTGAACTATCTCCTGTACGGCTGCCTGAAACGCCTCTTCTGTGCAACCAATGCGCTGTATAATCTTGTCAAAATGGTGTTTCGAGAATGTCTCAAAATGTTCGTTGAGAATGGTCTTTGCCAGCATAACGGCATCCGTTTGCGCTTTGCGGCGTAATTGGGTAAGAAGGCATTCCTGCAAGTTCGCGCTGGCTATGCCAGGCGGGTCGAACTCTTTTATTTGGCGGACTATTTCTTCCATCTCTTCATCGGGGACGGAGAGTTGTTCTTGGAACATGAGGTCATCCACCAGTTGCTCCGTAGTGCGGCGCAGATAGCCGTCGTCATCAATGTTTCCCAATACCCATTTGGCGATATGACGCTGCGGCTTGGTCATGTTCGTTAAGTAAATCTGCGATTTCAGTTCTTCAAGTAAACTGCTCCCTCCTATAATCGGCACTTCGCGCTGGTCTTCATCCGCAGGACTGTATTGCTGACGCAACATATAACTCGGTGTCTCGTCATCCGAGATGTATTGCTCATAATTGAAATCTTCATTCTGGAGAGGATCGCGTTGCCTTCCCTCGTCATAACCGTCGTCAGGCATGTAATTGTCATCGAACTCATTAAATTCATCCGCATGCTCTTGGGCGGCGGATTCTTCATGTCCTTCTTCCAAGGCGGGGTTCTCCTGAAGTTCTTCGTTAATCCGCTTGCTCAGTTCGATGGAAGGCAGTTCGAGCATACGGATTACTTGTATCTGCGTGGGAGACAACTTGGTTGTCTGCGCAAGCGTTTGATTGAGTCCGATTTTCTGCATAGCACTTTACTTTTTTTCGAAAGAAATCATTTTACTTCAATTATTGGGCGAGCAAGTCCTGTACATTACTGGTGATATACTCCAACTGTTCCTCATCCAACTCTGTGTGCATGGGCAGTGAGAGCACGCATGCCGCTAATTTTTCAGCGATAGGAAAATCGCCGTCTTTGTATCTTGGGTCGCGGTATGCTTTTTGTTGATGTAGCGGCACAGGGTAGTAGATCATGGCAGGAATACCACGTTCCGCCAATCCTTCACGCAGTTGGTCTCTATCTGCTCCCACTACGCGCAACGTATATTGGTGAAAGACATGCGTAGAGTGCGCCTGACGCCCCGGAATAAGCACTTTGTTATTGTTTGCAAATGCCCTGTCATAGAATGCCGCGGCTCGTTGACGGGCGGAGATATACTCGTCTAAGTGCGGCAGTTTGGCATCTAATACGGCAGCCTGGATACTATCCAAACGGCTATTGACACCCACCATGTCGTGATGGTAGCGTACCACCATACCGTGGTTGGCAATGGCGCGCATGCGAGCCGCCAATTCATCATCGTTGGTAAAAATAGCGCCGCCGTCGCCATAGCAGCCAAGGTTCTTGGACGGGAAGAATGAGGTGCAACCGATATGACCTATTGTTCCTGCTTGTTTCGTCTCTCCGTTGGAGAATGTGTACTTCGCGCCGATCGCTTGGCAGGCGTCTTCCACCACATACAGATGATGCTCTTCGGCAAGTTTCATGAGAGGTTCCATATCTGCGCACTGACCGAACAGATGTACTGGCACAATGGCTTTGGTGTGGGAGGTAATGGCGCGACGGACGGACTCAATGTCCATGTTCATCGTTTCCCAATTGACATCCACCACCACTGGGGTAAGACCCAATAGTGCCACTACTTCGGCGGTGGCGATGAAGGTGAACGTCGGTGTAATCACTTCATCGCCGGGTTTGAGTCCAAGACCCATTAATGCAATCTGTAGTGCGTCGGTACCGTTGCCTACGTTAATCACATGCTTTGCACCGGTGTACTGTTCCAAATGTGCCTGAAATTCCGCTACTTTTTGTCCTTTGACAAACGATGCGGAATCAATCACTTCCTGAATTCCGGTGTCTATATCCTGCTTGATTTTCGCGTACTGCGACTGCAGGTCAACCATTTGAATTTTTTTCATTGCTCTAACAAGTATTCCACTTCGCCGGGATAGACCCAAGCGGAAGTAATATGCGAATTTGCGGAGTAGTCAAGCTCCACGTCCAGTTTGTCTTTACGTTCGGGATTGTACGTGCAGAATACGTTGATATCCGAAGCTTTTACTTGTGCGAAATGCGAAACGCCAACACGCACACTGACCTCCACTTCGTCAGGAAACAGTCGTATCCGATAGTTTTCCGGCGCGTTTTTTACTATTAGTTTGAGGGCGAATTTCTTTTCTGTAAACTGCTCCGTAATAATCTGTACCACAGTACTATCAGTCTCCGGGCGTATCCCTTTCGGAATGGCGATGGCTATCGGCTTCCGGAGCGTATCGCTCAGATTGTCAAACACTACATGCTCTGTGTACAGGGTGTCAATGGTACGCAAATCTTTCGCCTTCCCGAATATTTTTATATGGCTTTGCGACAGCGTAGGAATACCCACTGTCTGGTAGCCGTTGGCTGTCTGAATATCCCCGTTAAAACACAACACCACGGTTTTTTCCTGCTCCGTGAAATACGGGCACCGGATTTCTTCGGGAACGGTTTCGATGAGGTTGCTGTTGTCTTGCAGTATGGCTTTGATACTGCTACGCAGGTCATTGGCGGGAATTTGAATCACCCCTTTCTCTCCATGAATATACGGGTGTAAATCGATAGTGATTTGCAGCGAATTACGGTGATAGGCATCTAAACGGTGACCGGCATCGCGCACCTCAATCATTACTTCGTCAGGAAGCCCTTCTTCGTCCAAACCGATATTGTCCGGTTTACCTGTGTAACAAATATGTACGGGCACACGCGTATTACGCACGGACTGCATTGCGTGGCCGTACCATATCATTGTTGCCAGAACGAAGAATAACAGAAAGGTGGCTATGTTCGCTCCGTTAATGTGTTTGAGCAGTTTTTGCATTCACACCAATACTTATTTCTTTGCCTCGTTGGCTGCCATGGCTGCGTCGGTGGCATCTACATAGACGCTCTCTTTGCTCACTTTGAGCGTTACGTCTTTGGATACGGTGATGATAAAACTGTTCTCCTGAACTTCCTTAATCTCTCCGAAGATACCGCCTGCGGTAACAATCTTGTCACCTTTCTTCAACGCATCGCGCTGTTTCTGCAACTCTTTCTGTTTTTTCGTCTGAGGGCGGATCATGAAGAAATAGAATACTACAAAAATCAGTAGCATCATGATAATCATGGAGAAACCTCCACCGCTTGATTTGGCGACTTCCTGACCGGCGTCAGTAGTTGCGTTTACCATCAAGTTTCCGTCGCTTTGTGCGAATAATAAAATCAAATCTAACATACTATTAATAAATTAAAATGAATAAATCGTCATATGGTAAATCATTTCACGGTAAGCACCTTGAAAAACTTGCCTTCGTTCCGCATGTCGCGCAGTATCTCGGTTAGAATACCATTGAGGAACATGTAACTCTTGTCCCCTGAATAAGTCTTGGCCAGTTCGATATACTCGTTTAGAGAGACGGTCAGTGCGATGTCTTCGAAATGGAGTATTTCTGCCAAGGCTGTCTCCGCTAACACGCGGTCCATGTACGCGATACGGTCTGCGTCCCAACCCTTTAGATGGTTGTTAATCAACTCCTCGTACTGAGCATGACCTTCGATAGCTTTGTCCAACAACCCTATCGCGAATTGCAACTCATCCTCGCTGTCGAACATCTCTAACAGAGGTGTATCGGGTGTACTGTCCGATTTGAAGCGCTTGATGGTTTTGATTACGTAACTGAGGACAATATCGGCATCAACGGTCCAATTCGATTTATCCAATACCACCTCCATCTCATCTAATGCGTCGGCAAGTGTCTCGCTGTTTGTCAGCAGATGTTGGTAGATCTGCCGCCATATGCGCTTGTCATCCTCATAGGTGCATGTGTCTGATTCCATATATTGACGGTAGAAATCGCTTTCCGTCAACTGACGGTACACCTCGCTCACTGCTTGCATGCCGCTATCCCATGCTAAATGCTGCTCCGATATGCGGGAGCGAAGAGCTCGATTGTCAAATAACTGCTGCGCCAAGCGATTCGATACAAAACGGCGATTGGGCTGCCAATTGGCATGAGTCGCACGGGCACGACCGATTTGGTCCTCTATATGCTGTTGGGCATATGCGGTCAATTGGTTGGCAAAATCCAGCAGAATGAAATATAAATCATATGTGTCGGCAAAACTCTTACGCAACTCTTTGCGAGCCGTGCCTGGTGTTTTGTCTCCGTCTTTGTAGTACGCGAACAGCGTTTGGATGACACGCGTTCGAACCATTGTTCTGTTTATCATAGATTGTCTCAATAAAAAACCGCGCAAAGTTACAAAAAAAAATGCATATGTGCAAAAAAAATGCAAATTTAATCGTATTTATTTGTGTAAATAGATTTTTTTTACTAATTTTGCGGCGTTTTTTGTAAATATACTGAAGAAATGGAGAAGAATCAGGAAGAGAGACGCGAACAGGAGATTGTTTACAGCCGTTCGGTCAAAGCCGGGAAGCGTATTTATTATTTGGATGTACGCAAAGCACGAAATGAGGATTTGTACCTCTGTATAACGGAGAGCAAACGTCGTCAGGGAGAGGGAGAAGAAACACCTTCGTTTGAGAAGCACAAAGTATTCCTCTATAAAGAAGATTTTGCGCATTTTACAGAGGGACTGCAGGACGTTATTGCATATGTTCAGCAACAGTTGGGAACTATTGAGGAACGTCCTGAATGGAATCCCGAAAATCAGGACAAGCAAGAAGACGCAGCCGAACCGAAAAATGCTGAGGCTGCCGAAGAAACAAAGAAAAAAGGACTCTTTGGAATCTTTAAATAGTCCTTCTTTGAACGCGAAAAAGACCAACGACCTTTTAACGAGGTTTTAATGACCTTTTAACGAGGTTTTGTAATGAGCATTAATTGCCGCAGAATAGACGGTCAATAATTTGCTCCGCTATTACATCTTTGCTTTGCAAAGGCAGTTCGACAGAGTTGCCGTTTGCGAAGAGGATAGTTACGCGGTTGGTATCGGTTCCGAAACCGGCTCCTGTGTCGCGGAGCGAATTCAATACAATGGCATTCAAATGTTTGCGTTCCAGTTTATGGAGCGCATTTTTTGTTTCGTTTTGCGTCTCCAAAGCAAAGCCGAACAATTGCTGGTTGGCTCGTTTCCGTTCGCCTAATGTGCGTGCTATATCAGGAGTGGTTATCAGATGGAGATCCATTTCTGTCTGCCCTGACTCTTTCTTGATTTTCTCCTCCGCTATTTGTGCTGGTGTAAAATCCGCCACAGCTGCACATAGTATAGCGCTGTCGGAGTGAGCCCATTCAGCATTGCATACTTCGTACATCGCTTGGGCCGACATGGCGTCTGTTCTGTGAATGGTTCCGAAAGGATTTAGTACCTGCGCTGTCACTGAACCGCAGACAAGACTCACTTCTGCGCCTCGGCGTGAGCACGCATGTGCCAATGATATGCCCATCTTGCCCGTTGAGTAATTGCTGATAAAACGAACAGGGTCAATCTTTTCTTGCGTTCCTCCTGCGGTAATAAGCACACGCTTGCCAACCATTGTCTTGGGCGTCAGCGCATATTCCAGTGCTTCTTGTAGCACTGCCGTTTCCGGCATACGACCTTTTCCTGTTGTGCCGCAGGCTAACGGACCTTCGTCTGGTTCTACTATGGCTACATTATCCCATCCGCGGAGAGTTTTCACGGCATGCTGCGTAGCGGGGTTTGACCACATCTTGTCATTCATGGCTGGCGCAAAAACAATAGGCTTGCGGGCCACGCATGAGCATATGGTCGTTGTTAACGCATCGTCTGCTATTCCCACTGCTGCTTTTGCAAGCACGTTAGCCGTGGCTGGCGCAACAAGCATTACATCTGCCCATTCGGGCAGAGAAATATGTTCTGTTGAATGCTCGTTGATGGCTGCGAATACATCCGAATAAACTCTGCTACCCGAAAGGGTCTGCAGAGTTAATTCTGTGACGAACTCAAGTGCGTTCTTTGTTGTTGTTACCCTTACTTCTGCTCCGGCTTTTACTAAAGAGCGAATCAGTTCGGGAATCTTGTATGCCGCTATTCCGCCACTTATCCCGACAATAATATGTTTGCCTTGTAAAGCCATTGTCTGGCGACTCTTGACTTATTTCAGCGCTTCATCGCGGTTGCCGCTACGGTAAACGAGGTCGCCGTCGATAAACTCTTGGGTTGCCATTAGAGTGGGTTTCGGCAAACGCTCATATTGACGGCTGATCTCTATTTGCTCGCGATTTTCAAATGTCTCCTCAAGGTTGTCTTGAGGAATAGAAAAATCTTGTAACTTTGCGTCTAACTCGCGCTTGATACCTGCGCTGATTTGGTTCGCACGTTTGGCGATGATGGCTACGGTTTCATACACGTTGCCTACTGGCTCGGTCAATTGGTTAATGTCGCGTGTCACCGTGTTGGTCGGTGCTTTTGAATTTTTGTAATCCATATATCTTTATACTTTTAATGATCTGTTCTCAATTCAACTACTCCTTCGTGATTTTCTTTATTTGCACGAGCATCCTGTCTGCCTCTTTGCGGTGTTTGGATTCAGGATATTCGGTCACGAAATTATAGTATTCGTCTTGCGCCTCGCGCGCTCGGTCAAGTTTCTTGTCTTCAAACGAATTGATAGTTTGCTGGTATTTCGACTGCATAATTAGCCAGTTGAAATCCTCCTGATAGCTGTTACTCGGGTAGTTCTTCAGCGCGTTCTTTGCTACAATCTCGCAACTCAGATAATTGTTGCCGAGATAACTGCCTAAGTTGTAATACAGTTTCGCACTTTGCAATTCTTTGTAAGCCAATTTGTCGTACAACTCGTTCATTTCCAGATAAGCTTGCTCTGCGTACGGGCTCTCCGGATATAGTTCAGTGAACTGCGTCAGCGCCTCTATGGCATCTTTGGTGATCGTTTGGTCCAAACGGGCGTCAGGAGAATCCAAATACTGACAGTGACCTATCTGGAAATACGCTTCTGTCGCGTACTTACCTTTCGGGTAGTTGCGGACATAGGCTTTGTAGTAGTCAGTCGCGGATTCATACAACTTTTGACCCATATAGCACCTTCCCAAATATGCAAGTATATCCTCCGAACGCTCGGTGCCTTTGTAATAACCTGTAACGTCATCTAATAGTGTTTGTGCTTTCACATACTGCTTCTGGTTGAAATACTGTAAAGCCGCTTGGTATTTCTCCTCCGCGTTGGTCGATTTCAACAACTTCTGATACTCTCCGCAACTGGTTAGGAAGAGTATCACCCATAATAATATGAAATATGTTTTTTTGCGCATTTCACCAAATTAGCCGACAAAGATACTGCTTTTTTTTGATATATGCAAGAAAAAATGTTATTTTGTAATCATTTCTGCCCAATTTGGTGATGTAATGACGCTCAAACTGTCATTTTCTGCTACTATCAGGTAGCAAGCAGCATCGCCTGCGCGTTCAATCATACGAAGCGCTTCTTCTTTGCCGAGTACCATGCAGGCGGTTGCCATGGCATCGGCGCGCATACAACTGCTACTGACCACGGTGGCGCTGAGCACCGAATGTTGCACGGGCTCGCCTGTTCGCGGGTCAATCGTGTGGCTGCGACGTTCGCCGTTAACATAATAGTAATTGAGATAGTTGCCGCTCGTCGCCATACATATGCTGCTTGCGGACACTACTTCCTGCAACTCCGCCTGTGCTCCTTCGTTGTTCAGATTCGGCTTGCTGATACCGATGATCCAAGGAGAGCCTTTGTCGTTCACACCTTTTGCCACGACTTCTCCACCTATATCAACCAGATAATTTGTGCATCCGTGGTTGCGTAGTACGTCGGCGATCACATCACATGCCTGACCTTTGGCTACTGCGCCGCCGTCTATTTGGACTCTCTGGTCGGACTTGATAATCCGATGGTCAACCAATTTTACTTTGTCAAAACCGACAAAAGCCATCAGACTGTCTATGACATGTTTGTCTTTTGTTCTTTGTGTTTCTTTGGTTCCTTGGTTACCAAAACCCCAGTAGTTGACTAACGGGGCAACGGTAACGTCAAATGCACCGCCGGACAAGTTATATACGCGCTCAGCCTCTGCCCACATGTTCTCAAAATAGACATTGGTCGTAGTGTCGCGGTTGGCGTTAATAGCCGACAGGACAGAGTGGGGATTGAACATACTCAGACTGTTGTCGAAATCCTTGAATGCGGTTTGAATATCCTTCTCCAAATCCGCTTGGGCTTCATAGCGTATATTATAGTACGTGCCGAAAATATGCCCCTGATTATGGTAATAACTATTCTTGGGATTGTTGTCCCAACCCCATATCAGCAGCGCTGCCAAACCTACGCCTAACAGCGCGCTGAGACTCTTTTTGTTATTCGCCTGTATCACCCAACTGTCAATTATCAAAACCAAACTCCAACGCCGATACAGCCGTTCAGTTTTTGGTTGTACAGTTTATCATCGCCGGCTTTGCCGATGAATGCGTTCTGTGCGTTCACATGATCCGGGTTGAGCGAACCTTGTGCGAAGAGATCGAGTGTCATATACTCGAACTCAAACTCTTTGTTGAGTTTGATGCTGATATTCGTGCAGGCGAATTTCTCATTGCCGTACAGGTCGCTTGCCCAAGGAGAGAGACCGATCTGACCGCCGAGAGTCAGACCGATATTGTCCCATGTGTAGTCGTAACCCAACTCGATATAAGTACTCCACGCGCGTTTCTCGTCGCCGTTTTCATCCTCAATCATATCGGCGCCGGCAACGGTGGTGTACCAGTTGATATAGGCGTTCTGCTCGAAGAAATGGTCAAAACTGTAACCCAACGAGATCTCCGAAGTTGCGCTACTGAAATCATCACAGTAGTAATACTCGGTAAAACCGACGGTTGCACCGTAAGCCGTGAACGTTGCCATAAAATCCACCTCAGGCATGAACATTGTGTATCCGCGGCCGTCGTTCTTGTTCGCTTTCCACTGCCAGTCCGATGCGCCAAGGTTTGCCCATGCACCTGCACGGAACTGAATAGCTCCATCTTTGGCATCAAATCCGACCAAACCCTCGGGTTGAAAACTCAAACCGCCATTGTACTGTCCGCGCCATAAATAGGAACTGACCAACTCGGCGCCTGCCTCATAGGCAAACTCCACTTCTGCTTTTGCAGTCATCACAACCGCCATTACTGCGGTTACTAATGCGAATACCTTTTTCATTTTCTGTTTGTTATATGTTTTTAAATTCTCAATTCTCAATTCTCAATTCTCAACTCTCAATTGAATAAATTCTCAACTTTCAATTGAATAAATTCTCAACTCTCAATTGAATAAATTCTCAACTCTCAATTGAATAAATTCTCAACTCTCAATTGAATAAATTCTCAATTCTCAACTCTCAATTCTCAATTATTTCAAATACACTCCCACTGCCAAATTGGCATTCACGCTCTGCGCCCAAGGGTCCAATGGATGCCATTCAGCGGTACTTTTATCCGCCGCTAACGCCCACGGTTTGACACTCAAAACTCCTTGAACCATTAATCCGCAATGAGAGCTTACATCCCAATCTTTGCGCAGACGAACTTCTACGTTCTGAACGGCAAAACCCCTCTGATAACTCGTGTACAGACTACGCCAAGGAGTAACTCCAACCGCTCCGAATAAACTGATTCCATATGCAAAATGGTGGGTGTAACTAAACTCAATATACGTCGAATAAGCACGAATCGTATCTGTTGACAGACCGGCTGCCAATGGTGAATCCTCCGTGTATCCATCTGATGCACTCACACGAGTCGCCCATAAGATACTTAACGGCAATTTGCTGCTTACCGTATAGCGAAAATCCAACTCTAATGCGTTGCCACTACTGGGATACGGATGGTTGCTGAAATCGAAGAACGGGCAATTGAAATTATGAATAAATACCACGCTCGCATCTATCCCCCAACGCGAAAAACCTAATGCCAAATCCACTTCCGGCTGGAATGTTTTGAACGACCAATCCGTGGTTCCTATATTCCACCACATGTCGAAATACAAACCGCCGTAACCCACGTTCGCGTCTCCCTGGATATTCATGCCGCCTGCATATAGTCCGCGCCACAAATAAGTAGTCTGAACTCTTGCCTGAGCTCCGTATGTGAATCCCACCGGAGCACGGTAGTCGTCTAACCAACGGCTGCCTTCATGAATCTCCTTACCGTCTGTTGCCTTTACCTCATCTGTCAACTCCTTCTCTCCCGCGTAGGCGCCTGCGCAAAGTAAAAAAGGTAACGCTCCGACGATAAACGCCAGAGCTGTTACTCGTTGCAAAGAATCTTTAATTCTCAAGGGTACCTCTAAAAATTGCTTTATTCTGATTTAGAGATTTGTCTTGAGTAGATTGCTGGTTTGAGAGAAGGCGCAATGTGGGCATTGGAACCGAATAAAAACCAGCAAGATACCAAGAGAAAGGCTAAAGCAGTATAAAAGTGCCAAATGTTTAACATAGCGGGCTATCCTAAAAACACGGAGTTTTTAGAATTGCCCTCAATTTTTTAACGCTCCGTTTACAATGCATTCTGGGCTTCCCAGGCGCGACGAAGGGCTACTTCCAAAATGCGTGTGTTGCTGAATACTACAATTCCGCCTTCCGGACCCGGCTCTATGTGATAGTCCGCATTTCCTTCTCCGTTAAAATACGATCTTACCTCTTCTCCTGAGATTCCTAACTCCGAGGCTATAGCATCCATACTACCGTGAGGAAGGCTGTCTTTTACTGCACGAAGACGATTAAAAGTTGTACGCACCATAATTGTGTTGATTTTTTATAGGATTTATTAATGTTAATTAGTTCTCTTTTCGAAAATTCGCTGCAAAGTTACAACTTTTTTTTTAATTATGCAAATAAAAAATGAAATATGCGTTCTTTTTTTGCATATGTGAAAAATTTTTCGTAATTTTGTACCCGAATTTGAATTATGAAACCGATTTGTGCCATATCAACTCCTTTCGGTACGGGAGGTATTGCCGTCATCCGCGTGTCCGGTGAGGGTGTCCATGCACTTGTTGACCGCCTTTTTAAGGCGAAAACATCTTTAATGGACGCCAAACCAGGAACTGTACATTTTGGACGCATTGAGAGAAACGGCGAAACGCTTGACGAGGTGTTGTGCTCCGTCTTCCGTGCTCCGCATTCCTTTACCGGAGAGGATACGGTTGAGATTGCCTGTCATGGTAGTCTTTTTATTCAGCAGGAACTACTTAGATGGCTCATAGATGCTGGATGCCGTGCTGCCGAACCCGGAGAGTTTACACAAAGAGCTTTCCTTAATGGCAAGATGGATCTTACGCAGGCTGAAGCCGTAGCAGATCTGATCGCTGCCCAATCCAAAGCAGAGAAAGATCTGGCGCTCAGTCAGTTAAGAGGATCCGTTTCCGCTGAATTGGCTCAACTCAGAGAGCGGCTCCTGCACTTTACTTCATTGGTTGAACTGGAACTCGACTTCGCCGACCATGAGGAATTGGAGTTCGCTGATCGTACCCAACTCGTTGCTCTCGCCGATGAAATAGAATACAAACTGGACAAATTGCTCGCCTCTTTCCGCACAGGTAATGCCATTCGTCATGGAATACCGGTCGCTATCATTGGCGCACCTAATGTCGGTAAATCGACACTCCTCAACGCCTTGCTCGGAGAACAACGGGCTATCGTCAGCGACATCCGGGGTACCACGCGTGACACCATTGAAGAAACGCTCGTCATCGATGGAATCCTTTTCCGGCTCATCGATACCGCCGGTTTACGCGAAACCGACGATGTCCTTGAAAACATGGGAATTGAACGTAGCCGCAGAGCTGCACAAAACGCACAAGTGGTAATAACACTACTGGAACCCCAAATGAACGAAGCTTTAACGAGAGAAAATCGAGAGAAGAACGAGAGCATCCTAGACTTTACTGCTGGTTTTACCGATATAATAGCGTACAATAAAGCGGACACCTTAAGTCCTCTTGAGAGGGAACAATTGGGCAAAAATGCTATACTTATATCTGCCAAAAACGGCGATGTAGAGCCTTTGCGACGAGAATTGGTGCGTTTGGCGATAGAAACTATGGACACATCTGCTGTCATGTTATCCAATGCACGCCATTATGAGGCTATCACACGTGCACACGATGCCATTAAACGCGTGCAGGAGGGCTTGGAAAACAAACTGTCAGGTGAACTCCTCTCGTTAGACTTGCAGGACTGCCTATCCGCACTTGGCGAAGTGACAGGGCAAATCACGAATACAGAAGTGCTACAAAACATATTCAGCAAATTCTGTATAGGAAAATAAATAACCCAATATACCGTAAATCGTTTTAAACGTAACTGATATGCTTTTATCTATGACAGGCTACGGCAAAGCCGAAAGCCAATTCCGCGGACGAAAACTAATATGTGAAATCCGCTCTCTTAACTCCAAATCTATGGACATCTCGGTCCGTATTGCACCGCAGTTTCGGGCACATGAGTTGGAATTGCGTACCATTCTGACACAACGACTTGAACGCGGTAAAGTGGACTTGGCGCTCTGTTTTCAGGAGGAACAGTCAAACGCTATGCCGGCGGCTATCAACTGGGCTGCGGCGGAATTGTATGCACGACAATATGGTGAACATTTCGGAACTCCTGTGCCACCGGACGTGATGGCGGCTATAATGAGACTGCCGGACGTAATCAAAGTGCAGGACGATGCCTCCGACCTGACAGATGAAGAGTGGAGTAGTCTACAAGCTCTGATGAGCAACGCTATAGATGCATTCGTTGCTTTCCGATTGCAGGAAGGCAAAGCGTTGCAGAACATGTTTACAGAAAAACTGGATAGCATGAAGGAATTACTGAAGCAGGTAGAACCCTTTGAGAAAGGCAGAGTGGCAAAAATCAAAGAGCGCTTGGAGCAGAATCTTGCACAACTGAGCGCAGAAACTCAAGCCCAAATAGATCGTAACCGCCTGGAGCAGGAAATGATTTATTATCTCGAAAAACTGGACATAACCGAGGAGAAAGTGAGACTGACTAACCATATCAAATATTTCCGTGAGACGATGGATGGAGATGGTAGCGGAGTCGGCAAAAAACTCGGATTTATTGCACAAGAGATGGGACGCGAAATCAACACTCTCGGCTCCAAATCCAACCAGTCGGAGATGCAAATAATCGTCGTGAAAATGAAAGACATCCTTGAGCAAATCAAAGAACAAGTCCTCAATGTGCTGTAAAAGGTAATTCGTAAGTAGCAAATAGTAAATAGTAAATAGTAAATGGTCAAGAAGTAACTATGATTTATATTTTTTGTGCGCCTTCGGGTAGTGGTAAATCGACGATGGTGAAGCATTTGCTGAACATGCATCCCGATCTCTTTGAACTCTCTGTGTCCTGTACAACGCGTCCTCCGCGTGGACAGGAAATACATGGTAAGGAGTACTATTTTATTACCGTCGAGGATTTTCAGAAACGCATTGAAAATGACGATTTTATCGAATATGAGCAAGTTTACGACGGACTCTATTATGGCACGCTCAAAGAGGAAATAGACCGTATAGAAGCGGCTGGACGAGAAGTGCTCTTCGATGTCGATGTGAAAGGTGGACTCAAACTCAAACGTATATTAGGTAACAAAGCAACTTCCATCTTTATTTGTCCTCCATCTATCGAGGAATTACGTCGGCGGTTGGAAGGACGTGGAGATACAAGTCCCGAAATGATAGAAAAACGCCTTGCCAAAGCTTCAGTCGAATTGGAGGAAATGAAGCACTTTGACCGCGTTGTTGTCAACGATGATCTTATTCACGCTTTCGAGCAATTGGACGCAATCATTGAAGAGAATGAAAGTAGGTCTATTCGGAGGTAGTTTCAATCCTGTACATTTTGGTCATGTGGGTTTGGCAAAATGGGTCATTGAACATACTGACCTCAATGAACTATGGTTGTTAGTTAGCCCTAATAATCCGCTTAAACCGGCAGACATGCTGACTCCGGAGGAGCAACGTCTTGAGGCTGTACGAAAGGCGGTAAAGGATATTCCGCATGTTGTGGCGTCAGACTTTGAGTTCGCATTGCCGCGTCCGTCCTATACTGCCGATACACTTCGAGCGCTACAAACTGCTTTTCCCCTTTATGACTTCACTCTTGTCATTGGAGAGGACAATTGGACGCTTTTTGATCGATGGCGCGAGCATGACTACATCCTTGCAAACTATCGTATCTTTGTCTATCCAAGACATCCGAAAACTACAAATACCTTTGATAAGTCGGATATTTCTAATACTCCGAATAGTCCAATTACTCCGAATAATCCAATTATTCCGAATGTTCCAATTACTCCGAAGGGAGTTTTTTACCTCGCTGAGGCACCTCTCTTTGATATATCTTCCACACAAATTCGCAACAACTTAAAACAATGAGGGTGTGTCAAAACTATTGGCGCGCCCTCATTGTAATTAATAATTATTGAAAATTGTCTTTAATTTTTAGCCATACTGGCACAATCTGTTTCGCTGTATGGTTGACTATTATAAAGAATTTTTGGATAATTTTTGACCTGTAAAATACTAATTGTTGTTTTTTGACACACCTTTATTTACCATTCGTCGGGCATTTACTTGACTCGTTTTCTATGCCGTTTTGGTTTTCGCTATTCTTTATTTCCTTTGACTTCGGAAGGAGTGATGCCATAGAATCGTGTGAAAGCGCGTGTGAAATTAAGCACCTGTGTATAACCGCATTTCTCTGCAACCTCAGCGATGGTAATATCACGGAAGTTGAGCAGCAAGTATCGCGCTTTCTCCATACGTACCTGCATAATATATGCTTGTGGCGTAAGACCAACTGTGTGTGAGAGTCTTCTTCTCAAGGTGAGTATGCTGATGTGCATCTGCATGGCGATTGTGCCCACATCAAACACTCCGTTTTCTGACGTTTTGTCAATAATTGCTGCTAATTGTTGCCGGAACTGCTTGTCATCATCCGTTAGTTGTTCACTTTGCTGCATATCGCGCGCGATAGAGTTTTGATAGAGACGGTTGATTTCGCTGTATTGCCCTTTGAGGGATTTATGACGACGCCAAGCGAAATAGACAGCCAAGATAATAAGCAAAAGCACAAAGATTCCTATTCCGATGGAAATGGTCATTGTTTGCCGTTTCTGCTTTTCGGCTTGTTCTCTCTCTTGACGAAGAATATCGTTGTAATAGATAGCATTGTAACGCCCGACTGCTTCTCCTGTCTCTTGACAGTAGATAGAATCTTGCAGTTGTTTTGCGCGCTCAAGGTGTATAATGGCTTCCTGGGGCAACAGATCTTTAGTTATGCGGTATAGGCCTTCGCGCGCGTGCAATTCATTATATTATATTTGTCCCCTTGCTGCAGGAAAAACATTGCGGCTCTCCGGTAGTATTCTGCCGCTTCCGTTTCTTTTCCTTCTTCAGCGAGGATATCACCCATTTGGTTTTGACAAATTCCCCAAGAGTGGCTGTTTCCTCCGGCGAGTAACATCGGCATCGCTTCAAGTAGTGTGTGCTTAGCATCTTCGGTTTTCGCCAATCCTAATTGTGCGTTTGCTACTTGCAATAGACGTCCGCTTATACGCGTACTGTCTCCTAATTGACGCTCGATATTCAGAGCTTGCTGGGCATAATCCAACGACTCTTTCTTTCGTTCCAATGAGCGGTAAATCTCAGAGGCGGTGCCAAGCAGTACTGCGCGTCGTGACAGATTGTCGGTCAAACTGTTGGCTGCTATAGACTCCAGAATGTATTTCTCCGCCTCTTCGGGCTTGCCTGCGGCGGAAAAGACGCTGGCTATTCCATTGAGAGTGGAACTCATTCTGTCAAAATCTCCGCTTTTCTTATCCAATAGATAACTCTCATTCAGAGCTTCTACGGCTTTATCAAACTCGCTCAAACGGAAATATGCTGCTCCGAGAAGGCTATAGAAGACATCGCTTTTTGACATATCATCCACTATGCCCATGCAATGGGTGGCACGCGTGCAATAATCCGCTGTGGAAGCATATGCGCCTGCTACATAGTACCACTCTGCTATATAATAATAAACATTGAGATCTACAGAGTCGATATAAGCCGAATCAGGAAAGACTATAGGCTCGTCTATATAGTCGATGCTATGCAGGAACGCAAAAAACTCATTGGCGATTTTAAGGCGCGCCTTTGCGTCTGGCGTACGGATGTATTTGGCAGCATAACTATCCAGTTGCGCATCCTGATCTGTTTGTGCCAACATAGATACAACTCCGGTCAGGAGAAACATGAGGACAATATGGCGAATTTTACCTTTCACTTTGCTCAATTTTTCAAATTGAGTGCAAAGGTACAACTTTTTTCTGATATATTAGTTATCACACTTTTAGATAATCTTATTATTTTGTGCATTTAGGCGGTTTTCTTGGTAAATAAGTGTCAAAAAATACACATTTCGCTATGTGAGTGACGATTTGTCGAGGTCTAAAAAAAACTCTAAAGGAACTTTCTTATCATAATTATATCATGTATTAATCTCAATTTATCATTATGTGTATTACTATAAATTCAATAAATGTACTTCGTAGAGCAGATGCGATGACGCTCGAATAGACAAAAATGCAATAAAAATGCTCACACTCTTGTGTATGTCAAAAAAAAGTAGTACCTTTGTCGCCGAATTTGTATTTTTATTATGGCAAACACACGAAAAGAGATTGTTGAGGAACTCAGGCAGTTGCTCGCACAGGATGTAACGGAAGTCAAAGACCAAGTTGAACACCTCAAAACCCGCTTCTATAGCAGCGAGGTTGAGTCAGACGTACAAGAAGAGGAATTATCAAGTGTAGCTGAAACAGAGACCGAGCCGGTATCAGCAGATGAAACGAATGATCAGTTGGGCGCAATTGATGCGTTGGAGATGGAGTTCAAAGAACTGCTGTCGCAATATAAGGCTAAACGTGCTGAAGTGGCTGCGGCTCAAGCGAAAGAGCAAGCGGACAACTTGGCGCGAAAGCAGTCTATTCTCGACGAGATGAAAACTATGGTTGAGGGCGCTAATGCCGACGGAGTGATGACTAATCTGCAGAAAATGCGTGAGTTGCAAGCGGCATGGAAAACCATCGGAGCCGTTCCTGTCACCAAAACACAGGAGATACGCAAAGCTTACCAGCAATACCAAGAGCAGTTCTATGACTTGGTGAAAATCAATATCGAACTTCGTGATTTGGATTTCAAAAAGAATCTGGAAATGAAAACGCTTCTTTGCGAGGCAGCAGAGCGTTTACAGGAGAATAATAATATCGTTGAGGCAAGTCGTGCGCTTCAGCAACTGCATGACGAATGGGCGGAGATTGGACCTGTAGCACGTGAACAGCGTGAAGAGTTGTGGAATCGTTTCAAAGCTGCTTCTACTGTCATTAACAAGAAACATCAGGCGTTTTTTGATGAGTTGCATGCTAAAGAGCAATCCAATTTGGAGGCTAAACAGGCAATTGTTGAGCAACTGAAAGCTATCAACGAGCCGATAGTAAATGGCACTCCTCTTTCCTCTAAACAATGGGAAGAGTTAACGGAGAGAATCCAAAATCTCCAAAATGATTGGCGCAAAATTGGCTTCGCGCCGAAGAAACATAACCAATCCATCTATGAGGCTTATCGCGCTGAATGTGACCGATTCTTCCATGCCAAAACTGAGTATTTCCGCGAAATACGCGATATTTTTAGTACTAACCTCAAGCATAAACGATCGCTCATTGCGCAAGCGAAAGAGATAGTAGATGAGCAGAAGGCAAAACTTCTTAGTGGTGAAGTGACACGCGAGTTTTGGAATGAAGCAACGGAGAAGATGCAAGCATTGCAGAGCGAATGGAAGACAGTGGGCGTTGTGGCACGCAAGTACTCAGATGATTTGTGGAAACAGTTCTCCGATACCTGTGATGAGTTCTTTAATGCAAAACGTGACGCTGTTAAAGGTGAGCGCATGAAAGCAAGAGGAGAAAGAGCGGAACGTGCTGCTCGTGCTGCCGTTTCCCAAGGCGTAGAAGGGCTTCGTCGTATGCGTGACAAACTTCAACAAGAAATAAAAACCGCAGAGAATAATATCCTTTTCTTTACTGCCAAGTCCAAAGGAGCCAACAAACTTGTCGATGACATGCAAAAGAAAATTGACGCCCTCAAGAAGCAGCTTGAAGACGTGAAGGAGAAAATTGAGACGGAAGAGGATTGACAATATAAGTAATGCCCAAAGGGTAAATGTCCAGATGGAAAATGGCTTGATAGTATATAAAGATGTTGAGATAGACCAGGTTGACCAGATTGTGCTTCGCGACGTTAATGTGGAGGTTGGCGCTGGAGAACTCATCTATTTGCTTGGAAAAGTTGGTAGCGGCAAGTCATCGTTCATGAAGACGATCTATGGCGCATTACCTATTGCAGGTGGCAGTGCACGCGTGTTAGACTACGACATGACGTCCATTCGTCGCAGAAAATTGCCATACCTGCGACGCCGTTTAGGCATTATCTTTCAGGATTACAAACTACTCACTGACCGCTCTGTGGAGGAGAACTTGCTATTCGTTTTGAGTGCTACCGGATGGAAAGACAAGCGCTTGATGCGTAATCACGTGCATGAAGTGTTAGAGCAGGTTGGCATGGAGACCAAAGCATACAAGCGTCCTTATGAGTTGTCCGGAGGAGAGCAACAACGTGTAGTTATTGCACGTGCGCTTCTTAATTCTCCGGAGATTATCCTTGCCGATGAGCCAACAGGTAATCTGGATGCAGAAACAGGTCGCGAAATCATGGAATTGCTGTATTCTATCAGCAAAGCTGGAATCACAGTCCTCGTTTCTACCCATAACATGCACTGGCCAGAGCAGTTCCCCGGCAAAAAATGGGAGTTTGAGAATTGCAAACTGAAAATAGAAAACTGAACATGAGTATCAACGAGCGGCAAGACGAGATAATTGAAGAGTTCGGCGCGTTAGACGACTGGATGGACAGGTATGAACTCATCATTGACTACGGCAAAGAATTGGCGCCGATGCCCGATTCAGACAAGACAGAACGCAACCTGATTGATGGTTGCCAGTCGAAAGTGTGGTTTACGGCTACGCTGCGTGAAGGTAATATATATTATACC
>ONQO01000022.1:0-23299 GCA_900319995.1 uncultured Bacteroidales bacterium
CCACAAAGGATGTACACGTACGTAACATGCCGAGTGCGTTTGCGGTTGCCGTTAAACAAGGAAGTAATTGGTTCGCATTGCCCGCAAATATGAGCGGTACAGCAACCAATCCGGCAGGTGTTCCTTTGAACGTAGATGAGAGTAGTTGGACAGCAAAAGGTCCTTCGACCTTGGCGTACGAGTTATGGCCGGTATTGAGTACGACAGGCTCTAGTGACAGATACGCAGATTACGGAGAGAAGGTTCGCTTCTCCGGTAATAGCAATAAGGGTTTATGGGCAAGTACTTCCGGCAACACGTTGAATAACAATGCTGCTATCGCGGCTATTAATACAGGCAGTGCTACGACGAACTACGAGTGGAACATCAGCCCGACTGTTGATGGTAGCACCTGGAAATATACGCTGAAGATGGAAGGTCAGTCGAACTTCTTGAACTACTACAACTCCAGCGTTTGGGGTTCGTATGCAAGCGGTATAAGTGACATCTATCTGATACCGCTGACAGCAGTGGAGACGGCAAACATGAATGTCATGGAATGGGGTGAGAGTGAGATTGCACTCCAATGCGCGGCAAACACGACGCTGACTAAAGTGACCATAAATGGTACAGAAGTTAGTCCAAAACCGAGTTTGACTTCGTTAGGAGGTGATATCTACAAGATTACCGGTGGAGGTATGCCGAACTTAAGCACACTGGCTACATATGCCATGAAGAGCATGGTTATTGATGTGAGCGAAAGCGGTACACCAAAGCAACTTATATTGACGATTCCATTCATTTTGACGAGCACCAACAGTCCGGCAGCTGAACCGAAAACGGCTGTTGACCTGCGTAACTTAGCGGAAGGCGGAAGTCAAGCTGCACGGAACACTATCATCGGAGTCGTAGATGTAGTGGTTCGCAATGGAGCACAATTAGACGTAACGGACGCAGAGGCAACCTATTGTACCTTCAGGGACCTGTATATCTATCCGGGCGGAAAGGTTCATATCAACACTTTAGACCTTGGCGCAAAGAATGTTTACTTACGTGGCGGATTTAGTTGGTTGGAAGCCGAAAAGGACTATCGTTTACCGCAAATGTTGGTAGAGAGCGGAAAGAAGATCGAAGGTGTAGGAACTGCCGGTCATGGTATCTATTATGATCTGCATCTGGATAAACGCCGCTACTACATGATAGCTGTACCAAAAGATGTAGCGTTGAGCAGCATCACTAACGAGGAAGGTGGTGATGAGTTCACCGCATGGTTGAAAGAATACAGCGGCGAAGGACGTACGCTTAGTCCGAAAGAGAGCGGCTGGGTAGCTTTGTCAACGGGTTCGCTGCTTCGCGGTGTAGGCTATGAGATGTCTATCAAACCGCGTGTAACGGGACGCACGATAGGCGTTCTGCGGATGCCGCTGCTCAGTGCGACAGCATGGTCTGACGAGTCAGCATGCACACCGTCAGTAACAGCTTGGGGCGTAGGAAACGAGAATGTAACTGCCAATAACCAAGGTTGGAACTTCATTGGTAATCCTTTCTTCTCCGCCTTCCGTAGCACGGATGAAAATGGTCAGTTAGGCTCTAACATGGAAGTTCGTGACATGGTTCATCATGAGGAGAACGGTCAGTGGAATGGTACATGGGACTGGACGACCACCAGCGACATCAAGTATGTGACCATCCCTCAGAAGATGTATGACGACTACACAGACGTTCGTGTGAAAAACTATGAATTGGAAGCTTTCTATCCATTTTTTATTCAGGCAAAGACGACAGGTAATTTATCCTTCACAAGCGGTAGTAAGATATTGAAAGCGAGGTCTATGTTGCGCAGTGCCATACAGGATCGTGAAGTGGATATTGACTTTGTACTGAGCGATAATAATGGTCATTCGGATCAAGCTGGTCTGACAGTGAGCAATGAGTACTCTGCCGAATTTGATATGGAGGACAAGGAGAAGACAATAATGAGCGAGAACTACCTGAAGGTTTACACGATAGTAGAAGAGTACCGGACAGCATTCAATGCGTTGCCAGAGGCGGCAGCGGCACTTCCGATACCGATAGGATATATCGCACCACAAGACGGGAAGTATGAGTTCTCATTGGCAGAAGGTGACTATTCAGAAATAGAGCATGTATGGTTGACAGATACAGAGGAAAGTATAACGGTTGATCTGTTAGACGGCGCCTATGAGTTCCATACAGAAAAGGGGACCAAAGATACCCGATTGGAACTCAATGTAATCCTCAGTCCAAAGAAAGAGGATACCACAACAGGTATGGATGCCATCAATACAGAAGACAAGTCACCGCTCAAGTTCATCTACGAAGACAAGATGTTCATACGGTATAACGGCGTCATCTATGATGCGACGGGAAAAAAAGTTCATGAAATTAAATAATTTCAATGTATGATGTATAATGTTTAATGTAAAAAAAATGAGATTATGAAAACAACATTGAGATATTTATTGAGTGTGATAGCGATAATGGGTGTTCTGGGCGTCAATGCCCAAACGCCCAAGTATGGTAAACCCTACCCTTCGCATAATGGAAACGCGAAATATACCACAGCATCCGAATACACTCTTCCTACTGCAGCTATCGGTTCCGTCAATTCAGATCATGTGCAGTCGGGTTCTAACTTGCCGCAGGCTGCTGTGACAGGTGCTACGACAACCAGCGACAGCCGCAACAATGCACCAGGTGGTCCGAGAAAAGGGTCATGGAACCCTGGTGAAGAACCTGGTCCAGACGAGGGCGATAACACTGAACCGTGGGCAGATCCGATAGGCGATGGAATGTGGCCGTTGATGGTACTCGCGTGCGCGTACTTTAAACTACACGTGATGCGGACACGCAAGCGCGTGTGAGAACGTACAATAATTATAATCCTTAAGGGTGTGCCAATTAATTTTGACACACCCTTAAAAATGTGAAAAAAAGTATTTTTCTATATAATAAATTCCACAAAATGAAAAAAATATTTGCACATGTCAAAAAAAAGCAGTACTTTTGCATTTTGATTGAATACAAGAGTTAATTTAACCATATAATATCATTTAACTAAAAATTATTATCATGAGAAAGGTATTCTCTTTATTGACACTGGCGTTGTTCAGTGTGATGAGTTGGGCGGCAGTGAATATTACCATTACGCCTAACCATGTGGATTTCGGGACACAAAGTATCAAAGGCAAGGACCATGTGGAAGGTTCTGTCACCATCAATGTGAGTTACTCCGGCTTGCAGCCATACTGCGGTGTTGCTTTTGAAGATGTAGAATCAGAAATGCCAGCGGAAGGCGCTACATTCTGGCTTGACGGAACCAACACAACGGGTTGGATTTACGGCGGTGACACCTACACTCCCGCCGAAGGAGAAGGACTGACGCTTCATTACTACGCAGAGGAGGCAGGTACGTTTACCGGAAAAATTCGTTTTTACTCTTATACCGATGCCAATTGGGAAGTAGAGAGCGAGAGCAAGTATTTGACGATGAAACTTGTAGTAACGAGCGATGCAGACGTAGCGAAAACCACTCCGTTTGTGCGTGTCAATAGTACCAGCGAGTTAAAAGACGGTGACACTATCGTTTTCGTGAGCGAGAGTGCCGGTGCAGTAGGCGGTCCGTTGAGCCAGACCTATCTGCCTGCAGTAACCGAGCAAGTGAAGATAGACAAGGCGAAAGGCGAGGCAGACATCCCTGAGACCGCCCAGATGTTCAAAGCCACGAAGTACAGCGGTAACTGGCAGTTCACAACAACCGACACAAAAAAGCGTCTGCATATGGATGTCAGCGGCAAGGGTGCATTCACATTTGCAGAGCCACAGGCAGGCACTATCCTTGCCAACTGGGGCGTTGACATCAGTAACGGCATAGCCGAAGTGAGCAAACCGGACGGCACCTTCCCTGTAGAGTTCAACAGCGACCGTTTCAAGCCCTATAAGAGTGTCGGAACCGGTTCCACTATTGCGTTGTACAAAAAAGCCGGAGAGGCACAGGAGATAGAGAGTAAGTTAGAAGTGGAAGAGGTGGTATTCGGCGATGTAGAGATTGACGAACAGAAAGAGGTGACGGTTAACTACACGGCGGAGAACCTAACGGACGATATCATCTGGGAGATTGAAGGAACAGACGCAGCCCTGTTTGATGTGAAATACAGCGGCAACCGTACAAGCGGTACTGTAACCGTAACATACAAAGGCACCGGCAGCAAGACCGGCACGCCGAACGCCAAGCTGTCTTACCTGACGCAAGACGTTCAATTAGACCCGATGGAGGGTTCGAAAGCCATCAGCATCAATCTGATTGCCGCTACCGTCAAACTGACCAAGATTGAATTTAAGAACGCACCGGAGACGATTGACCAAGGCGGTACAGTTGATTTGAGCCAATACGTGGTTTATACCCCGAACGACGCGGCAGACAAGTCGCTAGAATGGAGCGTGGACCACACTTATCAGGGAACGGTGGACGAGAACGGCGTTGTAACCGCCAAGAAAGTGACGGGCAATATCGTGGTAACTGCTACCTCCAAACGCGTACCGAGCGTGAGCGCCAGCCATACGATGAAGATTGTGGAGCCAGTGATTACCGATTTCACGCTGAGCGACACCGAGGTGACGCTGAACGTAGGCGGCACCCATACGCTGACTATTGCTTCTTTCGTACCGGAATATGCCAGTGCTACAGGTAGTTACGAGAGCAGTGACGTCTCTATAGCCACCGTGAGCAAGAAAGGTGTGATTACCGCCAAAGCATTAGGCGACGCAGATATTACTGTAACCATCGGCGAGGTACAGAAAGTATGCAAAGTACATGTTGTAGCCGTGACGGTTGAGAGTATCGCATTCGCCAGTGCGGAAGCGAGCCTGACCTTAGGTTCGACCCTGCAACTGAATCCGGTTGTCACTCCGGCACAAGCTGCAGAGGACTACACCATCAGTTACCAGTCCGGCAACGAGGCAATTGCTACAGTCAGCGAGAGCGGTTTGGTAACCAGCGTGTCAGAAGGCGATGCCGTGATTACCGCCAGTATCGCAGGCAAGGAGGCAGAGATCACCATCCATGTGGTGGCAGCCAAGATGTTTACGAAAGTAACCGACCCGTCCGGCTTGGCAGAAAAAGACACAATCATTCTGGCGACTATTTATGAGAATAACGGAGTCATCGCCGGTGCGCGTGACGGCAAGAAACTGACTGTACTGACGAGCGATGTGACTGTTAATGAAAGCGAGGCCTACGCAGATGATGCCTGCCGCATGGTTTTGGGCAAAGAGAAAGGCAATGAAGGCTTCACTCTGACGATTGTGGGCGGCAAGACAATAGCCGTCAACAGCGACGGTAACGACATTTTGGATGCCAACACGAAGAACTGCAAGTTCTGGGAGTTCGTGGCTGACGAAAGCAAGGGAATCTATGTGCACAACCTTGGCAACTCAAATGCCTACTTCAAATACCACATTGGCAACAAAGCAGTCAAGCCATACAAAGCGAATACCGCTGGTGCAGTATATGTATATGTTTACGTGCGCAAATATGTGCCGGAAAGCCCGACAGGCGTAGAAGAAACACAAGAGGACAACCTGCAAAGTACCAAAGTGCTGCGTGACGGACGACTGATGATCATCCGCGGCGAGCACATGTATGATGCTCAAGGACGTCTTGTGAAGTAAGAGGTGGAACTTAGAGGATTTGAGAGTTCCTATTATGCAAAAAGAGCCTTTCGGGGCTCTTTTTTGTGTCAAAATGTCGAAATTTACTTACAAAAAAAAGTTTTTTCTTGCGTATGTCAAAAAAATGTATTACCTTTGCACGACTTTTTGTGGTCTAAGTATTAACCGGACGCAAACGGCGTCCATTTAGTAACGATTAACGAGTTAAGTAATTAACGAGTTAACAAACAGATGTTTAAAATGAATATTGTAAGAAAAGAGATTGCTCTGCCCGACGGGCGTGTGATCACCCTGGAGACAGGCAAGTTGGCTAAACAAGCAGACGGAGCCGTGATGGCGACGCTCGGCAACACGATGATTCTTGCCACAGTCTGCTCCGCCAAAGACGCTGTACCCGGTACGGATTTCATGCCGCTGACCGTAGAGTACAAAGAGAAATTTGCGTCCGCAGGACGCTTCCCGGGCGGTTTTACCCGCCGAGAGGGCAAAGCTTCGGATTATGAAATCCTGATTGCCCGTCTCATTGACCGTGCATTGCGTCCTTTGTTCCCGTCCAACTACCATGCTGAGACTTTCGTGAATGTGACCATGTATTCGGCGGACGGCATTGACATGCCGGAGTCGATTGCCGGTTTGGCGGCAGGAGCAGCATTGGCATGCTCGGATATTCCTTTCGAGGGTCCGGTAAGCGAAGTACGCGTTGCTCGCGTGGATGGCAAAATGGTTATCAACCCCACGTTTGAACAATGCGAGCATGCAGACCTGGAGCTGATGGTGGCTGCTACATATGACAACATCATGATGGTGGAAGGCGAGATGAAAGAGGTACCCGAAAGCGTGATGTTGGAGGCTATCAAAGCGGCGCACGAGGCTATCAAACCGCAGTGTCTGGCTATCAACGAGATGATGAAAGCATATGGCAAGGAGACCAAACGCGAGTACTGCCACGAGGTGAACGACGATGAACTGAAGCAGGCTGTACACGATTATTCGTATGCAAGAGCCTACGCTCAAGCAACGGCAGCCGACACCGACAAGCACCACCGTGAGGAGATGTTTAGCCAGATACGCGAGGACTTCAAAACCGAGAAAGCCGATTATATGGCAGCCCGTGCAGAGGCTTTAGGTATTGATATTGACGAGGTTGCAGCCTTGGTTGACCGCTACTACCACGATGTGGAGAAAGAAGCGATGCGCCGTGCCGTGCTGGACGAGGGCAAACGTCTGGACGGCCGCAAGACGACCGAGATTCGCCCCATCTGGTGCGAGGTTGGCTATCTGCCCGGACCTCACGGAAGTTCTATCTTCACCCGCGGAGAGACCCAGTCGCTCTCAACGGTGACACTCGGTACCAGCCGCGACGAGAAGATTGTCGATGAGGCACTGATTCAAGGCACCGACAAGTTCCTGCTGCACTATAACTTCCCACCCTTCTCAACAGGTGAGGCGAAAGCCGCTCGTGGTGTCGGACGCCGCGAGATCGGTCACGGAAACCTCGCTTGCCGCGCGCTGAAGAACATGATTCCTGAGGATTTCCCTTATACCGTACGCGTAGTGAGTGATATTTTAGAGTCTAACGGTTCGTCTTCGATGGCTACCGTTTGCGCCGGTACGCTGGCTCTGATGGATGCAGGTGTGCCGATGAAGAAACCCGTTTCGGGTATTGCGATGGGCCTGATTTCCGAGAACCAAGGTAAGAACTATGCTATCTTGAGTGATATTCTCGGCGACGAGGATCACCTCGGCGACATGGACTTCAAGACCACCGGTACTAAAGACGGTCTGACGGCTTGCCAGATGGATATCAAAGTGGATGGTCTGAGTTATGAGATATTGGAGAACGCACTCGCGCAGGCACATGAAGCGCGCATGTATATATTAGGAAAGATACTGGAGTGCATGCCGGCTCCGCGTGCCGACCTCAAACCGCACGCTCCGCGTATCACTTCGTTCTATATCCCGAAAGACATGATTGGTGCTGTTATTGGTCCTGGTGGTAAGATTATTCAAGGAATCCAAGCAGAGACCGGTGCTGTCATCTCCATCGACGAAGACGAGAAGGGCGGCAAGGTGGAAGTAGCCTCTAACAACGGCGAAGCTATGGCTGCTGCTATTGCAAAAATCAAAGCGATTGTTGCTCTTCCTGAGGTTGGCGAGGTGTATGACTCTGTTGTCAAGAGCCTCATGCCGTACGGCTGTTTCGTAGAGTTCATGCCGGGCAAAGAAGGTCTGTTGCATATCAGCGAGATTGACTGGAAGCGCTATGAGACCATCGAAGAGACCGGAATCAAAGAGGGCGACCATATCCGCATCAAGTTGTTAGAGATTGACCCGAAGACCGGTAAGTTCCGTTTGAGTGCCAAGGTTCTGAAGGAGAAGCCGGAAGGTTATGTAGAAGAGAAACCGGCACGCGCTCCGCGCGGGGAACGCCCCAACCACTCTGACGGTGCACGTCTGGACAGAGGTCCCCGTCCCGAACGTCGTGGTCCACGTCCGGAGAGACATTAAAGAGTTAAGATTTAACGAGTTAATATATTAAAGAAGAGGACTCCCATTGAGGAGTCCTCTTCTTTAATTATCGGTTAAGTGATTATTTCTTTTTCGGAAGGAAATCCAAGCAGAACGGAACAAACTGACCAAGAGCAACAAGAATCATATCAAAGCCTATCAAGAAACTCATTTTTGGACCAGCTGCTTTACCTCCGCCAAACGCACTTCCGAACGCGCCAGCAAGTGTTTCACCAAAGAGTTCTATACTGCTTTTTGCCACGAAACAGGTAATAAAGCCCAACAAAAGAATCAGAGCACCCAAGCCTGCCTGAACATACCATAAGTCTGCTTTTTCTTCTCTTTGCTTTAATCCGGCAAGAGCAATGAAAGTACCCTCAATCATTATCCACAGGATGAAGAAATACGGCTCCATCGCTATTCCGCTTTTCGCTAAGAACACCATACCGAACAAGCCATAAAGACCTGCAACAGCTGCTGATGTAAGATTTTTTCTTCCTTCCATAAACCATGCGCCACATAATGCACCACCACCCAAAAGCAGGAGAAGGCCAAGCAACCAATGCAACTTGCCCAATTTATCAATGTCACATGCCATCAAGATAATAGCGATTGCGAACAACATCAAGCCATTAGCGGCTTGCAGTAATTTGGAATTCAATTTTACTTCCATAATAGTAATAAATTTAAAAGGGTTAATAATATTTGTTAATTGAGTATTTGTTTCTGCCTGCAAAGATACAACTATTTTTTTACACTGCCAAATTTTTCTGCATTTTTCTGCAAAACTTCCGCAAAAGGTGTTTGATTAGAAATCTTTCTTCCAAACAAATCCGACCCCTTGAATGGTCGATGCCTGCCGGAGCGAGTATTTATCAACCGTATGGGTATAACCTTTCAGGCGCCATTGCCCGTCTTCGGTCAGCAACACCTCCACATCCAAATCCCCAAAGAAAGGCTGGTTGGAGATGTCATTATAGCGGTATCCCACGTTGCCGTTGATAACCAGTCTGTCCACGGGCTGGAGTTGGAATTGCGCCTCATATTCCTGACTGGAATTGCCGCCTTCTCCGTCCGTACGGATGGCCACTCCTACGGTAAGCATATTAGTCAGTTTGGACAGCCACGCGTTGATTTGACCGGTGACGGTCGATGAAAGCAGCGAATAGGTGGAGTTGAGCGTAGCGAATTGCGCATTGGACATATAGTCCGGTGTAAAGAACCGTCCGAAGACAAGCAGATAAATCACCTGACGCATCATCATCTCATCCGTATTAATCACCTGACGAACCTGCTGCTGCACTGCCTGGTCTGACAGTGGAAATTCCAGAGAGAAAGTAAGCAAGGGATTATTGAGCGGACCGGTCATATGGAGACAGGTGAGAACAGGGATATTCGTTCGGGAAGAGGTCAATTCAGCATCGTCTCCAAACAAATCACGCAGACTTGCCGTGACACGGTATTTGGCCGTAACATCCAACTGCGGATTGGTCGCGTCTCCGGAAAAAACGATGGTGGATCCGTTGCCTATCGTAAACTCCTTGCGGATGACATTCGCTGCGGTGTAAGAAAGCGACCCTTGTTCTATGTCATATGTACCCAGCAGCGTCACATCGCTTGTCTTCGTGTCATATGTCAGCCTCAACGCTCCGTTGCCGCGCCCCTTAATCATATCGCCGTTCCGTTCGCCCAATACCAGTTGGAAAAGGAGATTGGGGTTCACATCCAAATTGAGTTTGAGCAAGCAACGCCCAGCGCGTTTAAAGGCAGTTGAATCGACACGCGCAACCCTTGTGTCAATATCTATGTTATCCAAATCATTCTCCGCCACCTCTATGCTGTCAGCAGCCTCCGGATGTTGCACAAAATGAATAAAATCAGACTCATACGCAGAAGAAACTTTGTCAATACTCAACCTGAACTTCGAGTTTTTAGACGTTCGCGCTTCGGCTGCCACCAGAATATTTTGTTCGCCTCCTGTGACATCCACGTGACCGATGGCAAAAACGGTTCCTTGAAGCATGTCGCCTTGATTATTCATGTTGTACACGAGCGCATCCTTCGCATCTACATGGATATCCAGTCTGAAATTCTTGAACTGCCGGTGATGCACTCCTCCGTTCACCACCACCGGATTTCCATAAGCGTCCGTAAGGTGCACGTTGGGGAAAAGGATAGCCATAGTGTCCATGAGAATAGAGTCGCGTGCAATCGTATAACGGGCATCTGTCCATGGCAAAGTCAGCGATGCGTTATGAGCCACCGTCTGTAAAAGCACATAGACAAATCCTTTACGTCCGCCCACCACGACGCGTCCGGAGCCATGACCGTCCAAGTCTTTCAGCACGGTATATGTCCAGTGATTGATGAAATCCAGCGGAACGGAATCCACATCCATATCCAATTCCCATTTGCCCGAACCGTCAAAGATGGCATTGCCGTCCAGACTGACCACATGTCTCTCCGGCCTATCCACTTCGGCATGGAACTGCAGTTGGGGAGGAAGCACTTTTTCCATAATTTTACGTGAAGGATAGATATACAAATCCACTTCCGCATCTCCAAACCAGCAGTTATTCAGCCCCATCGAATCCACATGTATCTGCGTTTCCACCAACGGTTGCTCAAAGACACTGGTGATATCCGCCTGACCTGTCATGAGTCCGTTAAACATGATCGTCTGCTCCGGCAGCACAAACGGCACCACATATGCGGCATCTATACGCTGCAAATCGACGTTGAGCGTATCCGTCCGCTGCTTGGATGCCAGTCCGTTTGCACGGATATGCTGCCCGCCTCCCTCAAAGGCAAAATGCTCTATTCTCAGCGATGTTTCGTCTGAGCACCAGGTCATCCGGCTGTCGCTGAGCGTATAGAGTGAATCCCGCAGCAACACCGTCCCGGGCAGAAAATGCATATCTATCAACGGTTTGGCGTTGTATTTCGAAAAATGCGTAATAAAATGAATATCTCCGCCATAGTCTCCTGCCCTTTGTGCGGCTACCAACGCTTTAAAGCGTTCCTGAGACGTCAGGTTGTCAGATAGTGCTTTCGACAACTCATAGATACTAAGATTTTCCCATCCTTCCGGCAGCAGTTCGTTTTCCTGCTCCGGCCTGTCAAAAGAGATATGCGTGAGAAGCGAGTCGCGGAAAGCGACAGTAGAAAATTTCGTATGCGCCCCTTTCGCTTCAGCCGAGAGGGATAATTTCAAACCGGATGTCACGCCGTCCGGACGAAGAGTATCGACCGTATTGAGAGAAAGGGACAGGTCATGTATCGGGGTATTGGCAGCCCGTAAACCTGGCGCGAAAAACTTCATATGGAAGGTAGGAGTTTCGCCTTGTTCCAGACGTGCTCCGGCTTGCAAGGTTGAGTGGTCGCTTAACGTGAACGAAGACTCAAACAGACGCTGCACGCCGCGCAATCGATCGCCCTCCGCTTTCATACTCAGAGATACCGGCAGCCACGGTTCGGCAGAAGCATCCACTACGGATGGCAGGTAATAATGCATCATATCTTGCGCGGCGGGAACTAAATCGCTATAGCGGAATACGCCGTCCAATTGTGCACGCAGATTGTCCGAACGCAAGGTGATCTGTTTGGACCGGTCTTGTGATGCGGAAGCCAATAACTTCATCTGGCTAATCAAAACCGAATCACGCGAATTGGCAAAGAACAGAGAATCAATCACCAGGTAACCGCTTATCTCATCCGCTTTCGCACCATTCAGATCCACCGCCATAGCAAATGAGGTTCGCACTTTGGATTCATGGTTTTCTGATAAAGGAGACATGTCAAAATGACGGCATCGGAGGTTGAAATTGATTTCAGGATTCTTGTCTCGCAGGTCCACCACGCCTTCGAAAGAAGCAGCGAGATGAGGGTCATCTATGGAGCAACTGCCATTATAGCGTTGCGGCTCATAACGGCCATCCACATGCAGATCATTATACGTGTAGCCGTTGTAGGTCAGTTCCCGAAGCCAGGCGTTTATATCACAGCGGACCTGACCATCGTCTATCTGCCCTTTGGCATAGAAATCCAACGTCACAGAACCCAATTTGTCTTGCGCAAGCATCTCCCCGAGCCCAAACCGCTCGCCGGCAATGAGTGCATCAAAATTCATATGAGAGAACGTCGTATCGCTTTCAAAGGTGCCATCCGTGGTAATGTCTCCGAGAGCCGTATAAAAACCTCCGCGGAGCGTCAGGTCATGCAGTCGGCCTTGCGCCAAGCCGCGGTAATGGATGTCTCCCAAACGGTGAACGGGCTTGGGAAGCCGAATAGGACGCCCCTGTAAACGAGACAGAAAATCCTCCAAACGGACAGCATTCAGATGCAGATCTTTGAGATTGGCACGAAGGTAGGTCTTCTCCAAATAGGGTAATCCCACAGCACTCACATCGCCCGTCAGAACAGGATAACCGTCATATCCAAGCGATATATTATGGAAATACACCGAATCCAACGTTCCTCCGAATGCCCCGTTAAGCGTCAGAGGACGATTCATGGTTTTCAGGCGAGGCACGAATAGAGCAAGATCACTCGGCACAAGACGTGCCTCATGGAAATTCAAATCGAACAATATCTCGTGTGCCGATTGGGAGAGATACAACGTATCTCCTTCTGGAAAACGCACTTCTACTCCACTGAGATCCAGACGGGATTCAGGCAGACGGGCTTCGAGCGTAGGAAGACTTAAAACCGTGTCGTTAAGCAGAAAACGCGCTTTCATATCTTCGACTACAAACGGCTGATTCGTCTGGTTTTCTGTCTGTTGAACTATTTGAAGAGCCAAACTGGCTATTTCTGCATCCAGTTCGGTTTCGCTCAATTGATGCAAATCCAACTCTGCATGAGGCAGTTGCGCCAAATAGTCTTCGTATTGCACACGCACGCCATCCAACTGAATATCTTTGACGGATATTGATTTCTCCATCGGTTTGTTCTCTTCCTCTTGGTCCGTGGCGAAAGCATCCACAAGGAAGCGGTAGTTCCATTCACCATCCTCTCCTACCTTATACAGTTTCGCCACCACATCGCGCACATGCACATGCGAAAAGCGGATTTCGTCGTTCAGCAACGCCAACGGACGAAAATGCACATATAGATTATCTATATAAGCGAGCGTGTCCTGCTGCTTGTCCTCTATATAAATGCCGCGCGCCACTACACGCGCCGGAAAATAGTACTTTACCGACTCTATCTGCACGTCCGTTTCCATCTTTTGAGACAATTGATAAGCCACACGGTGGGCTATAGCCGTTTGGATTTTACCGCTCGCCAGAACAATCGTTATTGATCCCGCTATAACAAGCAGAACGACGAGGATAGAGAGTACTATGTGCTTAACACGCTTCATTCATTTGCAAATAAGCGTGCAAAGGTACAAAAAAAAATTGAATTGTGCAAAAAAATATAAAAAATATGCATTTTTTATGCCAATAGTTTGGAAATATAGAAAAATCAAGAATATCAAAAGCAGGAAGGCTGAACTCTGAACGCTAAAAAAGGCGGATACAGATAACAAAATAAAAAAAAATGCAGAAAAATTTGGTCATGTCAAAAAAAAGCAGTAATTTTGTGGTCCGTTTTGAGCCTCTGGCGATTGAAATAGGTGTTAGCTATCAGCTTTAGCCGTTAGCTCTGCAAAAGGGTCAAAAGCAAATAGCCAAAAGCTATCAACCGAATAGTAGTATATGCTCCTAACGTATTAACGAATCCAGTATAAAAAGAAACGAAATGGATTTAATCAAAGTAGCCGAGCAAGCTTTTGCCGGTGAGAAAAAAGAATTCCCTGCATTCAAGGCAGGAGACCAGATAACCGTTGGTTATCGTATTAAAGAGGGTAACAAAGAGCGTGTTCAGGAGTTCCGCGGTGATGTCATCTGCATCCACGGTAGCGGCGACAAGAAGCGCTTCACCGTTCGTAAGATGAGCGGCAACGTAGGTGTTGAGCGTATCTTCCCGATGGACAGCCCCTTCATTGAGAGCATTACAGTCAACAAGTACGGTAAAGTTCGTCGTGCCAAACTGTATTACCTCCGCGAGCGTACGGGTAAGAAAGCCCGCATCCAAGAGCGCCGCGTTAAGTAATTGGCAAAGGGGTCTCATCAGAGACTCCTTTTTTGATTTTAATTCAATTCATCGTAATAACGTAATAACGTAATAACGTAATAACGTAATCAAGTAATAACGTAATCCCAAAATCACGTCAGCACGTAATCCCGAACAATGTTTCAATTAGAATCTCCATATAAACCCACCGGCGACCAGCCGCAAGCTATCGAGGCTTTAGTCGAGGGTGTCAAAGCCGGCGCAGACGCGCAGGTGTTGTTGGGTGTAACCGGTTCCGGCAAGACATTCACGGTTGCGAACGTCATTCAGCAACTCAACCGCCCGACGCTTATCATGAGCCACAACAAGACCCTTGCGGCGCAACTGTACTCCGAGATGAAAGCTTTCTTTCCGCACAACGCGGTGGAGTATTTCGTCTCATATTATGACTATTACCAGCCGGAAGCGTATATCCCATCGACCGACACCTATATCGACAAAGACCTCTCCATCAACGAAGAGATTGACCGTCTTCGTCTCTCTGCGGTAGCAGCGTTGCTGAGCGGCAGAAAAGATGTCATCATCGTCTCTTCGGTTTCTTGCATCTATGGTTTGGGAAGCCCTCAGGACTTCACGCAGAACGTGATTGAACTCAAACGCGGGACGGAGATTCCGATGGACACCCTGCTCAAACAACTCGTCTCCGCGCAATACGTGCGTAATGATATAGAATTAGCGCGCGGGCGCTTCCGCGTGAAAGGCGACACCATCGACATTGCCCTCGCGTACGCCGATTATATTGTGCGCATCGAGTTCTTCGGAAACGAGATAGACGCCATACTGACCATTGATCCCATCAGCGGACAAGTGCTCGAAGAATTTGACCAATACAACCTTTCGCCGGCAACTATTTTCTTAACCTCCGCAGAACGCATAGCCGCCGCCAAAGAGCAGATACAAGCGGATCTGGCGAAACAGATTGAGTACTTCATCTCCATCGGTGAAGAGTTGTACGCCAAACGCATTGAGGAGCGCGTCAAATACGACCTTGAAATGCTGGACGAGTTAGGTTACTGTACGGGTATTGAGAACTACAGCCGCTATTTTGACGGTCGCGAAGAAGGGACACCACCCTATTGTCTGCTCGATTATTTTCCGAAAGACATGTTGCTCGTCATCGACGAAAGCCACGTGACCGTTCCGCAAATTCGAGGCATGTACGGAGGCGACAAGTCTCGAAAAGACAACCTCGTCACGTACGGTTTCCGTCTGCCCGCAGCACGCGATAACCGGCCGCTCAAATTCGATGAGTTCGAAGCCAAAACAGGTCAGACCATCTATGTCTCCGCTACGCCCGATGAGTACGAACTGAATAAAAGCGAAGGAATCGTCATTGACCAGCTCATTCGCCCCACAGGACTGTTGGATCCAGAGATTGAGGTTCGACCGACGGAGAACCAAGTGGATGATCTGATGGACGAAATCAAGTTCAGAATGCACCGCGGAGAGCGCTGTCTCGTCACCACTTTAACCAAAAGGATGGCGGAAGAGTTGGACGAGTACTTGCGCAAATACCGCATCAAATCCGCCTATATCCACAGCGACATTGACACCATTGAGCGGGTCAAGATCATGGAAGACCTGCGTCGCGGCGAATACGATGTTCTGGTGGGTGTCAACCTGCTACGCGAAGGATTAGACTTGCCGGAAGTTTCACTCGTCGCTATCCTCGATGCCGACAAAACCGGTTTCCTGCGCGACCAGCGTAGTCTCACACAGACGGTCGGTCGTGCTGCTCGCCATGTACACGGCAAAGCCGTGCTCTACGGCGATAAAATCACGCCCGCCATGCAGGCAACGATCAACGAAACGAACCGACGACGCGCTATCCAGATGCGCTATAACGAGGAACACGGTATTACGCCAACACCTATCAAGAAAGAGATCAACACCTCTGCACTCGCCGGCTTGTACAAAGATCCGGAGGAGGAAAAACGCAAACTGACCGAGGCGATCAAAGCCGGTTGGAAGAATGCCGAGTGGCAAAAGATGGACGCCAAGAAACTGGAGAAAGCGATTGAAGACAAACGAAAAGCCATGCTCGCCGCAGCCAAAGCGACGGACTTTGAGACCGCTGCTTTCCTGCGGGACGAAATGCTCGAAATGCAAAACCGCCTGCAAGCAATCCAGGGATAAACCGCCATTCTAAAAAAGCCATCCACATATCCGCCACATTTGGCGGATTAATTATTTCTCCGCCAAAATGGTAGCCGAATAGGGTGCAACGGCTATCTGCGCGGCACTTACTTCCTCCAGACCATTCACATCGGCTGCCGAATTAAAGGCTAAAATGGTATAATTGCCCTCCGGTATTGCGGCTACAGCTACATCTTTTCCGCCGTTCAGCAGCACAGTAAGCGATTTGGCGCTGTCTATCCCTTCCAAGTTGTTGATGCGGTAGATAATCAGCGACTCGCTGTCCGTGTCCAGGAACTCCACATGTTCCTTTACCGCCTCGGCGCTACCCAAACGGAATCCCTTATGCGCACGGCGGATAGCAATCATCTGCCGGTAGTATTCAAACAAATGGGCATACTTCTCCTTGTTTTCCCACGGGATAATATTGATTGAATCGGGGCTTTGATAACTGTTGTCGATGCCCTTTTTCGTGCGGAAGAGCTCTTCGCCGCCATAGATGAACGACATACCTTGTGAGACGAGAACGGCTGTTTGCGCAAGTTTGTTCATACAGAGTTGAATATCTTCGGTCTCCTCGGATGCGCTTACCTCTATACGGTCGCGGAGGCAATAATTGTCATGGCATGTGATATAAGAGACATGCTGCATGGGTTCGCCGGACCATTCGGGACAAGCAATCAGACCACGCATCACATCCTTCGCTCCAGCAGGATTACCGGACGCAAAACCGCGTTCATGGTCAAAAGGCGAACCGATAAGCGCATTACGAATATCATCGCTGAAGGCGCCGACGCGGGGCATCTTATAGGTCCATTGTTTCATAGCCAACGAATCATACGGATAAGCCGGAGACATAGCCGCCCAACCTTCGCCGTACGTGAGAATAGTAGGATCAATCTCGTCCAACGCCGCACGGATAGCATTCATGGTCTCTTGGTCATGGATGCCCATGAGGTCAAAACGGAAACCATCCACATGGTACTCACGCGCCCAATAACATACGGACTCAACCATGAACTGGCGGTACTTCTCGTGGTCCGAGGCAGTCTCATTACCGCAACCGGAACCGTTGGCATACGTACCATCTGGATTCAAGCGATAGAAATATTTCGGCACCACTCTACCCAACGCGCACCCCATCACATCGTACGTGTGGTTATATACAACATCCATAATCACGCGTATGCCAGCCTCATGAAGCGACTGAATCATCATTTTCGCCTCGCGAATACGCGTGTACGGGTCATAAGGATTAGTGCTATAACCTCCGTCCGGCACATTGTAATTGACAGGATCGTAGCCCCAGTTATATGGAGAATTGAGGATGGAACATGGAGAATTGTGATTTGTCTCATCTATAGAACCGTAGTCAAAGAACGGCAGAATCTGGAGATGTGTAATACCGAGTTCTTTGAGATAGTTGACGGCTGGTAACTCGGTGAAAGCCAAGAACTTACCTTTGTGTTCTATCGCAGGATTAGCCATTGTGTAGTCGCGCACATGCGTTTCATAAACCACAATGTCAGTCATGTCCGGCATAGCGGGACGAACATCTTTCTCCCATCCCTCGGGATTGGTTTTAAGGAAATCGATTATCGCAGCACGCTGGCCGTTGACGCTTACAGCTTTCGCAAATATACCCGGAGACTCTAATCCCCATTCGCCATTCTGGAAAGAACGCACGGTATAGTACTTGCCTTCCATATCTCCCTTTACCGTTCCCCGCCAATAATCACCTTCGCCCTTCGTCAGACTTAGGGTCTCATAATCAGAGGTTTCCTCAGAAGCATAGAGATGAATCTCCATCTTTTCCGCTGCATTGGACCAGATTGCAAATTCCGTTTTCTCGCGACTGTAAACACATTCGTCTTCCAGTTTGGGTTGCTTGACCGAACAAGCTACTAATGCTGCACAAAGCATAAGAATAATTGTTTTACGCATGGTATAAAAAATTTAGCGTACAAAGGTACTACTTTTTCTGCACATATGCAAATTTTTTTGCACTTTTCTATGCACTTTTCTTGTTTCTCCGCAAAAATGTTTGCATCTGTGTTGCATCGTTTTGGACAAAAACCAAAAATCCGTTTAATTTGTTTAATCGTGGACAAAGGTAAATATTCGTGTTCTATGCTTTCGCATAATGCACTACCGTGGTGCTCAGGCTCAAAAAGGCTCGGATGGCATTTCTCACGTCCTAAATCGTTAAATTAACCTCATAGTGTTGTCGTGTCAATCACGCGGGAATAACGCGGGAATCACGCGGAAATGTTGCGATATTTTCTTGACTAAGTGACAAAAAAAATGTGGGTCAATTATTATTCGCGAACGAAGGGCGCGAACACAGGACAGCATGGGACGCAGGGAAGAGGCAGAGAGGAGGCAGAGAGGAGGCAGAGAGGAGGCAGAGAGGACGAGGAAAAATTGTTGATAATTGTTGACCCTAATAAAAATTTTTGAATCAGAGAACACGAATACTTATTTGTAAAATTTGTGGAATTTGCGAACCATAATTTAGAAGATAATTTGTTCTATTTTGCACACCAAAAAGTTTAATCAATTCAATTAGTTTGAAATTCCAAATCGCATGGTGGAAAGATTGAATTGTTAATTCGAATTTTACAAAAATTAAAAAAAAGTCATTTTTTCTTAAAAATATTTGCATATGTCAATTTATTTTCGTATCTTTGCACAACTTTTTGAAAGAACACAACATAAAAAACGCTTTTTAAAACCCACGGCGGGGGGGGGTAAAATGCTGTATATCAATGACTTATAACACAAACACACACATGAAAAACGCAACTTTCCATGCTTTATTCAGCAAAAGTTTCTTCGGCAAACCGAAGCAACTTGCGCGCGTATTGTGCGTGTTCTTTATAATTTTCATGTGTATGCCCGCGCACGCTGCGCGCAAGCATCGCCCGTTTTATAAGACTGATGCATACAAGGAGATTCGTATGCCACAGAAACGGTACAAAAAATCCTCTTCCAATAAGCAGAACACTACTCACAACAACAACTCCCAAAACCTCAACTCCGCTCAAAACAACAGCGCAAGTAGTAGCAACACCACGCAGAACTCGAATGACGAAAAACGCAAACAGGACAACAGCAAGAAGAAAGAACCTGTAGCTATCAAGAATAACCTGCTCTATGACGCCATCCTCACGCCGAACTTGCAACTGGAAGTTCAACTGCCACGTAACTGGAGCATCGAGTTCGGAGCAGGCTTCAACCCCTTCCCTCTTGATGACACCAAATTCCCCAAATGGAGACACCTCTCCCTCAGTATTGCGCCGAGATATTGGTTCTGTAATGTTTTCAACCGTGACTTCATTTCCTTCAATGCCGCCTATGCTTTCTACAACGTAGCAGGCAGCAAGTTCCCCATCGGCTGGATGTACAAGCAGGTGCTTGACCACCGATATGAAGGACACGCTATTATGGGCGGCGCCAGCTACGGATGGCATTTCCCCATTTCTCCGCATTTCAGCATCGAACTGGAAGCGGGTATTGAGGCCGGCTACACGTGGTTTGACGAGTACGAATGCAAACATTGTGGCAAGAAAACCGCACAAAGCGGACATTGGTTCCTGCTGCCCAAGGCGGGCATCAACCTCGTCGTTCCTCTGGGTAGTGACGAAGAATCCTTGGCTCGCAGATGCGATTGCGAAAAAGTGGAAGAGAGACAAGAGGAACCCAAAGATACCGTCGTAACTCCGGTCGAACCGGTCATTGCTGTGGTGGATACAGTTACTCCTCCGATAACACCAATAGAACCGGAAGAACCTCTGCCAGCTTATATTCCGGCACATTTGCTGAAAGTGGATATCGCGAAGAACGTAAGACCGATCGTACCGTTTGTGCCGTATTTCGAGGTCAAAGCGGACGAAATGATGCGTCTGCGCAGCCGAATACTGCGTAACGAAGAGGAATACGAGCCATACGACCCATCCATGGCGCTCAGCGCGGATCCGAGAAACGTATTCATCTATTTCGATGTCAACGTAACCAAGATGGACCGCTCGTTCATAGAGAACGACAAACTCATGGATAGTATTATGCATATTCTCAGAGAGACAATAGAGGATAACTCTGTACATATCTCCCATATCCAGATTGTCGGTTTCGCTTCCTTCGACGGACGACTCAGTTACAACGAACGCCTCGCCGCCAGCCGTGCGCAGACCATCAAGGAATACATGCAGAGCCTCTTCCCGCTACCCGACAGCGTATTTGCTATATGCAACGGCGGAGAGAGTTGGGCGGAACTCAAATACCAGTTGGAGAAAGTGGACTTCCTCGGACAGAAACAAGTATTGGAAATCATCGAATCCGAACCGGACTACGAGATGCGAGAAAAGAAAATCAAAGCTCTCAACGGAGGAAAAACCTATATATACATGCGTGACGAACTCAAACGCATCCTCCGTAACCTCGGTTGCATCACTATCTATATTGAGAATTGAGAATTGAGAATTGAGAATTGAGAATTGAGAATTGATAGTTGATAGTTGAAAGTCGAAATATCGAAATATCGAAAGCTGAATGCTGAAAACTGAATGCTGAAAACTTAAAACATATTACTCACCCCAAAACAACAAAAAACAAAAAACAGAAATTAATCCCAAACAACAAATTAGTACAAATTAGAAAAAACTAATTTAAAAAACCAAATTAATTAACTTTATTAACCCTCAAAAAATGTTCAAACAAATGAAAAAGATGACATTTTTGGCTTGCGCAGCGATGCTGGCAAGCACAGTTGCCTTTACGGGATGTAAGGGTGACAAGAATGAGCCAAAAGCTAATGTCCCGCAAATCCAGACGGACATTGCTATCTCTCTCCCGGGTCAAGTAGGTGCTCCGACACTTCACATGCCTGGCGCTACCCCACAGCTCGCAGGTCACACTGATTTCGGCACGAACGGTATGAACGGCATCACGCTTGTTCCGTTTGCTCCGTCGGCAGTAGTTACCTCTTCTTCCGTTCGCCTCGGTGACAACATCATTCTGGGTGCCATCGGTGCTACCCAAACTTACACCAACAGCCCCAACGGCCGTGCGAAAGTATTTACCGGAAAGAGTGTTCCGCAAGGTACATCCGCTTTCTTGTTCTACGGTGAGTCAGGTGCCGCAGGTACCGATTTTGAGAAAGGTGCATTGACCGCATCTCTGACCGGCGAACCCGCTGCGTTCACCTTCTCTCTCAAACCGATTAACGCCAACACATCTGCTATCGAAGGTGATGCTGCGTACACCGGTCTGATTGCGTATCTGAACTATGTAGCTCAGGCTACCGACGGTGCGAAAGAGTGGAGAGACTACCTCTCTACCGACAACGAGGGTCTCTTTGAGATGTTCCAAACTTATAAGACCGCTACCGTTCTCAGTTCATTCGGTATCCGTCGTATGATGACCGACTTGTACCAGTCCCTCATGTCGAACACCTCTGATCCTTTGGCACAAAACATCAAACTCCGTATTGGTGACGGTACTTACGCAACCGTGGACGGAGCCGGTAATGTAACGCTGAACGCTGCGCTGCAAGGCTTCCCTGCAAGTTTCCATCTGCCGGACGGCGCTGTTGCTGTGGTTTATAATGATGCTACTGCTGTGAGAGCATTCGGTGGAAACGCAGCACATGCTTACGGTTCATTGGAGCCTGCTCAACTCGACCGCTACGTATATCCTGCTTCGCTGTGGTACACGGCTAATACCAAAATCAAGACTTCCAACACCTCCAAACTGAACAACTACACCGGTGCAGAGAGCTGGAAATCGATTCTGGCTACGTACGAGAAGGACAACAGCTCTGTTAACACTGCCACACGTTCTATCGCTTTGAAAGACACGATTCAGTATGCTGTTGCACGTCTGGATGTAAGCGTTAAATTCAAAGAGAACACCTATTTGGAGGATAACGACCCTGTTACTACCAACAACAGAGTAAACAACCCAGCTGCCGGCTATCCTTTGAGCGCTGTGCTCGTTGGCGGTCAGAAGAACGTAGGTTTTGACTTCACGCAAGCTTCCTACGCTGGTGGAATCGGCTATGCCTACACCATCTACGACAACGTAATGACCAACACGATTGCTGCAAACAGTACGGCAGCTTACAGTCCTGCTAACTCGACGCTGGTACTTGAGACCCCGGCTGGCGAGAACGAGTTCATCGCGCTGGAGTTCACCAACACTTCTGACAAGGATTTCTACGGTGTGGACGGTATCGTTCCTGTAGGTGGCAAGTTCTACCTCGTAGGTCAACTTACCGCTTCGGTTGCTAACGAAACCGGCACCAAAGTGTTCAAACAGGACTACACCACCATTGTACGTGTTGCTATCAAGGACCTCAAGAGTGCATACAACACCATTCCTGACCTGAAAGCTCCGCAGCTGGAAATCGGTCTGTCTGTTGACCTGCACTGGGAAACCGGTCACACGTATGACCTTGAGTTGTAATAACATTAACAGTTTAGGATAACTTGAAAAGACTGTTCGTCATAGTATTTCTGCCTGTGCTTTTAGCCGCATGCCACCTCATCTCGGATGACTTGAGCGTCTGCGGGGAAGATCTGGTTATCGACTACCAACTGCAACTGCATACTGAACTGAGTCTGCAGTTGCAGACGGAGTTGATGACCGAGATGGAAGCCCCCGTCCGCAAAGCCCTGGAGAAATGGCTGTCTCCTATCTTCACCGACAAGGCGAAAGATATAGACCTGCGTTTCTTCTCCGCGGATTTGGACGATATACGGCACCAGATAGAAGAAGTGATCAATGACAACAGAACCAGTTATACCATCAAACTGCCCAAAGAGAACTACATGCACCTGGCGCTTGCCAACATGGAAGACAACCG
>ONQO01000022.1:23356-72673 GCA_900319995.1 uncultured Bacteroidales bacterium
AGGCGCTCAATACCGGTATTTTCTCTGCGCGCCTGCCTATGGAGGTGAATGATACGACCAAACATTTCGACGTGCATTTGTACATGGTCACAGCCGCTGTCGCACTCGTCATTGACACTACTGCCTGCGATTCACTCGTGTCCGTCAGCGCCAAAATGGACGGATCGGCATACCGTTTCGCTGTACGGGATAGCGCGTTCGACTTTGCCCAGACACGGACGATGCTCATGGAGCAGGTTCCGATAGATACGGATGAAAACCTGATGCCGCAGCACAGAGCAGCCAAAGCGGATAGCACGCATACATATGCATGCCTTACAACCGTTGGTTTTGCCACACAGGATGATATGCCTTGGACTATCACGTTCACCGCCAAACTGACACACAACAGACGAACCACCACCACACTCACCATTGAGGACGCTCTGAAAGCAGGTACACTCCGCATCATTAGAGTGACGATGAACGGTAAGGGAGAACTGGAACCCAACGAAGATGGCAGAGAAGTGGGTGCATCCGTAGAATTAGACTGGAAAGAAGGAGGAGAGCATGATATCGAGATGTAAGAAAATAGTTCTTTTCCTGTCTCTTCTGGCATTGATGGTTTCATGCCGCAACGAGATGGAACAGCAGGCACCGATGAGACTGTCGCTTTGTCTGCCAATACAGGAAGGCATTAAGCCCTCCACCAGACGCGTCATGGGCGACCCGGGCACTCGCGAGATGTTCGAAATGCCTAAGTATGTATATATTTTTATAATGAAACAAGTGGGTACCGGTTGGCAAGTTTGGAAATACGAAGAACGCACTCTGACAGACGAAGACTGGGTGGCTACACGCTACTCCGGGTCTTGGCTGAACAGAGGCGATAGTATTTACAAATATGACCAACCTATACAATTCATGCTGCAGAACGAAAAACCAGAGGGCAGAGTCTATGCTGTCTGCAGCAACAAAAAAATGACTTTTAACGTTCCAACGGCAAGCATAACGTCGCTGGATGAGCTTTTGAATTTGAAATTTAACTGTTCTCCTGACAGCATTCAGGAGAACCTCCAGAATATTTACACCACACCTTACAACTACACCAATACAAACGGGGACTACTACTGCTCGTTTGATTGTAGCACGGGTCGCTCCGCATCGGTGGACCTGCTGCTCTATCATATAGCGTCAAAGGTGGACTTGAAATGGAATGTGGAGGAAGACAAACGTATTGACAAAGACACACCGGCAAACGGCGTACGACTTACCTATATGGAAACGCGAAACCTCTTCAACGGATTTGCATACTGCTTCCAACCGATGCGCAACACCTTGTCGGCACTTCCGTCTTCGGGATATGCGATTACCAATATCGTCACTCCTTCAGACGAAGGCTTGTGGTGGGAAGGAAGAACGTATTTCTATACCATTCCATACACCGTGACTGGAGAACCGGATTATTTCCCGCTGCAATTAGTCATGTGTACCAATGACACGCCAAAGGAAAACGGCTACAAACTGACACTCAAACAACCTATTGACACATCCGACGTTTTCGTTCCGTGGCTCAGAGGCAACTTCAACCTCACCAAACCGCTGGAAAACACCACGGAAACCAAAATCGCAGGAAGTTGACAATTGAATACTGAAAATTGAAAACTAAACTATACATATTATTATTAATAATGAACGTGTGTGCGTGCGTAAGCGCGTACGCGCAAACGGACACGATTCGTTATGTTCACCCCAACGGCGTTTATAACAACGACGGACGCTCTTGGGCTACGCCTACCAACAAACTGCAAGACGCCATCAACGACCTGCGTGACTACCTTAAAGCGAACAACCTCACCTCCGGCTCCGTCTATGTTGCAGCGGGAACCTACATTCCTACTGAATCAACGGAGGCTACCGGCGGTTCCATGCTCAATACTGCTTTTAAGATTTACGGCGGTATTCACGTCTATGGAGGTTTCAACCCCACTAATCCGGAGAATGACCCGGGAGACCGAATCATGTCTAACGGCAAGAAAGTAAAGGATAACTGGGCTGACCCTTCCGGAGTGGGAACAACGGATGGAACAGAGATTGCATGTCAATGGGACTTGCGTTATAAGACCATATTGACAGGAAACCACTCAACAAGCATTCCTACCTTTACTTTTGATAGCATCCGGGGAAGGTATAATATGACATTTCCTGCCAGTTCATTCCACGTCGTATGGTTTGGTACAAACGGAACTTATGAGACAACGAATGATAGTTTGAAGGCGCACTTCAAACCGCTCGACTATCCCGCATCGCTGAACGGATGCGTCATTTCCAGTGGTAATGCTTCGACACGCAGCACGGGTCTTCGGGAACATACGGCTTTCGGTGGAGGTGCATATCTCGTTGCTAATTCTGAGTTAAGAAACTGTATTATAGAGCGTTGTAACGCGACGCTGCGAGGCGGTGGTGTGTATTTGGACGGAGGTGGTGTCGTTGAGTTCTGTTATATTCACTCCTGTCAAGCTGCCGGCGTAGGAGTGGTACAGGGCTACGGTGGTGGAGCTTGTATTGAATATGACGGACAGGTCGGACACTGCCATATTACGAACTGCGCAGCACGATGCGGCGGTGGTCTCGCTATATGTCATATACCCGGAGAATATCCGGTGAACAGAGGTATCAGTTATTATTCGCCTTTCTCATCCGCTTGTGTTATCAATAACAACACCGCTTCCGCCGAAGCCGGAGGTATTTACCTCGTAGAGGGAGGTACGATTAACCACGCGACGGTAACCGCCAATAACTGTATAAGTCCCGACGTGACCTACTACGGTCGCCGACACGGACGTTCCGGAGGTATATACATCCGCGACTGCGGTATGATTTATAACTCCGTTTTCTGGGGAAACAAATGCGCAACAAACAATGATATTCAGTTTGCGTCCGTACGCCAAGTGGCAGATACGACTGGTCATCAGGTATTTGTTTACCATACTGCTTTCATGAACCATGACATCACGGACTGGACCGGTGTGAAGAAAGAGATGGTCTTCTCCTTGGACAAGAGCAATCTGCCCGTCAAAGGATCCTCCAATAATTTCCCGTGTTTCTTTACCCCCACCGTTGATCCGAATAACTGGAATCATACGGATGCATCAGCCGGATTGCATGGTCCGGGTGTGTTCATGCATCTTCCGCGTTTGGTGGACATGCCGGGACCACGTATATGGCACTTGACTTCCCATTCTGCGTTGGACCAGAAGGGTGTACAGGTAACCGATGCCGTACAAGACGCATCGCAATGGATTCGGCATGCCCATACGGATTACGGCGTGGTAACCAACCCGTATGAACCGGTATCTACCTTGGGAGCTTTGGTGCGCAAACCGGACCCGATGCTATATACCTTGGTTCCACCACAAGGACAGGAGGGACGAGTCGGAGGTGACCCTCTGCCTACCTTGTTTATTGATCCGAACAGACCCGGTACCTTTGACAGTGAGGGCCAATTCGTGCAGCAACCACACGAAGGAAACAGTTGGGATACGCCGATTAAGGATATGGGAGAGGCCATTTCGTATTTCCGCCAGTATTTGGTGGACAACGCCGGCGTAAGCCACCATTATCGTATTCCCGATTATGACAGCGAAGGCAATCCTACCGGGGATTCGACTGATTATCCTTACGTGCAGATTTTGATGAAGGAAGGTACGATTACGACCGCCGGTCCGGGTAACTACCTTGAGCGCAACATCCGTACAGCAGCTATGCGCGTGGAGAGTCATATGCGATTGTACGGCGGTTATCCAAGCAAGTTGACCGGAACAAACACAAGTGAGCGAAATCCTCGCGACTACGTGAGTACAATCACCTCCAACATCACAGGTCTGACCGGTTCTTCTGGCTATGAGAATAACTCGGCACACGTCATTGCGATGGTGAATACCGAACACACTATTATTGACGGTTTCACACTTTCCGACGCCAACACGCACGATGTCTATCTGCTGAACTCAGCCCATGCGGGCGGTGGTGTGTTGGTCAACAATGCGACCACGCCGGAGGAGAAACGAATCAACATGGTGGGTAATCAATTACGTAACTGCGTGATAACCAACTGTACCTCTCCACGTGGTTCTGCGATCTACGTGAACGGCGAGTTCCTGAAATCGGACGGCGAGATATGTTATGCCGAATTGATGTTGATGAACTGTGTGGTCCGAAATAATACGTCGGATTATGTGACCGAAGGCTCATCTGTGACGGAGAGTCATGGTGTGATTACTGCCAACGGTCGTGCATATGTACATATCGAGCATTGCGATATTGTGAACAACGTCGGTTACCCGTTCAAGACGGACAGTCGTGCGTCGGATAAGGATGAACCGATTTATTGCCCGCACCCGGAGCATGAAAACCATTCGCCCTATCGCGGTTACATTCGTGTGGATAACTCGCTCATTTTCTGTAATGGTGACCGCCGTTTGGATGACCGAGGACAGTTGGGTTCGGTAGCAGCTTTGACTTCTGTGAATGCAGAAGGACAGGACTACGTGTTCGGTATGCACAACATTTTCGACGCCGACTTGCGTTTGCACAAAGCCAACTATTCAGAACCGCGAGGATTCTTCAGTAACGGATATACTGTGCCAATTACCGACCATTTCATGCCGGATGGCGTGGTTTCCCATTACACGGACGATATAGCAGGCGTGCCGGCGGACAGTCTGAGCCGTAATAATAAATGTATTTTTACGCGTACAGACATTTCGGATCCCAACTATCCTACCTTCAAAAACCCCTCCCGCAACGTAGGCCACTCCACCATCGGAGATAAACCGCTATACGGTGGAATAGTTTCGTATGCTCCGATGACGACCAACCCCTGTGTCAATGCGGCGCACTCGGACGATTATACGGATGCGGACAACTACGACCGTACCGACAACTGCACGCGTACACGAGGCGGGGCGCCGGATGTAGGTGCTTTGGAGAACACGGATCTCCCTGCTGACGGTTCAGTTATCTATGTCACGCCCGATGGTGCCGGCAAACGTGACGGATCGAGTTGGGATAATGCCATCGCGGGAAATACGGTGTATCAGCTCAGTACTGTACCCGGACCGGCTTTGGCTACCGGAGACCAAATTGATCCCGAACTGACCTGCGACCGCGTCCTCGATAGTGAGGGTAACCCAATCCTTACCACCAATGAGAAATACAACGGCGGTTGGGGCAGAGTGTGGTACACTGACAAGCGGACCGGGGCCACATCCACCACTACTACCACTACGGCATGGGTTACGGAGAAAAATACGTATGTTGGTGGTCCGCAAGCAGGTCAGACGATAGTAGTACAAGACGGCTCTACGCCGACAGAGACAACAAATACCGTCATAAATACAAGTGGTTCGGTCGTACCCGGTTTTACTGCCGCCGGTTATGACTATGACCCGCGCTATCCTTATGGCGAGATTTCCGGCGCATCGCGTTCGTTCTGGCGTGCCAATCCTTACCATAACGGCTCCGATTGGAACAACGCTGCCGATTATGCAGACAGGGAGGCCTTTATCGCTGCTTGTAATGAAAACGGTTGGATTAAGAACACCAGAGCAGAGCGCTATGTGGGCGGCTTGCAATATGCGGTAGAGAAAGCCTCGGCGTTCAACAAAACAGAACACAAAGATTCCGTACAAGTATGGGTGGGAGCAGGCAAATATACCGACTACAAGGGCTTTGTAATGCGTGACACCGTAACTGTGCTTGGCGGTTTTCCGGCTGGCAAATATCGTGCTCCGGGTCTTTCGGAGCGACAGGCATTGATGTCGGATGTGATAGATATCCCTAAATCAAAGCCGGCACAGAAATACGATGCCGTTGACTATGAGACCATTCTGCAGATTTCGGATGAGGCTCCGAATGTGACAGACCGTCGTGATTCGCTAAATGCCGCTGCCGTGAAGTATTGGGACGATGACTATGCCTATTCCGAAACAACCGATACACACAATTATGCCTATAAGACACGCAATATAACCAATACTTGGAGATACACCTCCGTGGAAACGGATGTGACCAGTGATTATATATATTATCCTACGTTCGACGGCACTTCTAACCTGCGTGACAAGAACACCGGTGTACCCGGTCACAAAGTATTTGGTGCATCTCCCGCTCCGGCAAATAAGGACTATTGGCATTTTACGTATCCGACAGAGCCGGAATACTATTATTTGGAGATAACGCCTCAAACCGGAAGTCTGCGAATATATGATTATGATACGGGGGAAAGTCTTGGACAACAGCAGTCAAGATGGTTCCGCTCCAGCAATGGTTCTCTGACAGGTGAAAAAATGTATCATGCCATGAAGAACATGGAGGAGGGAACCTACAAACTGACCTTGGATATGATGGGTGGATACCGTGCCGGTAGTCCGTTTGACATCAATACGCCATCCAATATCTATTTGCATATTTTAGACGCTTCAGGTAACGACTTAGCCGATCCGGTCTTGTTGAAATGCCGTAGTTATAAAAGTCCTACCGGTACCACAGCCGCCGATGTCCGTCTTACTGCCTTCCGCAAGACGATAGAGTTTACGGCTCCCGGTTCCGAGGATGTAACGATTATGGTGGAGGTTCTGGACGGTACGAAAAATATAGGAGCCACTTACCCGAAAACACCGAGTGGTGGAGACCCTGACCCTATACCGTGGAATTATAAGTGGGATAAAGGAACAGAGGCTAACCCGAGTCAGGCTTGGGGTACCAATAACCCAAACCGCCGTGAGTTCTTTATCACCAACCTGAAACTGAAGAAGGTGGATGAGACCCAATCGTCTTATTCGCTTGCCGATTCGGATATAGATGTAGTGGAAAATGATACTATTGTAGAAAATCCGCATGCATCGGAAACCAATGCCTCTACTGTTTATGAGTCGAAGAAGCACCGTGTCACGCTCCGCAAGCGTGTATTGACGATGCCGGATGTGTGTGTACCTACTTATGGTGCCGGCTCTGTGGGAGATCCGGCAAGCAACGGCAATGGGAAATTAGCCGATGGTTTGTCGCACACCGACCGTGTAACCGGTCCAACGAAGGCTCTGCGTACCGCTGCCACGCTCAAGAAAGAAGAAGACCCGCACTATGTAGAATATAACGAAGCCAATTGGGATGGTTTCACGATCCGTCACGGATTCCTCACGGACGAAGCGATGGCGCACGGAGGAGGTGCAGGTGTGAATATGTACGAAGGTGCACACCTCAAAAACTGTATTGTGATTAACAACATGTCCCACTGTCCGCGTGTGAAAGGTGGCGGACTCTTCTGCGACGGTGCCACTTCGACTATTGAGGGTTGCTTTGTTCTCAACAACCAATCCACGTTGAGTTCAACGCTGACAGCCAGCCAAAATCAGATTTTCGCAGGCGGTCTGTTTATGTACGAGGGTACGTGCTTCAACTCCCTCTTCGCCAATAACTATTCTTACGGTTCGTCAGGCGGAGTGGGATTCTGCGTAGGCCGTTTCTTCAACAACACCATTGCGTATAACACGGCTACTCTTGTAGAAGGAAGTATCAGCGGTGGCGCTATCTCGTTAGCCACGGAATCTAACCCGAACCTCTTTGTGGCAAACACCATCGTCTTCGGTAATAACGGTATAGCCATCCGTGACCGTGATGCCGCTGTTGCAAAAGTGAATCCGTTCCTATATTGCTATATCCAGTCCGCAGTCTCACAGCCGTATAACGCGACCAAACAAAATGTTACTAACTGGACCCCGTCCGCAACAGGCAACTACGGTATAGGTAACACCTTCCTCAACGGTGTAGCTCCTTCGGCAGACAATACGCCTTTTGCCGCAGACTTCGATGAGAACGGCAACTATGTGGAAGGTCGTGCCGCTTCGCTCAATGACTTCCGTCTGCGCGACGGTATAGGTTGCGTCAACCATGGTACTGAGGAATTCGCCAGCGAGTTCTATACAGCACTACAGCATAAAGGCATATCCGATGCTAACATTAAGAAAATGCAGGTTTATAAGACGGTAGTGGCGACAGTACTGCCGCAGAACGATGTAGCGTTCGCCAAACGTGTACAGGACTGCCAGATTGATATCGGTGCATATGAGTTCAACGCCGCATTTGCCATTCGCCCCGACACGACAACCCATCCGGGCAAAGCGATATTCTATGTCGCATATAACTCGCCTGGCGGTGATGCATCGGCACGCTCACGAGAAAATGCGGCATGTAAACTGAAGTTACAGCAGATATTAGATGCTGCAGGACGATACAAATACAATTTGATGACGAAACCAACATACAGTACCGTTGCGCCGGAACCCGAAGCCGATAATCCGGATAAGAGTTGGACTGTCGAGGTTTGGTTGGAAGGCGATAATTCGAATTGTACGACGAGTGGTGTTTATGCCGATTGGTACAATCCTACCCGTTCCACCAAGCATAGTGTGGCGAATTATCTTGACAACTCACTGGACTATTCCTTTATCGTTCCACATGGTATTCAGGTCAAAGGCGGTTATGCGAACGGATTCTTCCACTATGAAGATAATAACGGCAATGTCGTATCGGAAGGTACGGCCGGTGCGCATATCGTGGACGACCGTGACCCGTTAACCTACCGGACCGTTTTTTCCGGTAAGGTAATTTCTTCCACCGGCGCAGAAGGACAGGCTTTCCACGTAGTCACATTCACCGATGACCTCTTTGATACAGATGAGAATCTATATACAGATACCATTGACGAGACGGTAGAACAAATACAGAACCAGTTGGCCTTTATGTCTTCCTTGCCGGACGCAGAGAACCACCGTGCGGTACTCGATGGTATATTCATTGAGGACGGTAATGCCAATTCGCCGGACGACGATGACAAAATTGGTGCGGCAGCAGTGGTGACCGGTTTCGCACATATACGTAACTGCGTCGTGCAGAACAACGCAGCGACTACGTATGGAGGAGGTTTGTACCTGAAGCCGATGGCTTTGGTCAGCGGTACGATTATCAAGAACAACTCTGCCGATGTGGGAGGAGGTATGTATATCGAACCGCCAGCCGGAGGTAGCGTGGATTCTATCGCGCATATTTTCTCCACTACTATATGCGACAACTCGGCTCACACGACAGCCGGAGGAATGTGGTTTGACCACACCTACGCACGTGTCAATTCGACAGTGATATGGCATAACCGTGCGAACGACTTTGCCAACGTATCCGGTAGTTTCACCCGAACCAGTGCCGACACCGACTATCCGTTCGTTTATTGCGCCGTTGAGTCGCGTCGTTTGGAAGGACAAGGCAACGTCGAACTCTCTCCGCGAGAGACGGAAGGTGTCCGTTGGGACAGACAGGATCCGTTCGATGCCATTCTCTATTATCCTATTGAGATGTCCTCTACCCTTTCGCGTGCCGGCATGACGTATATGGATTGGCATAAGACTCAACAAAAGTACACTACACTCGATACCACCGACATTGCCGGAGTCAGTCGTTTGACGTGGCAGTATGAGAACGTTAAACGCGGTTACAGTTGGGGGACGGATACCTTTGTTATCAAGAATAACGACTTCATCGAAATCGGTGCACGGGCACTGAACAAAACATTCGAAATCAACGTCGATGAGCGCTATGTAATGCGACGTCTGTACGTCATGCATACGGAACAACTCAATTCGGTGGCAGCGCGCGCCCTGCAGGATAACACGAATACCGATGACGTTTCCAATATGTACAGACAATTGGGATCATGTATTCTCAACCCGTTCCACCGTCTGGGAGACGCGTTCGACTATAACATCGCCGCCCGAAAGAAAGATCCCGCCAAGTACCGCAATGCCCGATTCGAAGTGTTCGTCGAGCAGGGTACGTTCTACCCCTACCATAACGCCTACGGCAAGCAGGGAGAGGTACGAAACAACACCTTCCTTATCCCCGAGGCGACCACCGTCATCGGAGGTATCAACTCACAACTGCCGAACCACAATTACTGTCAGGATGGTTATGAAGACAAATTCACCAATACGGTGCTGGGTAACGGTACGAATGTGACGATTAACGTTACACTTCCTGAAAGCAGCGAACATCCTACTTATACCCTCGACTATGCATTGACGGACAGTATTCGTTTGCGTGACGAGAATCACCGTCCTATGCGTGACTATAACCTGAACTCCGTGATTGAGCCGTGGGAATTGGACCGTCAGACTATATTGTCGGGCGATGCCGTTTCCGGAGAGGACTTTACGCACGTCTATCACGTGATAACGGTTCATGCGGATTCCACAGGTACCGGTCCGCAACCTATCAAGTACCGCTCTATGGATGTAGCAGCCGCGGCAGGAGGATGGAGAACCGGGACGAAAATATTATCCAATGCGATTGCGCCGGGCGATGAGAACCATTTTGAAGAAGAATGTGACTTGTCTATCCTTGCGCGTGTAGTGGAGTTGGACGGTATCCAGATAGTCGGAGGATATGCCAACCATCTTGACTCGGTGGACGCCGAGGAAATGCCGGTCATTACTACCAATACCTACTTCCGAGGCTGGACGGATACGTTTGAAGACGAGACTGACCGCGTACCGAACGTGACCGACCCTGCGAAATATAATCTGCCGGTTCTGATTCATAACTGCTATTTCAATAATAATATGGCGGGTAACGGCGGTGCCCTCTATTCGAACGGCGGTATCTACCTCTTCAGTTCACACTTCACACAGAACTACTCGCAAGGTCCGATGACGAAACGCGACCAGAAGTACATCCCCTGGTCAGCAGGTGGATGTATCGCTACCAACGCGCACTGCGACATCGCGAATACGCTCTTTGATAACAACGAGGCAAGGCGTGGTTTATATCCGATACAAGCGGACAATCCCGAAGACTATATTCCGGATGCGGATGCCCGACAGGGATTCGGCGGCGTTATCTCCGCGGCACAAACATCCAGACTACGGGTCGTTAACTGCCATTTCATGAGGAACAAAGCGGTCGCTTATTCCGCTATCTATAACTTCCTTGCCAATAATCATTACTCCGACCCGGATTCCATGCAGTACGCCTTCAATACCATTTTCTGGGGTAACGAAGTGTTTGAAGTGGATAATATCGGTCAGTTACCGCATGAGGAAGAACCGTCACAGGACCAGATAGACGCATTCAATAACAAATACAAAGCTTCGAGAACGGGTGTCTTCCATTATGACGGCGACGAGTGGGAGAAATACGAACGGCTGTATCACGAGTACGACAGTCTCTACAACCATTTCTCCACCTACAAAGCCAATCCGGCGGACATACCGGACACCTTCAATATCCAAGTGACTGACAAACTGGCGGAACTGCGCGCACAGGGAGATAAGATGGAAGGACTCTATTTCTGCTCGTACCGCAAAGGCTATGGTCCGACGAGTATGAGACCTACCCCGGAGGGCTACCTCATGACCAAGGAAGAGCAGCGTGCTTTTACCGACCCGAGGCAGAAAGCCACAAGAGTAACCACCGATGCCAACGGTGACCGGATAGAAGATCTTCGGAATCTCTTCTCGTACGTTCACGGCAACAACAATGTGCTTATCAACCGTATCAATACGGCAGCGGACGGACCGAACTTCAGACAGCCTACTTTCGTGGCAGGTATTGACGGCTATATGCAGAATGCCGACTGGCTGCTCACGCGTATGAATATCACTACCGATCAGGGATGGGGACACCTCAAACAGACCGTCTCAAGGGATGTAGCGTACTATATCACCAAATTTACCGGCGAAAAACAGTTTGGGACGTATCAGGAAGCATTGGACACAGTGACGACCTATTACACCACGGTAGAACCGGAAAAGGCGGTCATACCTGTACGCGGTTTGCCTACGGCACGATTCAATAATGAGCAACCCGCCGGTAAGCCTATTTACAACTACTATAGTGCTACCTTCGGTGCTTTCCTCAACAAAGTCAGTCCGCCGTTACCGGTCGGATATGATCATTACATGACCTACACACGCAGTAATGGCGAGGATGATATCGTCGGAGAAATGCACCGTATATCTCTTAACCCGCGTATGCGAATGGAAGACGTCTATATTGACATGGGCGTTTATGAGTACCAGTACGTTCAACTCGATATCAAGGGAAATGAGATAGACACCATGTGGGTGGCTACCAAGTCGAAAGGCCAGAACCAGAGCGGTTTGAGTTGGGAAACGCCGACTACGGACCTCCAAGGTGCTATCGACATTCTTATGTCTTCGCATAACAACCACGATAAATACATATGCTTCCTGGGCGACGAAGAGGGCAGTTTCATTCCCAACAACGTGATTGATAACCGCCGCGCGTTCGTTGTCACCTCCAATACCTTGGACCCGCTCATGCCGGACAGCGCTCTCTCGGATTACAACTACGGCGTCAATAGTCTCAATTTCCTCGGAGGTTACAGTTTCGACGTCAAGGACAACAAACGTGATCCACAGGCCTATCCGACGGTCATTGAAATGCCCGATATGGGAAATCATTTGCAGCTCAACCAACTCTTCATCATTGAGGACATGTCGAGACAGCACGTTCAGGCTACCTATCTGGGAGAGCATACCACGAGGGACAGCATCGTCATTCCCGTTACCTTTGACGGTATCACTTTCTCTAACCCCTATTCGACCAAAGACCCGGAGGAGAATGAAATAGACCTGGGCGGCTCCATGAACATGAAGGGCGGCGCAGCTATCTACTACCGTTGGCAACGACAGTACGAAGAGCGTAGCGGTGGCGTCTATACACCGGAATTCAACCATGCACTCTATCCCGACACCGCTCTCGTTAACGGAACCAAAGTACCTCTACCCAAACTGACATTGTCCAACTGTATCTTCATGGATAATAGCGAACGAACCCTTGACATTTCCAAACGCTCACCGGCTGTGCGTATTGATCAGGGAGGTGGTTCGAGCCTTATCGTCAACTCGCTTTTCCATTCCAACGCAGGAGCGCCTGTCTTTGCAGAAAGGTTGGAGATACCGGAAGGGGATAACAACATTGCTCTGGTTCCCAATGATGTCATTGTGGTCAACTCGACGTTCGCGCTCAACGACGGACACCTCACCCTCAAATCGGAAAACAGTGAGGTACATAACTCGCTGATATGGCTCGATGACCTGGCATCGGATACGCTCGTCCAGTTGGAACTCAATAATGATATTTGGGACAAAGCGGACAACAAGGACAAAACAGGTATTGCGGACCGAATGACCCACAACGCCGTTTGGGGATGTTTCCAAAGCGGTGACGAAACGTATCATAACGACCCTCTCATAACGGATAACCGCAGCGTCTTTGAGGGACCGTACTTCGTGAACCCGATAGTGGACGCCACCACGTCCAGCCAGCGGAGAGCTCGTAATTTCCGGCTCAACCCGGGAGTTAGGACAATGAATATGGCGGATACTGCGCTCTATCGGAACCGGGTCTTCTTCCACCATTATCCGGATACGTGTGACGCCACACATGGTTTGTATTGGAGACGTCCCAACGGTTTCAAAGACGAACATATATCTCTGTTGGAGAACGATCTGGACCTCGCCGCCAAGCCGCGTCGGTTCGGTATCGGCATGGAGAGAGGGGCATATGAATGTCTGGCAGTGCTACAACGAATACTCTATGTTCAGCCGAATAGGCCGCAGGCAACGGCGGGTGACGGTTCGTCTTGGCTTTCGCCCTTCGGACAGGGACAATTGCAGAACGCGCTCGATGTGGCTGCCGTTTATACCTATCTTAATAAAGATGCCGACAGGGAAACCAGACAGGCTTATGTCTTTGTCAAAGGATCTTATGACGACGAGCATATAACGCATATCACTGCACGGGACGGAGTGAATATCTATGGCTCGCTGCCCGCCAACTTCAACGACACGGCTTGGATGGATCCGGACCTCAAGATGTTCACCAATGCGGAATGTCAGAGATATGTCAACTACGTCCGTTCCGTTTCCACCGGTGTTGCATCGCCTGTTGCCACGCCTACACGCGTTAACTCGCTCCATGTACAGGGAGACCCATTCACCATTGGATTCGTCTTTGACGGCTTCGTCATCACTAATCCCGACGAGACACTCTCCGAGGCTCCGGTGGTACTGAATAACGCACTGACCGTCGTTCGTAACTGCGTTATCACGGACAATAAAGTGGAAGGTGCACCGGTGGTGGATGTGCAAAACGGTCTGCTCTACAACTCCTTGCTGTTTAACGACTCGGCGGATGTGCTCGTCAAAGTGGGCGCTAACGGTCTGGTTCTCAACAATACCATTGTTTCGAACGCGGAGAATGTGCAGACTATCGACTCGACGGATGCGGCTACCAATGCTATCGTCAACAATATTGACGGCCATCTTTCCGACCTGAACTGTTTCGCGCCTTATCTGGCACAGGAGAACGCCTATACCCTACCCGCTTATCTGGTACAGGACGGGGCGGTGAACTACCAACTGCATGAGCGCAGCGCGTTTATCAATGCCGGTACGGAATCTCTCCCTGCTACCTTCGATGCTGCTATCACGGACGGATACGTCAATTACGATAGGGACCGCGACGTCCTCGGTAACCCGCGTAAGACAGGAGGAAGGATTGACCGGGGAGCATTGGAGACGTGGCGTGTGGAGCCTAACACGGCGGTCGAACTGACATCCCTCACCAACAGTATTAGCGGTGCCACGGAGATCATGACGGCGACAGACGAACAACGCAGCAACGCCTTCACTACACACTATGGTGGACATGTATATCCCCATCCCGGATCCGTCGTCTATCTCATGGACAGCAGTGCTATGACGATGGCTTACGCCGATGCCAAGGATTTTGAAGAAATCATCTTCCGACCGGCATTCATGCTACTTAAATCCGGCGCGTCGTTCTTCGGCAACGGGCATGAAGTACAGCTCAACTATCTTGCCGCCGAGAAACGGTTCGTGAACCAACGATACTCCATGACCGCCTTCCCCTATAACTATTCCGCGGGAAATGTAATAGCCACGACCTATTATCCGGCGAAGGACTCACTCGGCCAAACGCTACAACCGGTTGCCTTTGGTACCTATCAGTACAACGGAAAACCCCGGTCGGAGAAAGACTATGTCTTCCGAACAGACAACTCTTCACTCTGGACACCTGTCGATACGCTGAACAGAACCGCTACGGACGGATACCTCATGGACTTCGGCGTTACTACGGACACCGTCCTTCGATTCACAGCATTTGCCGATGTGCTCGGTAATTATATCTATACGGAAGAAGACGAGGATAAGACGATTTACCTTACCCAGTACGACAACCGTATTGCCGGTACGGGAGACGGACTCAATTTCACACGCCAAGAGGATATGGGATGGAACATGAAAGGTCTGCCTTGGCTTGTATCCGACTACCGCACGGACACTGTTCTGGCAGAGGGCAGTTTCCTGCGCCAGATGTATATTCCGCATGTCTTCTACCAGATGGACGGAGCCGGCAACTACCTCACCTCCGGAGACCAGATGTACACATCCCGCTCATGGGACCGGGGTGCCACAATGTCTATGGGTAACGCTTTCTTCACCCAGACTGCCACTACCAAGACACGCGAAGCCGTCGTCTTCCACCTACCCTATTATGGGCGCAACACCAAAGTATCACGACCGCTCATTCGTATGGCGTCCAGACCCCGCCAGCCGAACCACATGCCGGCAAATAGCAAATCACAAATGACAAATGGCAAATCACAAATGCCAAATGGCATTTCCTCCGATATCTTAACCGTCATGCCGGACTCGACAGTGGACAAGACCGTACGATATAATTTCGGACGTGATGGCATGAAATGGCATACTACGGACAGTATGGTACATGTGTGGCTTCTGGACAGCAAACGTGTCTCCCGTATCTCACTTCTCGGCGCAGCGCCTACGGAAATAGATATTCCGCTCGGAGTCTTTGTACCGGGAAAAGACCAAACAGCCAATGATTTCATATTCTCATTGCCCGAACAGGAGGCCTTTGCCGACTACTCCTACGTATGGTTCATCGATTACGAGAGAAACCGTATCGTCAACCTCTTGGAGGGAGACTACGAGACGGACATCCAACCCGGAACGCATGATAACCGATTCGCGGTTCGTATAGGTGGGTTCCCGAAGACCGCTGAGGACGGCAGAAGACAGTATATCGTCTTTGCCAACGACGGTAACCTCTATATACGGGGACTGATTAACGGAGACCGCATTGATGTCTATACCCCTGCCGGACAAACAGTCTGGTCCGGTATCGCCGATGCTACCGAAATGACACTCCCACTCTTCTACCAGTCCGGATACGTCGTTAAAGTCAACTCCAGAACATACAAAGTCGTCAATCTCTAAGATTGGCTGTTGGCTCTTAGCTGTTGGCGGTTGATTGAGAATTGAGAATTGAGAATTGAGAATTGAGAATTGAGAATTGAGAATTGAGAATTGAGAATTGAGAGGGGACTTTTAACGAGGTTTTAACTACCTTTTAACGAGGTTTTTGTTTTTCGTAAATCTCGGCATCTACGGCATATACGGAAACTACATAAAAACGCTCTTCGGAGCGTTTTTTTTCGGCACAGAGCCTGTGAACGACAACGAACAAAGGTGTAGGAATATCAATCAGGAAGCATCCTTTTTCGCCTGTTTCGCTCAAATATCAAATTTTATTTACTTTTTTTTACAGAAATATTTGCGTATATGAGACTTTTTGCTTACCTTTGCACACGTTTAAGGGCACTTCTACACAATGAAACGGATCTTTCTGATAGTACTTTGCTTTGCCTGCATGCAGTTTGTCTGCGCGCAGACAGTGCTGATTTTGCCATATAACGCAAGCGGCTTGACGGAGGAGCAGAAAGCGATGAATCCCGACCGGCTTGCCTATCCCAAGTCGATGAAAGAAAGCATACGGAACGAGATTGATTTTGTTTGTAATACAAAGATTATGGAACTGGGGCCGTTCTCCGTCAGTGCTTACAAGAAAGTCATGTTCTCTCCCGGCAACTTGCAGTTCAACGCAGCGAAAGGCTCGCACGGTTGCGCAGACGGCACTTCCCAAAAAGGCACTTGGCGTTTTGCGGAGCACCAGTGGGACTATGTGGGAGGGGAGGAATGTGGAACGGTGTATATCAACGGCGAGAAATGCAACAATGCTTTCATCAGCGCCACCTATACCGGATGGATAGACTTGTTCGGTTGGGGAACAAGCGGTTGGAAGAGCGGTGCCAATGCCTATCAACCCTATTCGACGAGTACAAAGAATGAGGATTATTATCCGGGAAACAGTTATACGACAGACTTGACAGCCGAATTTGCTTATGCCGACTGGGGATTGTATAACCGGATAGGCACTGATCCGGCGGGCACATGGAGGACGCTGACTAAAGACGAATGGCAATATCTGATCTTTGAACGCCCCAATAATGCGGAGTTAAAAGGGTTTGCAGTTATCAACGGTATAGGGGGGATGGTGTTGTTGCCGGACACATGGTCTTTGCCCGAGGGATTGTCATTTAGTCCTACGAAAAGAAATAACTATACCGTCTCCCAATGGAGTGCCATGGAGGAAGGCGGAGCGGTCTTTTTGCCTGCGGCGGATAGACGCAACGGAAGTGAGTGGGCGTATTGCAGTCCCGGTGGGTTATACTGGACAGCCTCGCATTCAGAACAGGGACAAGCACATTCAGTAGAATTTACCGAAGACGAACATTTTTATCTTTCAGACGAAACGGACCCACGCAGTTATGGTTTGGCTGTCCGACTCGCAAAAGATATTACTCCGGCATTCTCTGTTTCGGAGAACAGACGCGTATTGTTCTCTCCGGGGAACTTGCAATACTGCGCCGCTACGGACAAATGGCGGTTTGCTGAGCACCAATGGGATTTTGTGGGCGACGAGGAACACGGGACGGTGTATGCCAACGGCGAGAAATGCAACAATGCCTTAATCAGTGCCACATATACCGGATGGATAGACCTGTTCGGTTGGGGAACAAGCGGTTGGAAGAGCGGTGCCAATGCCTATCAACCCTATTCAACAAGCAGAGATTCGACGGATTATTTTGTAGGTAACAACAAGAACAACAATCTTACGGGCGAATATGCCAAAGCCGATTGGGCGGTATATAACAAGATCGGCAATGACCCTGCAGGCACATGGAGGACACTCACTTACGAAGAATGGGAATACATGCTGAACAAACGCCCTAATTACGCTCAGTTACGTGGTTTGGCAACCGTCAACGAAGTGCCCGGATGTGTTCTACTGCCCGATAACTGGTCCATTCCAGCCGGAATGTCCTTTGTCGCAAATTTTCAATCTTCTTTCTCCGACAATGTTTATAAGGATGCCGAATGGCAAAAAATGGAGGCTGCGGGTGCGGTATTCATGCCTGCCGCAGGAGACAGGGTGAGTAAAATGATATTCGATGCGTCGGAGTGGGGAAGCTATTGGACGGCCTCGGTCAACCTTAATCCGACGCTCGGGTACAGAGATATGATATGGTGTTATACATTCTTCGAAAATGCGTATCCAAGTATTCATGGGCACCAATACCGCCATTTCGGTAATTCCGTCCGACCGGTACAAGATATAAAATGAAACGGTGGCTATTCATAGTATATGTTATCCTTTGCGCTCAGCTCGTCCGGGCGCAGAGTACGGAGGGAACGGAGTTCTGGATGACGTTCATGAACAACTGGAATGCACCCGTCGGAGATGAAGGATTGCTGCTCAAACTGATTGCTTCCTCCCGGCAGAATGTTACCATCACGGTCGCCAACCCTCAAACCGGATATTCCAATACGTTTGACGTCAAAGCCAACTCGATTGCAGAATTCATCGTGCCTCATGAGCAGGGTTATACAAATGATATCTTATCCAAATCCAGGAGAGGTCTGCGCATAACGGCTACGGCACCCATATCACTCTTTGCCTCCAATTTCCACGAACACACCTATGATGCAACCATCGTTTTGCCCGTAACAGCATTGGGAACGGATTATATAGCACAGATGTATGAAAGTAATTACGGCGCCAAAGAAATCGCGGTTGTGGCGACGCAGGACAACACCTCGATTACCATTATCCCTCATGCACGTACCATGAACGGGCTGTCTCCGGGCGACACTTTCACGTTTACGCTCAATGTGGGAGAGACGTATTTGATGATGTCTTCGGATGAGAACGGAACTTTCTCCGGCACACAGGTACAATCCAACCATCCGGTGGCTGTGTTCGCGGGGCATCAATGCATCAATATTCCGGCTGACAACAAAGCCTGTGACCATATCGTGGAGCAACAAATGCCGACGCCGATGTGGGGCAAACAGTTCGCTTTGACCAAGACCAAAGGGCAAAAGGGCGATATGGTCGTTGTGACTGCACGTGATAACAACACAGACCTCAAGATTAACGGCACCAAGGTGACAACACTCCAAGCTTTGCAGTCCTATGAGTTCCGTCTGACGGACAACAGCGCCTTTGTCGAGACTTCAGGCCCCTCCGCCTGTTATCTGTATCTCGAAGGAGCTGAGCGCAATAATTATATAGGCGACCCCTCAAGCGTCCACATATCTCCGATTGAGCAACACGTCAGACAAATCACTTTTGCCACCTTCCAGACATCCGTCTCCCGTACGCATTATGTGAATGTTGTCACTACAATGGCCGGTGCGGAAACCATGACGCTGGACGGCAGAAACATCTCCGGCGAGTTCTCTGTTCTGACAGGCAACAACGCGTTCCGCTTTGCGCAGATAAACATATCACACGGCACCCATACTTTGCGGACTAATTCCGACGGCTTTACGGGGCATGTCTATGGTCTTGGAGACTGTGAGAGCTACGCCTATACGATGGGATCCGCTATCCGTCAACTGGACGGAAAGATACTGGTGGACGGGGAGCCGCGTTCCAATATGGTGTATGACGAGACGCGATGCTACAAAGTGCCGGTTACGTTCTCTCCGCATGCCAATGTAGATTTCAACACCATTGAATGGGATTTCGGAGACGGACAGAAATCCACACAGAATACGGTCAGCCATACGTATGCCACTCCGGGAACGTACCATGTGGAAATGCGTATTGCCGACGATGAAGGCAAAGACACGGCGCGGACGGTACTGACACTGATTGAGACACTGCGTGACACCGTATATGCCACTATTTGCGAAGGAGACCTATTCACTCTGGAGGGACAGACTTTCACGACGGAAGGCAAACATGAGGTCAAACTCAGTTCGGTTGGCGGTTGTGACAGTATCGTTACGGTCTGTCTGAGCGTCGGTAAGACCTATGTGACCAATGAGACGGCGTCTTTCCGAAAAGGTTCTTCGTACCATTGGCATAGCCGTTGGTTCCGTGAGGGAGGGGTCTTTCGCGACACTCTCCGCACGATTTACGGTTGCGACAGTATTTTTATTCTGACACTGACAGAAGAGGAAGCGACAATCGAGATGACGGACACTATCTGTTGGCAACCTACCTATTCCTTCCGTGGTTACGAATATGCCTTGCCACCCATAGACGAGTACAAGGATATGGAATATGTGGACTACGTGCTTGAATACTTTGACAAAGATGAGTGTGAGCATTATATCATAGACCTTGCCGTGGTACCGAAAGAGAGCGGGGCATATGAACTATGGGCAGAGATACAGGGCGGAGAGACCTATGATTTCTTCGGCGAGACACTTTCTCAGGCTGGCGTCTATACCAAGACGGTCGAGAGTGCCTGCCAATGCGTACAGGAATACACCTTGCACCTCTCCGTCCATTCCTTCCCGATAGACAAATCCAGTGCCGCACTGTGTCATGAAGACAGTTATACTTTCGGTGACAAGCAATATACGGAACCGGGAGTGTATCGCGATACCCTGATGTCTGAAACAGGCATAGACGCCATTCGCGAACTGACCCTTTCGGACAGCCGCACTGCCTACGAAATGAACATTGACAATGTCTCCTCGTATGATTTCAACGGGCATTTGCTAACCGATCCGGGTACCTATTATGACACGATTGTCAATGCCGCCGGTTGTGACAGTGTCATCACGCTGCATTTCATGCCGCAATTAGTGATAGAAACGGAAGTGCAGGTGGGAGATTTGTGTGAAGGTGCCGGTGTCCTGGATGTCTATTTCTCTAAGTTCGAACCCATTCAACAGGTACGTTTCCGCTTTGATGACAAGGGACATGCTGCGGGGCTGCAAGACACCCTTGTGCCGATGAGCACGGACGGTATCATTTCATTGCCTATTGAAGCGTCTTCCGGCATATATGGAGTGGATATGGATCTGATGGTCCATGAAACAACGGTAGGAACTCTTCATGCTATCATTACGGTTCTCTTTCCGTCTGCCGTCATGGAGCAGGTTTGGAATGACGTGATAGCCGTGCTAACACATGACTATAACGGCGGATACGATTTTACAGCGTTCCAGTGGTACGAAAATGGAGAACCTTTGTCCGGCGAAACGCGTTCCTATTTGTACCGGCCGCTGATAATAGGCGGTGAGTATAGTGCATTGCTTACCGAGAAAGACGGTACGCAACTCATGACCTGTCCGCTTACTGCGAAGCAGCAAACGGAACTATCGCTCTATCCGACGGTAGCCACACCGCGTCAGCAGATACACTGCTATATATCCGAACCGGCGGAAATGACATTGTATGACACTATGGGAAGACAGGTGAAACAGGTAGATTTGGAGTCCGGAGAAAATCTTTTTGAAGCTCCGGTAACGGCAGGAATGTACACCGTGCAGATACGTTACAGAAAAGCCGGTACAGCCAAAACCGATAAACTGATAGTGCAATGAGGCAGACAAAGACGGCTGTTCCATATGAGAAATCATCTGGCGGAGCACCGTTCTCGTTCTGTTCCAATTCTTCTTTAACGCGAATGACACCACGGCTCTGACAGTTGACTAAACCGAGGACTTTCATAGACTCTGATACAAATTCTCAATTCTCAATTCTCAATTGAATAAATTCGCATAATTTGCCGCTTAATAATTGTGCCCAAAAACAGTTTTGTCCATTGTCTCGACTATCCCCTTCGTCCCACGGTGTCCTGTGTTCGCGTCATACGTGCGCGAATAATAATTTTCGTCCCTTTTGTTCCTTTGTGAACGCAATCCGTTTAATTTGTTTAATCTGCGGACAAAAAAAATTCCTTCAATTTGTTTATTTTGCTGATAAAAACCACAAAATATTTGCATATATGCAAAAAAAGTTGTACCTTTGCAGCGGATTTGTGCGCTTATACGCACGAGCAAACGGATTCGTATATTAATATAAGGAAAGAAAAGCAAAATAAATACCAAAATGGCAAATTTCAAGTATGCACCGATGTTTCAACTCGGAAAAGATGAAACAGAGTACTATCTGCTGACCAAGGACTATGTCTCCGTCAGCGAGTTTGAAGGACATGAGATTTTAAAAGTCCAACCCGAGGCGTTAACCCTCATGGCGCAACAAGCCTTCCATGACGTCAGCTTCATGCTTCGCCGCTCGCACAACGAGCAAGTAGCGAAGATACTGCGTGACCCCGAGGCTTCCGCGAACGATAAATATGTAGCCCTTACTTTCCTTCGCAATGCAGAGGTGGCGTGCAAAGGACAACTTCCGCTATGCCAGGACACCGGTACCGCCATTATTCACGGCGAGAAAGGACAGGAGGTCTGGACCGGTTTTTGTGACGAAGAGGCACTCAGCAAAGGTGTTTTCAATACCTATACGGAGTGCAACCTGCGTTATTCGCAGAACGCCCCTCTCAACATGTACGACGAGGTGAATACCAAGTGTAACCTGCCGGCGCAGATTGACTTGGAGGCGACGGAGGGTAATGAGTACCGTTTCCTCTGTGTGACCAAAGGCGGCGGTAGCGCCAACAAGACCTACCTCTATCAGGAGACCAAGGCCCGTATCCAAAACCCCGGTACGCTCATCCCCTTCCTTGTGGAGAAAATGAAATCCCTCGGCACCGCTGCTTGTCCGCCGTATCATATCGCTATCGTCATCGGCGGTACGAGCGCGGAGAAGAACCTGCTCACCGTCAAATTGGCGAGCACCCATTATTACGACTCGCTGCCGACCTCCGGAGACGAGACCGGACGTGCTTTCCGCGATATCGAACTGGAGAAACAACTCCTACAAGAGGCGTACAAGATTGGTTTGGGCGCACAATTCCGGACCGAAACATCAAATGTAAGATTAACAAAGACGGTATATGGATTGAGAAACTGGATAATAACCCCTCTTCGCTTATTCCCGAAGAGCTGCGTCAAGCCGGCGAAGGAGATGCCGTACGGATTGACCTCAACCAGCCGATGAAAGATGTATGTGCTATTCTGACCAACTATCCGATAGGCACTCGTCTGAGCCTTAACGGTACGATTATCGTCGGCAGAGACATCGCCCATGCAAAAATCAAAGCACGTCTCGATGCCGGAGAACCCATGCCGGAGTACCTCAAGAACCATCCTATCTACTATGCCGGTCCGGCGAAAACACCGGCAGGCATGGCTTGCGGCTCAATGGGACCGACCACTGCCGGACGTATGGACCCCTATGTGGATGAGTTCCAAGAGCACGGAGGATCACTGATCATGCTCGCCAAAGGAAACCGATCCATTGACGTCACCAACGCTTGTCAGAAACACGGAGGATTCTATCTCGGCTCTATCGGTGGACCGGCGGCTATTTTGGCACAGAACAACATCAAGTCCATCGAATGTGTCGAGTACCCCGAACTCGGAATGGAGGCGATATGGAAAATAGAAGTGGAGAACTTCCCCGCTTTCATCCTTGTCGATGACAAAGGAAACGACTTCTTCAAACAACTGAAACCGTGCAGCGGTTGTACTATTTTGTCGTAATAACGTTATAACGTAATAACGTAATAACGAACAAGATGGCTACCAGAAGACGCAAATACAGATTGGCAATGCTGGATGACACCACGCTGCGCGAGGTGTTCCATTTCCGGGTAAGTACGTTGGGCGCGATAAGCGTCCTGACCTTGGCGTTCGTGCTCATCATTGTGTCGCTGTCGTTGCTGATTGTCTATACGCCTATTCGTAATATACTCCCCGGATACAGTGCCAGTCTGCGCCAACAACTGATTGACGAATCCGCACGGATTGACTCGCTGCAATCGAATTTGCTGTTACAACGCCAATATCTGGAAATAGTCAAGCAGGTGGCAGCAGGCGATATACCTATTGATAGTCTGACCAATACCGACTCGCTGCAACTCGTTGAACGCACACAGATTCTGGAACAGCGGAACAGCGAAGTAACGGAAACGTTTATTGCCCAATACGAGCAGAAAGAACGTGACCGTTTGATGCTTTTTGACAACACGGCAACGCAGACTAGGAGACACCTCTATCGACCTGTCAGAGGAACGGTTATCCAATCGGTTAATCCCAACATGCAGCAATTCGGAGTCTCTGTCCGCACAGCTACCAACGAGAACGTAATGGCTACTACGCGTGGCACCATCGTTGCAGCGGAAAGAATGGCGGACAATACCTTCACCGTGGTACTGCAGAACGGTTCATTAACGGCCGTGTACCGTCATCTGCCCAAACTGATGAAGACACAAGGCATACAGGTCGAGAAAGGAGAGGTTATCGGCGTGACCGACGGAGAGCACAATCTGGTCTTCGAACTCTGGGACGCAGGACAATGGATCAATCCCGAGGAAGTAATTGTTTGGTAAGTAAGAATCAACTCAATTAGAATTGAAAACGAAAAATCTTTGCATATTAGGATCCACGGGCTCTATTGGTGCACAAACACTGGATGTCGTACGGGCTTATCCTGACCACTATAGTGTCTATGCTATCTGTGCTAACCGCAGTATAGACAAATTGGTGGAACAGGCACTGGAGTTCCGCCCCGAAGTGGTTTGCATCGCCGACGAGAGCCTGTATGAACCTCTGAAAGAGAAGTTTTCCTCCATCGGCTCTATACAACCTCCCAAAATATGGGCGGGAACTGACGCGATAGCCGAAGTGGTAACCCTACCCTCCATTGATGTGGTGGTAGCGGCGATGGTGGGATATGCAGGTTTACGTCCAACGATAGAAGCCATCAAAGCAGGCAAAACCATCGCGCTCGCGAACAAGGAAACACTCGTCGTCGCCGGTGAAATCATATGTGACTTGGCGCTCACGCACCATACGCCCATACTACCCGTGGACAGCGAACATAGCGCTATCTTTCAGAGCCTTGTAGGCGAAGAACGCAATGAGATAGAGAAAATCCTTCTTACCGCCAGCGGAGGACCTTTCCGCACCTTCTCTCTCGAACAGATGAAAGCCGTCACCGCCAACGACGCACTAAAACATCCCAATTGGGACATGGGCGCCAAGATAACCATCGACTCCGCCTCGATGATGAATAAGGGATTCGAGGTCATCGAAGCCAAATGGCTCTTCGGGGTGCCCGTGGAGAAGATACAGGTACTAGTCCATCCGCAGTCAATAGTTCACTCTGCTGTGCAATTTAAGGACGGAGCTATCAAAGCACAACTCGGAGCCCCGGATATGAGACTCCCCATCCAGTACGCGCTCTCTTTCCCCAATCGGCTTGACAGTGATTTTCCTCGCGCTGACTTGATCGCGTTGAAGAACCTTACCTTCGAGCAACCAGACATGGAACGGTTCCCCAATCTTGGCTTGGCGTATGAAGCAATGAGAAAAGGTGGTAATATCCCCTGTGTACTCAATGCGGCTAACGAAGTGGTCAACCTCGCTTTCCGACAAGGACGGTGCGGTTTCCTACAAATGAGCGACATCGATTTTCGCTTGTCGAAAATAATCGTTCGAACGAAGTGAGATAAGAAATGACAAATGACAAATGACAAATGTCAAATAACAAATGACAAATAACTTATGATACAAGCTATACAACTGATTTTAGCACTGTCCTTTCTCGTATTGATTCACGAACTGGGACATTTCACCTTTGCACGTATCTTCAAGGTACGCGTGGAGAAGTTTTATATGTTCTTCAACCCTTGGTTGAGCCTCGTACGTATGAAGAAATTTGACGGCAAATGGCATGTTAAATTCTTCAGCAAGAACGAAGATGAGGAATGGAAAAAACATCCCGAGAACACGGAATGGGGTATCGGCTGGCTGCCTTTCGGCGGTTATTGTGCGATTGCCGGTATGGTGGACGAAACTCATTCCACCGAAGACCTCGCTTCTACACCGCAAGATTGGGAGTTTCGAAGCAAACCGGCGTGGCAACGCCTCTTGATTATTCTCGGAGGTATCCTCGTCAATTTCATTGGCGCACTGGTCATTTTCTCTATGCTCTTGTTCCATTACGGCGAGGAGAAACTGCCGCTACGAAATATCACCAACGGACTTTATTATTCGCAAATATTGTTGGACGAAGGGTTCCAACAACGGGATAAGATTCTCACTATCAACGGTGTAGAACCTGATGAGTTAAGCGATGTCGTTCAAGCTATCATTATCGAAGGACAGAGAGAGGTTACCGTTCTGCGCGGTACCGATACGGTGCAACTTACTTTGTCCGAGGATCTGGGAACACGTTATTTGGCGGAGCAGAACACGTTCGACAAACGAGAGCGCGAAAAAGCACGTATGGACAACAGTTACCGAAAACAACGGTATGTGTTATTGTCCGAATGGATACCTTGTGTCTTGGACAGCGTTCTGGAGGGATCGGTGGCGCATGCCGCGGGATTACAGAAAGGAGACAGTTTATTGGCGATTGCAGGCACGGAAGTCCCAGGGTATATGCAATTGGTGCAAGAACTACAATTACATCCATGCGACTCGGTCACGATAGACTTTAGCCGCGAAGGGCAAAAACAGTCCGTGCGAGTTTTCTTGGGAGATGAGTGCAAGTTGGGGATCACGCCACGCATTGATTTCCAAACAGAAACGAAGAACTACTCGTTCCTACAGTCTATTCCGGCTGGTATTCGTTACGGATGGGAGATTTTGGAAATGTATGTCAAACAGTTCCGACTCGTCTTTACCAAAGAAGGAGCACAATCCCTCGGCGGATTCGGAGCTATCGGAGGTATGTTCCCCGGTTTTTGGAGTTGGTATGCCTTCTGGCACATGACCGCTTTCCTTAGCCTGATTCTGGCGTTCATGAACTTCCTACCTATTCCTGCTCTTGACGGTGGATATATTCTCTTCCTCCTCTTTGAGATGATAACACGGCGCAAACCAAGTGATAAGTTCCTCGAAATAGCCAATACAATCGGATTCTGGATACTTATTGCTCTGCTCATCTTTGCTAACGGTAATGATATTTTAAAAATCTTCTTTTAATTCTACGGACATGGTTAATGGCGATTCCCTTAATTACTTCGTTCACGAGTCCTCTTATGTGGATGAAGGCTGCCAAATAGGCAAAGGAACGAAAATATGGCATTTCAGTCATATTATGAAAGGATGTATCATCGGCGAAGACTGTAATATTGGTCAAAACGTAGTCATCTCACCGGATGTCGTCTTAGGGCGAAACTGCAAAATACAAAATAATGTTTCCGTCTATACTGGCGTACGTTGCGAGGACGATGTGTTCCTCGGACCATCGATGGTCTTTACCAATGTCATCAATCCTCGGGCCGCCGTTTCACGCAAAGATGAATATAAACCAACCATCATTCATCGCGGAGCGTCGGTCGGTGCCAATGCCACGATTGTCTGTGGACACGAGTTGGGGGAATACTGCCTCATTGGCGCAGGCTCGGTAGTCACCAAAGATGTACCTCCCTATGCCCTAATGGTCGGAAACCCAGCCAAACAAATCGGTTGGGTCAACGCTCACGGTGACAAATGTGCCACCCTCGAAGAAGCCATGCAAAATGACTAAATGGTAAATCACAAATGACAAATAACTATATGATACAACGCATTCAAACTCTTTATTTATTGGTGGTTGTAGCACTGGGTATTACTCTGTTTTTTATGCCTGTGCTCCAATTTGAAACGCCCGAAGGAGCGGAAACGATCCGCGTATGGGAACTGAGCGCTACCGGACTAACGGAAATAACAGAAACAGATTTGGAACCACAGACACTGAACGGCATTTGGGGATTGGCGCTCATTACTCTGCTGATTCCGATTATGGCGATTATTGACATTTTCCTCTTTAAGAAACGTATCCTACAAGCCAGGCTGAATATTTTCACCGTTATGCTCTGCTTAGGATATTACGGGGTATTGGCTATCTATATCTGGTTCGCTAAAATGAATCTCGAAACCATCTGGTATATCAAACCCTGGGCTTCTATTCCTGCTGTTTGTTTAGTCCTAACCATCATGGCTACACGCCGTATCCTCAAAGACGAAGCTCTGGTGCGCGCCGCCGATAGAATCCGATGAATATGAGTATCTTAAATACGATCCTTCTCCAGATACCCGCTCCTACCCCTGAGCAGATTGAGGCCAAAAGGGACTCCATCCGTGCAGGCGCACGCATGATGATTGAAACGGCTAAATCAGACCCCGAGACCTTTTGGCAGGAGGTCGGCAAAGCTGCATTGAATTTTGGTATTAAAGTGCTGGCGGCACTCCTCATCTTCATCATCGGTATTCTGCTCATCCGTTGGATTCAGAGACTCCTGAAAAAAGCGTTTGCACATCGAAAGACGGAACAGACCATCGCCTCCTTTATATCCTCCTTCGTCTCTATTTCCTTAACCGTACTGCTGATTGTCATCTCCGTGAGCACTCTGGGAGTGAACACCACTTCGCTCGCTGCCCTGCTTGCTGCTGGAGGTATGGCCATCGGTATGGCGCTTTCCGGTACGGTGCAGAATTTCTCAGGGGGACTAATGATACTTGCTTTCAAACCGTTCAAGGCTGGCGACGTAATCGAGGCGCAAGGTACGCTCGGTACAGTAATCGAAGTGAATATAACGGCAACGAAAGTACTCACTCCCGATAACAGAGTGGTGATACTGCCCAATGGTGCGCTCTCTAACGGAATAATCAATAATTTCAACGGACGCCCTTTGAGACGTATTGAATGGACTGTCAGTGTTTCCTATGGAGTAGATGCCGAAAAATGCAAAAAGGCAATTCTGGAGATTGTCAATTCCGACACGCGTATCCTGAATGGAGAGACAAATATCACCGAACTGTACAAAAGTCTCGATGTCGCGTCGTATCAACTTTCTACCGTCAATTATCGGCTGAAAGCTGTTCCTGATCCTTTCGTCGCACTTAAATCGCTCAATGAGAACGACATTACTTTCGTCGTAAGGGCTTGGGTTATCGGTAAGGACTATTGGGATGTCTTCTTTGCTTTGCAAGAACGGTTCTATACCGAACTGCCGCCACAAGGATTCACGTTCGCTTATCCGCATATGGATGTGACCATGCTCAAACAGTGATGGAGATTCTGCTTGGTAAAACGTTGACGGAATTGCAAGAGGTCGCCTTGAGCGTCGGGTTGCAAAAGTTCGCAGGGAAACAACTTGCGCAATGGCTTTATGTGCAACGGGTTACGGACTTTGACGAAATGACGAATATCTCTCTCAAAGGACGCGAAGCCCTCAAAGCACGTTATTCAATAGGTCGGCATGCTCCGGTACGAGAAGCTATCAGCCAAGATGGCACAAGAAAGTACCTTTTTGAAATCACCACCCCACCCCAAAATAGCCAACAGCCAACTGCTAACAGCCAAAAGCCAATAGCCAATAGCCAAAAGCCAACTGCCAATTACGTCGAATCAGTCTATATTCCCGAGGACGACAGAGCTACGCTTTGCGTATCTTCACAAGCCGGATGTAAGATGGGGTGCCGGTTCTGTATGACCGGGTCGCTCGGCTTTCACGGACATCTCTCCACTTCCGAAATCATCAATCAGATCTTCGAAATAGATTCAATCGCTTTGACGAACAACATCGCGCCCTTATCCAATATAGTCTATATGGGAGAGGGAGAACCGATGGACAACCTGGATAATGTACTTCGTTCTCTTGAGATCATGACGGCCGATTACGGATGTGCCTGGTCTCCAAAAAGGATTACCGTTTCTACCGTCGGAATCCCCACCATGAAACGGTTTCTCGAGGAAAGTGAGTGTCACCTCGCCGTCTCACTCCACAATCCCTTCCCTTTGGAGCGTGCCGACATTATGCCCGCTGAAAAAATGATGTCCATTACCGATGTCGTCGCGCTCATCAAACAATACGACTGGACACACCAGCGGCGTGTCAGTTTTGAGTATATCTGTTGGGAGGGAATGAATGATACACCTCGTCATGCCAAAGAACTCCTCCGACTCCTCAAAGGACTTAACTGCCGAATCAATTTAATACGCTTTCATCAGGGTATAGATGACGTCAAACCTTCTCGAAACAACTCATTCCTTTTCAAAAGCTCTAATGAAGATACGATGGTTTGGCTGCGTGATTATCTCACTTCCAATGGTTTAACCACCACCATCCGCCGTTCGCGTGGTGAAGACATCCTCGCTGCGTGTGGCATGCTCGTTAATGCCTTAAAAGGACCCTCAAAAATGTTCTAAATCTCCACCCCCAAAAAGCCAAAGTAAAAAAAAGCCAAAAGCCAACAGCCAAAGTAAAAAAACGCCCCGCAAGGGCGTTTTTGCCCCCTTACTTCCCCTCTTTCTTTATGTATTTCGGGAAGGTCTTTTCGAATAACTGCACCGCCTGATCCAGCCTGCCGAATAACTCACCTCCGGAGGCGTTGGCGTGTCCGCCGCCATGAAAGACTTCGCTCGCCCAGATGTTCACCGGACGGTCACCCTGCGACCGGAAAGAGACACGTATGCGCGGTTTCGGCGTACCGGGTTTGGGACGCTCCTCACGCATGAAAACGGAATAATAGACATTACTGATTTGGAGCGGCATGTTCACCAAGCCCTCCGTGTCTCCCACTTGGTAGTGGTATTGGTCCAACTCGTCGGCGGAAAGGGTAATGAGCGACAGGTGGTATTCGGGAAAAATGCGCATCTTGCGGTACAACGCGTAACCCGTCAACCGTACTCTGTCCGTCGAATACTGATTGAAAACGGCGTCATAGATGGCATCTTTCTGAATGCCAGCCCTTAGGAGGTCGGCAATGATTTCGTACAACTCGCAACTATTCGAGTTGAAAGAGAAATTGCCGGTGTCGGTCATCAGTCCCGTGTATATACAGGTAGCGACAGGCAGATTGATGCCAGAATCCATACTGCGTATGAAGCGATAGACGATCTCACACGCAGACGAAGTTTGCGGAAAAGAGAAGACGGAATCGGCAAAATCCATCGGGTGTAAGTGATGGTCAATCAGTATCTTGGGCGCGGAAGACGCTATCAGTTTTTCCCCAATGGGTCCTATTCGTTTGGGGTCGTTGAAATCGGTACAAACGAACAGGTCCGCCTCCTCCGTCAGCGCATTACATTTCGCCTGTTCTTTCTCGTAAATGAGGATGTTCTCCGCTCCGGGCATCCAGTTGAAAAACGCAGGAAAGGCATTAGGAACAATGACCTGTACAGACTCCTTGCCGCAGATTTCTGAAAGCCAATGAAACAGCGCCAAGGTGGAACCCATCGCATCGCCATCCGGCGCCATATGCGTGGTGATAACTATATGGTTCGCGCGCTCTATTAATACACGAGCTCGCGTGATTCCTTCTTTCGCAAATTCGATATTCATATTCGCACTAATTTGAGCGCAAAGGTACAAAAAAAAATGCACATGTGCAAAAAAAAGAAAGAATTTTTGCATTTTTTTGTTAAAATATTTGGTCATGTCATAAAATTATTGTACCTTTGCACGATTTTTCGTGTAAATGTGCGAAAAGTCTATGGAATTGGAAAAAATAATAAAATATATAATACAATGTCAAAGATTTGTCAAATTACAGGCAAGAAAGCCATGGGCGGCTGCAATGTGTCGCACTCGAAGCGTCACACTAAGAGGACCTTCGACGTGAACCTCTTCCGCCGCAAGTTCTACTGGGTAGAACAGGATGTATGGATCGAGCTGAACGTGAGTGCAGCCGGTCTGAGAACCATTAACAAGATAGGCCTCGACAACGCCTTGAAGCAGGCTGCCGAGAAGGGCTATCTCAATTAAACGAAAGGAGTTGAAAAATGGCAAAGAAAGTAAAAGAAGCACGTGTTCAAGTCATCCTTGAGTGCACAGAGCAAAAGGCCAGCGGCGTTCCCGGTATGTCCCGCTACATCACCACCAAAAACCGCAAGAATACTCCTGATCGCTTGGAGTTGAAAAAATATAATCCCTTCCTGAAGAAGTACACGATTCACAAGGAGATTAAGTAATGAACCCTCATTTTAGAAAGGCTTAGAAAAATGGCAAAGAAAGCGGTCGCAACTCTGCAAACCGGTAATTCCGGTAGAGCGCACACCAAGTGCATCAAGATGGTTAAGTCGCCTAAGACCGGGGCTTACATCTTCCAGGAAGAAATCGTAGTGAACGAAAAAGTTCAGGAATTCTTCAAGTAAAAAACCTAAAAATTAGCGCACTGTTTTTTATAGTGCGCTTTTTTTATTTGCGTTCTATCTAAACCATGCTTGGCATAATAATCAATCCCAAATCAGGGAAAAAGGCTTTCCGCGCACAACGGATATACCTTTGGAAACTTTTACGTAAAAGACATCAACCTTTTGCTTATCGCGTTACCAAATATGCCGGTCATGCCATCGAGTTGGCGCGTGAACTGGTGGAAAAAGGATACGATGAGATCTTGGTGCTGGGCGGAGACGGTACGCTCTCCGAGGCGGTCAACGGTATCATGCGTGCCAACCTGCAGATGGAACAACGGGCCAAAATACAATTAGGACTCATGCCACGTGGCACGGGTAACGACTGGGGACGGTTCTGGAATCTGAACAAAAACCACAAAGAGAGCCTCAAACGATTCTTTGAGGGAGAGGGACATCCTATTGACATAGGATGCGTTACTTATTGGCGCAATAATATTGAGCACCATCGGTATTTCATCAATTCCGTCGGTTTCGGTGTGGACCCGCTTTGTTGCAGGAAAGCGGAAACACTCAAGTACTACATCGGCAGTCATCATGTCAATTATGTCTTCGGACTCATCGCTGCCATCATGCAGCATAAGTCACAACATATGATCCTTACGGTGGACGGTAAACAGGCCGTTGATGACCTCCTTTTTACGATGAACATAGGCAACGGACCTTTCTCCGGCGGAGGTATCAAACAGAACCCGCAGGCGGATCCGCAGGATGGTGTCTTTCATGGCATGTTCGTTCGCAAACCTACTTTCAAGCAAGTCTGCAAAGCCCTGCCGAATCTCTTTAACGGCAAACTCACCGAGCTGCCTTTTGTCTATCCGCTCATTGGCAAAGAGATAGAAATCAGTTACCGCAAACATATCATGTTCGAGGCGGACGGCATCCTTGAAAACATCATTGGTCCGTGCCGTGTCTCATGTATCCACAATGCCGTTCAGTTCAAATGTTAAATGACAAATGACAAATGCCCAATGATTCAATCCCAAGGCTCCAATAGGATTTACACGCGCGAGGTCGGCGCAGACGGCAAAACCTGTATCCGCGTGGTAGGAACTAATCGCGACGAGAACCGTGCGTTCATCTATATGGCGCGACATTTTCATGCGCTCGGATTACCGGTGCCCGAAGTCTATTGGGTCAGCGCTGACGGCATGTCCTACACCCAAGAGGACCTCGGTGACACCCTGCTCTTTGACGCCATTCGGCATGGACGCGAAACAGGTTCTTTCATGACCGACGAGATCACCTTATTAGAACGCACACTACGCGCGCTCGCGCATATACAAGTGGAAGGTGCGAAAGACTTCGATTGGTCACTCTGTTTCCCCGTTCCGGTTATGGATGAACGATCCATCCGTTGGGACCTCAATTATTTCAAATATTGCTTCCTTAAAGGTACTAAAATCGAGTTCTCCGAACCGAAACTGGAAGACGATTTTGATAAGTTAGTCCTCCGTCTAACCTCTGACAGCGTCAGCGGTCTATCCTCTCCCACCTTCCTCTATCGTGATTTCCAGAGCCGTAATGTCATGATAAAGAACGGTCAGCCGTACTTCATTGATTTTCAAGGCGGCAGACGTGGACCCACACAATACGATGTGGCTTCTTTCCTTTGGCAGGCAAAAACGAATTTCCCGCCCGAACTGAGAGAGAAACTGATTGACGTCTATCTCGACGAACTCTCAACGCTCAATTCTCAATTCTCAACTCTCCAGTGGAAAGCCGCGTTACCTCACTTCGTCCTCTTCCGTACACTCCAGGTACTTGGCGCTTACGGTTACCGCGGCTATTTTGAACGCAAACCCCATTTCCTCGAATCCATTCCCTTTGCCCTCAAGAACCTCCGCGATGTCCTCGCCGAACTGCCCGAATACCCTTACCTCCGCGAACTCGCCGAGAGTCTGATAGCCGAAGAGGCTCCGTCACCCAAACGCTCTTACAGCGAACTCACCCCACAGAGCAACGGGCTTGTGGTTACCGTCTATTCTTTCTCCTTCAAAAAGGGACTTCCTGCCGATGATTCGGGTAACGGAGGAGGATATGTCTTTGATTGTCGTTCCACGCATAATCCCGGTAAGTACGACGAGTACAAGACCCTCACGGGCTTGGACAAGCCGGTCATTGATTTCTTGGAAAAAGACGGGGAGATACTGACTTTTCTGGAGGCGGTGGACCAACTCATCGACCACCATGTCGAGCGCTTTATCGAGCGTGGGTTTACACATCTTCAGGTCGCTTTCGGATGTACCGGTGGGCAACATCGTTCCGTCTATTGTGCGGAACATGTCGCTAAACGACTCCATGACCGTTATGACATCGCTATACATCTCATTCACAGAGAACGGGGCATAGACAAATGGCTCAAGAAAAAAATGACAAATAACAATAACAAATGACAAACGCCATTATTTTTGCCGCAGGTTTGGGAACCCGCTTAAAGCCCCTTACTGACACGATACCCAAAGCGCTTGTTCCTTTAGCGGGGAAGTCTCTTTTGCAGCAACAAGTGGAGAAATTGAGAGACGCGGGTATTACCAACATTGTCGTCAATGTACATCATTTCCCCGACATGATTATCGATACCATCCGCCAAAACAACGGTTGGGGATGTAACATACGCGTCTCTGACGAGCGTGACCGGTTATTGGATACGGGTGGGGGACTCAAGAAGATCCTCTGTTCACCGTCACCCCTGTTCCCTTCTACGTCGCCTGTCCTCGCCTGTAATGTGGATATCCTGTCCAATATTGATTTGCAGGCTCTTATCGCCACCTATGAACAAACAGGCGTCAGTCAGTTGGTGGTCAGCGAACGTACGACGAACCGCTATCTCTGTTTCAGCGAAAAAGGCTTATTACAGGGATGGACGAACACGGCGACGGGAGAAAAGAAAGGGATGGACGGACGGCATTTGGCGTTCAGCGGACTCCAGATCCTTGCGCCGCAAACCCTGACTCTACTATCGCTAATGCCGCAAGATAAATTCTCTTTGATTGACTTCTATCTGAGCGTCATGGGGAAGATACCATTACAGGCATATGTGCCCAAAAACTATCGAATGATGGATGTCGGCAAAATAGACCAAATAGAGCAGGCTGAACGCTTCGCCGAAAGCCTGCAATAACGAAAAAGGACACCCTTTGGATGTCCTTTTGTGTCCCCCGAGAGGCTCGAACTCTCGACCCACTGATTAAGAGTCAGTTGCTCTACCAACTGAGCTAGGGAGACAAAGCGCGTGCAACTTTTTGTGCACATAATGAGTCCCACGAGACCCGTTTTTCTCAAAAGCGACTGCAAAGGTACTGCTTTTTTTTGATATGACCAAATATTTTTACAACTTTTTTCAAAAAAAACGCATTTTTGTACTTCATTATTTGCTTATGTCATGTTTTTTGTGTAATTTTGCACCGCAAAGTTGAAATTCAGTCCAATTATGAAAAAGATATTTGTTACTTTGGCGGCTATTCTGATAACATTCTGCGCATGCGGTCGGACAAACAATGTGCAGAATAATGCCTGTAAAACGAATGAAACAGAATCGGAGGAACAAGCCTCAAACGCAGGGACGGATTGGGAGAAATATGAACTGAAGGGAAAGGTCAAACAGCTCACCATCCGATACTACAACGCTCACGAGCAAGCCGGAACATTGGTCAAAGACCGCTTACGGAACACCTTTGTCATTGATTTCAATGAAGATGGTACTTTCCGTCAAGTTGATTGGGGCGACTCGAAAGAAACCTATACCTATTCCCAAAACCGCAAAACCGTCAATCACTATAACGAAAAGGGAGAATGGGTGAAGAAAACCATCACAGTCTATACCTACACGCCTTGGGGCGCTATCCAGAACAAAGTCTATACCAACGACGAGGGCATCGAAATGGGTAGAGAGGATTATACGTATAACGAAAACCGACAAGTGACGGACAGGATACTCCAAGGCATAGCGTTCCCTTATACCCATGAGACCAATTTGCTGTATGACTCCGCCGGACATGAGGTACAATGTGAGCGTTTTGACAGAGACGGAGAGTTGAAAGAAACGGAGACGAATATCTATGATGCCTCCGGAAACAGAATCATGCACCGAGTGGAGAGGTTTGACGGAGGTATCTATGCGTATGGAGGCGCTCAGCGATACACGTATAATCCCGAAGGATTCGTGTCCATGATTGAGGGGAAAGGAGATGAAGACGATGATTTCCATATCTCCTATAAAATCAGTTATATATATGACGACAAAGGCAATTATACGGTCGAAAATACAATGACCGAACAGTTCCCTTCCATTCAAGAGCGTGATATCGTCTATTATTGAACAAAACTATATTCCTATGAAAAAGATTATTTGTGCCTTGATGGCATTCATAGCCTTGACCGTTTACGGCAAGGAGTACACCTTCCAAACCGTCGAAGGTGATCCGCTTCAAGCGCGTATTTACACCTTAGACAACGGCTTGACCGTCTATCTCACACAAAACAAAGAGAAACCGGAAATACAAACATTCATCGTCGTACGGGCCGGTAGTCAGAACGACCCCCTGGAGTCAACAGGACTCGCTCATTATCAGGAACATATCATGTTCAAGGGAACCAAACAGTACGGAACGACCTCTTATGACAAAGAACTGCCGAACCTGCAAGCTATCGATTCGCTTTACGAGGTATATGGACACACCACCAACCCCGAAACACGGAAAGCGGTCTATCATCAGATTGACTCTATCAGTTATGAGAGTTCGAAAATCGCTATCGCCAATGAGTTCGACAAACTCATGTCAGGTATTGGTGCCACAGGCGTGAACGCTTATACAAGCACCGAACAAACATGCTACCATGAGGTTATTCCTTCCTGCGAACTCGTTCGATGGGCGATGATCGAGTCCGACCGGTTCAGAAACCTGATTATTCGCGGCTTTCATACTGAACTGGAGACGGTCTATGAGGAATATAACATGTATTCCACCGATGATTTTGACAAGGTGTCCTTGGCGATAGACCAAGCGCTTTATCCCGATGTACCGTATCGCCAACACACGGTTTTGGGTACGCAGAAAGACCTGAAAAACCCAAGCCTCAAGAACATCCGTAAGTTCTACGACACCTTTTACCGTCCCAATAACGTTGCCGTTTGTCTCTCCGGAGATTTTGAGTTTGACCACGCCATAAAGGTTATTGACGCTTTCTTCGGCAATTGGGAGGCGAAAGAGATTCCTTCGCCTATACACTATCAACAAGCCTCGCTCAAAGCACACAAAGATACGGTGGTTTATGGCAAAGAATCACCGGAAGTATATCTCGCCTGGAAAATGCCCGGAATCAAACATGAGGACATAGACGCCCTGGAAGTAATGGATTATGTGCTACAGAACGGCAAATGTGGACTGTTCGATATTGACGTGTCGCAAAAACAACTACTCCTGTCCGCGCGTTCCATGTTATGGGGAGGTGGTGATTATTCCACATACTATCTAGTGGGCTCACCCAAAGAGAAACAAAAACTGGAAGAAGTGCGCCGAATACTCTTGGCAGAGATCGATAAACTCAAAAATGGTGACTTCTCCGAAGAACTCTTACCCGCCATTATTCGCAATCAGAAAAGAGCCGAACTCGTCAGACTACAGTACAACTCCGCACGCGTTCAGAAATTCGTCACTGCACACATTTACCAAATACCCTATGAGGACATAGTGAATGACCTCGCACGCAAAGAGAAAATAACGAAAGAGGACATCGTGAGAGTAGCCAACAAATACTTCACGGACAGTTATGTGTGCGTCTTCAAGGAGCATAACGAAAACGCCAATCCGCCCAAGATGGACAAACCGCAGATCACTCCGATTGAGATGAACCGCGAACGGACCTCCGAGTTCTATGACCGTCTAATGGTCGTACCATCCGAACGAATACAACCTCAGTTCCTGGATTATGACAAAGACCTGAGTCGCTCACTCCTGCCCAATGGAGTAGAGTTACTTTACCGCCGGAACACGGCGGACGACCTCAGTTCGCTTGTCTTCATCGCTAACAAAGGAACGGACCAGGACCCCTATCTGGAGTTCGCGTCGGATATGTTGGGATACCTCGGCACTTCCTCTCTCTCCACCGACGAATATCAACAGGCTTTATACCGCGAGGCTGCCGAAGCCTACGTAGGAAGTGGAGCCAACGAAAGTGAATTCTTCCTCTACGGACTCAACGAGTCGCTACCCACTGCCTTGGCGTTGATGGAGGAACATGTGCTGACCGCCAAACCCGACGACAACGTTCTCAAAGAACTGGTCAAAGACCACATTAAAGCCCATAATGACGCCCAAAAAGACCAGTACGCCTGTTTCGCTCAACTGAACCAATTAGGCATCTATGGTGCCGACGCACAGAAAAAACGCACGCTCCTTCCCAAACAGATGAACAAGATGTCTTCGGCGGACTTGCTGACACGTTTGCGCAATCTTGTGCCGGCTATCGAAAGAGTCGCTTATTACGGACCGCTTACCGAACAAGAAGTGAAAGCAATGCTCACTTCCTCACGACTGCTGGCACAAGCCGACCCCGCAAAACGAATACAACCAAAACATGTCGAGAAACAACAGGTCAAGAAGACGGAAGTCCTCGTCGCACCGTACAAAGCGAATAATGTTTTCATCTTCGCTTATGCCAACTGGGGAGAGGTTTATAACCCCAAAGACCTCGCCATCATTAAACTCTTCAATGAGTATTTTGACGGATCTATGGGAGGTATCGTCTTCCAGGAAATGCGCGAGGCGCGGGCTTTGTGTTATAGTTCATGGGCTGGCTATGCCACACCGGATTACAAAGGGGAAACCAATTATTTCACAAAAGGAGTCATGTCACAAAACGACAAACTCAAAGAGTGTATCCTTACCCTCGACACCTTGTGTAACGCGATGCCGATGTCGCAAAATGCTTTTGATAATGCCAAAGATGCCCTACTCAAACAATTGGAGAAACGACGCATCGTCCGAGACGGTGCACTCTGGTCATATATCAATTATACGGATTTAGGTTGGGATCATGATATGTATGAGGATATCTATCAAGAAGTGCAGAAACTGACGTTGGATGATGTAATCAAGTTCCAGCAGAATCATGTAGCCGACCGTACATACCGTTACATGATTCTCGGTGACCCGAAGGAACTGGATATGAACTTCCTCAAAACCCTCGGTCCCGTCAAAAAACTAACCCTCAAAGATATCTTTATCTACTAACGCCACACATGTACACACATGTACACATGTACACACCCGTACATGCCCTAATCGCCTTGTCTCCTTTGGGGATATGGTTGGTGTCTTTTTGGGGATTGTTTTGGGAAATTTTGGACGAACTAAAAAGAAAAAAAATAATCCGTTTAATTTGTTTAATCTGTGGTCAAAAAGAAAAATTCCTTCAATTTGTTTATTTTGCGGATAAAAACTACAAAATATTTGCATATGTCAAATATTTGTTGTACCTTTGCAGCCGTAAAACATCTTTTTATTAACACTAATTCTTTACGACAATGACAAAGAAGTTTATTTGCCCTATCTGCGGATACGTACATGAGGGCGTAGAGGCACCGGAACGCTGCCCGCAATGCAAACAAGTGGTAGTATGGAAAGTAGCAGAAGACGACAAACTCAATTTTGCATGTGAGCATATATTGGGTGTAGCCAAAGATGAGCAGGATCCGATTATCCGTGAGGGTCTGCGCGCTCATTTCATGGGCGAAGCAACGGAGGTAGGTCAGTACCTAGCCATGGCTCGTCAGGCCGACCGTGAGGGCTATCCCGAGATTGCCGCCGCGTTCCGTCAATATGCCTTTGAGGAGGCTGAGCACTGCGCCAAGTTTGCCGAACTACTCGGCGAAATCGTTTGGGACACCAAGACCAATCTGGAGAAACGTATGTTAGCCGAGGCGGGTGCATGCGAAGACAAGTTGAAAATAGCCAAGCGTGCGAAAGAGCTGAACCTCGACCCCATTCACGACACGGTACACGAGATGGCGCGCGACGAAGCCCGTCACGGTAAAGGCTTTGAAGGACTGTATAACCGTTATTTCAAGAAATAACGCACTTTGGCTTTTGGCTGTTAGCTTTTAGCTCTTGGCTCTTAGCTTTTAGCTGTAGCCCCAAAAAAGCCAACAGCCAATAGCCAAAAGCCAAAGTTTAAAAAAAGCCAATAGCCAATAGCTAAACAATCACTCCTCCTCCGATGACGAGATTGTCCTGATAGAGCACAATCGACTGTCCCGGAGTAATACCCCAGACAGGCTCGCTGAAAATCAGCGAGCTTATTGTTGATGGGTCATTGGTGATGAGTGATTTTACTTCGACGGGAGTAGAGCGGTAACGAACTTTTGCCGTGATGGGTTGTTGGCTATCGGCTATGACAGGTATGCCCCTTTTATGGAAGGGTCTAAAGTGCAGTTCGGTGGCATAGAGGTCGTCGTACGTACCGAGTGTAACGCGATTAGAGGTAGCGTCTATATGCGTAACGAAAGCCCGCTGTCCGAGCGCGATGCCCAATCCTTTGCGTTGCCCGATGGTATAGTTGACATATCCTTCGTGCTTTCCGATTACCTTTCCCTGCATATCGACGTAGTCCCCCGGTCGCACACGTTCCTTATAATCGGGCACGTTCGCGCGCAGGAAAGCACGGTAGTCATCGTCCAGAACAAAGCATATCTCCTGACTCTCTCTCTTGGCAGCTAATTTCTCATAACCGTGTTGCCGCGCTACTTCGCGTACTTGGTCTTTGGTAAGGTCCCCGAGGGGAAAGATCGTGCGCCGTAACTGTTCCTCCGTCAACATCCAAAGGAAATAGGTCTGGTCTTTGCGTGTATCCTCCGCGGTCTTCAAGAACACATGTCCGTCCCTCTCGGCGATACGGGCGTAATGGCCGGTAGCAATCCATTCACATCCCATTTCATCCGCCACACGCATTAATTCGCCCCATTTGATATGGCTGTTACACAGCACGCATGGATTGGGCGTTCGTCCAGACATATACTCGTCTATGAAATTCTGTATGACGCAACGCCGGAACGTGTCGCGGAAATCCACTATGTGGTGTTCGATACCCATTCGCTCGGCATTATGCTTTGCCTCCATGACGGACTCTATGGAGCAACATCCTTTTTCCTTCGCAAGGCATGATTCCTTGATGCTGTCAAAGGTACGGAAAGTAACGCCCACGACCTCATATCCCTGTTCCTGAAGAATCATGGCGCTGACGGTGGAGTCTATTCCTCCGGACATTCCCAACAAAACGCGGGGTTTTGCTATTTGTGATTTGTCATTGGTCATTTGTCATTGGTCATTTATTGCTGCATATCAACGAGTTTTGTATAATATCCTCCTCGCGCGTAGAGTTGTTCGTGTGTTCCTCTCTCCACGATACGTCCTTCATGCACAACGCAGATAAGGTCGGCGTGCCGAATAGTCGATAAGCGGTGTGCGACGACCAGAGTGGTACGTTCTTTCATGAGGTGCTCCAACGCCTCCTGAACGAGCCTTTCCGACTCGCTATCCAAGGCAGAAGTAGCCTCATCCAGGATCAGTACAGGCGGGTTTTTAAGAATTGCCCGTGCGATAGAGAGCCGTTGTCTCTGCCCTCCGGACAACCGGCTACCGCGGTCACCAATCAGCGTGTTATAGCCTTCCGGCATGTCTTGTATAAACTCATGGGCATTGGCTATCTTCGCTGCCCTTTCCGCCGCTTGTAGCCAACTCATTCCGTCCGGCGCCGGTTGGGTCGTATCAACGCCAAAAGTGATATTGTTATACACCGTGTCGTTGAACAAAACCGGCTCTTGGCACACGATGCCCATGAGAGACCGCAGGTCATGCGTAGCGAAACGCCGTATATCTGTTCCGTCCCATTGTACCCTACCCTCCGTGGGGTCATAAAAACGCGGTAGCAGGTCGGTGAGCGTCGTTTTGCCGCTGCCCGACTGTCCCACCAAAGCCACCGTTTTGCCTTTCGGTATGGTCAGACAGATATCGGTCAGCACTTCCCTTTCCGGCTGGTAGGCAAACGACACATGTTCAAAACATATCTCTTTGTGCAAATCGCACAGCGGCAAGGGTTCGGACGGTTCGGCTATATCGGATGTTGTGTTGAGTACGGCATCAAGGCGCTCCAACGAAGCCATCCCTTTGCGAATACCATAGGACGCTTTGCTGAGGTCTTTGGACGGGTTGATCAACGAATAGAAAATCACCAGGTAATAGATAAACGTAGAGGCGTCAATGGTAGCATGGTCGCTGAGGATGAGCATACCTCCAAACCAGAGAATAACGGCAATAAGTGCCGTACCTAAGAACTCGGAGAGAGGATGGGCAAGGTAATAACGTCTGTTGATTCGGTTGTATGTAGCGCGTGCAGCGTTAATCAGTTTGTCAAACCGTATCCTCAGTTTGTCCTGTGCATTAAATCCTTTCACTACTCTCAAACCAAGCAGTGTCTCGTCCACCACCGCCAAAATCTCCGCATTTTGCTCTTGCCCGCGTTTGGAAGTCCTTTTGAGCGATCGTCCTATCCTGCCGATACAGAAGACGGCGACGGGCAGCAACACCAATACAAAAAGCGTTAATTGCCAAGAGATAAAGAACATTGTCAGCAGATAGACGAGAATCATTATGGGGTTTTTGAACAGTATATCCAGGGCGGACATGATAGACGCCTCTACCTCGTTGACATCGTTCGTCATACGGGAGATCAAGTCCCCTCTTCTCGCCTCGGTGAAATAGCCCATAGGCAGCGACAGTATCTTCCCGTACAGTTGTTGGCGCAAATCTCTCAACACGCCGGTCCGTATAGGCACCATAAAATAGTTCGCCAACCAAGCGGAGAGACATTTGAGTCCGGTCATAACCACTAAAAAGACGCCTAACCAGAGCAACACGAAACCGGGTCCGCGGAGGATAATGAGGTTATTGAGAATACAATAGAGATCACTTCTCAAAGCCGCTATTGTATCCTGTATTCCGCTCACCTCGCTCAGTTCAACCCATACGGCGTTGTTGGCAGTCAAGCCGAAGAGGATCCGCAGTATCGGTATAATTGTAGCAAACGAGAACAAGGACAATATGGTTGCCAACAAGTTGAAGAGGATATTCAACAGCATCGCCCCTTTGTAGGGCGGCACAAAACGCCGTAAGATATGTATTATTGAACCTTTTGTCATGTTTTTGCTTGTTTGTGTTTGTTTTCGTTTACATACAAGAGTATTTGCCGGTCAAAGGCCTCTTGGGGCGTATAGAACTTGACGGAAACAGGCAGCGCTATCAGTTGTTTTCCCACTTCTCGCAAACGTGTCTCCAGGTCCGTATGGCGCAAACGCTGCATGTCTTTCTCTGTGGTCAGCACGCAATCAAAATGTCGCGCACGGTAAAGTATCTTTTCCACATCTTTCGCATTATAACGATGATGGTCAGCAAAAGCCATTAGTTGTGCTTGTGGATAAAGTTGTTGTACGTATTCCTCCATATAATGCGGCTCGGCGATGCCGCATAGGATCAAAGGCGTTCCGGGAATAGTGACGGGCGCATATTCCGTTCCCGTAAAATGGAGTTGCTGGAAAGGAGGAAGATGAAGGCGATTATCCACCGCCCGCATGTCTATCGGCATGATATTATCGGGACATTTGGTCACGACGACGGCGTCCGCTTTGAGTGCGCGTGAAGGCAGGTCCCGTAACCTGCCCCAAGGCAACATATGATCATCTATATAGAGATTATCATACGCCGTAAGCAAAACCGTAAATCCGCATCGTATAGCCCGATGTTGCATTGCGTCATCCAGCACAACAACGTCCGTCTCTTTGACCATCCGCTGCAACATCCTGATTCCCTTTACACGGTTTTCGCAAACTGCTACGGGTATATCCGGAAAAGTGCAGTGCATTTGCATTACCTCGTCGCCAATCGTTTCTGCCGTAGCGTTACCATCCGCGAGCACAAACCCCTTCGTGCGGCGTTTATAACCGCGCGAAAGGATAGCGGGATGGTATCCGTGCGTCTTTAATAATTGCACGATATAGGCACACATAGGCGTCTTGCCCGTACCTCCTACGGCTATGTTTCCCACACAAATAGTAGGTATATTCACGGAGGACGAGGATAGCAAATGGTTATTATACAGCATATGACGCAAAGCTACGCCTAAACGGTATAAGCCACTCAAAGGAATATGAAAAATCGTCCGTAACAACTTTCAATTATTCATTATTATTGAATCTCTAATTCGGGCATAAGCGCCATAATACGCGGTTTAGAAGCGAAGTTGCGTATTTTCATAACCAAGCGCTCTTCCTCCGTCGTATTATCCATGTTCTTCAATATCTCCTCCATGAAGTCAAGCACTTCGGGATAATAGGCTAATTTATAGGATTCCAATCCTGTCAATTCGACCGCTTTGGCAATAGCGTTGTCTATGTTACCGAACTCATCCACCAGTCCTAACTCTTTGGCTTTGGTTCCAATCCAAACACGTCCTTCTCCGATGGATTTGATATAGTCCTGAGTTTTGTTGCGTCCATCCGCACAACGTTTGGTAAAGAGGTCGTATCCTCGCTCAATCATAGTTTGCATCATAGCGCGTTCATCAGCGGTAAATCCTTTGTAAACCATGTTGGTCGAAGCGGCAGAATGTTTATGGGTGGAAACACCGTCCACATCAATACCTACTTTGTCTCGCAGTTTGGCTACGTTGGGAATCGTGCCAAAGATACCGATGGATCCGGTAATAGTCGTCGGCTCGGCATAGATATAATCCGCGCCGCATGAGATATAATATCCTCCCGAAGCAGCCATTCCTCCCATGGACACAACAACGGGTTTTCCCGCAGCTTTGATATTCTCCAAGGCGTGCCAAATCTGTTCACTGGCTTCGGCAGAACCACCGGGACTATTCACGCGTATCACCAACGCTTTCACATCGTCATCCTTATTGATTTTCTTGAGCGTCTTGATTACCTCTCTCGCTACAATACCTTCACCGTTATCATCGGTTATCTCTCCTTCCAAATAAATCACCGCCACTTTATCCGCCGCTTTGGAGTCAATACGTTTCACTTGAGCCAAGCGATTGGTGGTCATGAGATGATAGTCTTTCGTGCCGCAGAAAACACGCAACAAGGAGTCCATATCCTGCGCATAGAGCAGTGTATCCACGAGTCCGGCTGCCAATTGCTCTTCTGCCGGCAGTATTCCCATGTATCGGTCAGCCAAAACATCCAGATTCTCTGCACTTAAGTGTCGCGCAGTTCCAACCGCGGATCTGTATTCGTTCCAAATGGCGTCTAACATTTCACGGTTTTGTTTTCTGTCCTCCTCGGACATAGAGGTACGGAAGAAGGGCTCAACGGCAGATTTGAACGTACCTACTTTGAGGATCTGCATTTCAACTCCTATCTTTTCCAACAGGCGTGTAAAGTACATCTGCTCCGCGGCTAATCCGTTCCAGTCCACAGTACCAATCATTGGGTCGAGGCAAATACAATCCGCTGCGGTAGCAACGTAGTAGTTTGTTTGTTCGTAGTGAACTGCCGAAGCAACGACCCATTTACCGGAGGTTTTGAAGTCCAAGAGCGCATCTCTGATGGCTTTAGCCGCGGCAGGGGTCATACTCAACTCCGCGCCGTCCAGCCAAATACCCAGTATTCTGTCATCGTTCTTTGCCAAACGTATGTTGTCGAGAATCCGGTCAAGACCTACGTTTTCGTCCACATTGCCGTAGGGAGAAACCGAGCCGAATATTTCGAGGAAGGGGTTATCCTCTTTAGCTTGCTCCACCAAATTGCCTTTCATTTGCAGGCGGTAAACCGTTTGGTCTTTGAGTTCAACCGGTTTAGGTGAGAACAGACTACCGAACAGCCATCCGATTAACACACTACTCACGATATAAATCGCGATAAATACAAGACAGCCCTTCAGGCAGCCCATTCTGCGGCGCGAACCGGTCTCTTGACCGTTCTCCGCGGATCTGTTACGAGAAAGAAAAAACATAGACATTTAGTAATTTTGATTGTTTTTAAAAAAGCTCAGTTAAAAGCAGGTTAAAACCTCGTTAAAACCTCGTTAAACATTTTCCAGTTATTTATTATATTATTTTATCATTCAATTTGAGATTGAAGGTCATCCTATGATACGGTGTTGGACCATATTTTTTGAGTGCGGCATAATGCTCAAGTGTCGGATATCCTTTGTTGGTGTCCCAACCATATTGTGGATATTCCTCATGCAATCGTAGCATATAGTCATCCCTGTAGGTTTTGGCGAGAACACTTGCGGCGGCGATAGACATATACGTTGCGTCGCCGTGTACGACTGTGTCCGTGGGAATCTCGAAAACATCTCCTTTCGGGACATAGGGTTTCCATTTATTGCCATCGACGAGGATATGTTGCGGTCTTACGTTGAGTTTATCCAACGCTCTGTGCATGCCGAGTATGGAGCATTGCAGGATGTTTCGTTGGTCAATCTCCATTGCCGACACTTCCTCTACCGCCCAGCAAACAGATTCTCTCTCGATGACCGGCCGTAAAGCATAACGCTGTTTGTTCGTCAGTTGTTTGGAGTCGTTGAGCCAAGCGAACTCGGGTATATCTGTTATTCTCTCAGGGTCCAGGATCACCGCCGCCGCAAAGACGCTCCCCGCCAACGGACCTCTGCCCGCTTCGTCACATCCAGCCTCTAACAGCCCTGGTATCATACAACACTTTAACATAACCGTCAAGCCGATTTTTTTAGAAAGGATACCCAATCGCGAAATGGAGAGTCATATCGTCTTTCCATCCCAATCCATTAGGCGCCGTTCTCCATTGTTTACCTTCCGCTATCCGACTCGGGTCGTGCAGTTTAACTCCGAAATCGATTCTGAAAATAAGCAGCGACAAATCAAACCGCACTCCCACACCATAACTCCACGCCAATTGTTTGTAAAACGTGTTCCATTTAAACACTCCGTTCGGTTGGGTATCATATTCACGTATCGTCCATATATTTCCGGCATCAAGGAACGCCGCCAATTCCATGAAACTAAGGATTTTGAATCGATACTCAAGATTCATATCCAGTTTGATGTCCCCGACCTGCAAATCATAGACGACGAGTCCGTCAATACCACTGAAAGCACCGGGTCCCAATGTGCGAGCCTGCCATCCACGAATGCCGTTAGCTCCTCCACCGAAATAGCGTTTCTCAAAGGGGAGCACCTGTGCGTTGAGGTAAGGAAGTGCCACACCCAATCCTATATGCCCCACCAAATGATGTTTGGGGTCTATGATACCGTGGTAGGTAAAGTTGATATCTCCTTTTGCATATTGTGAAAAAGGAATTTTCCATAACACGTACTGACCGTTATCGTTCTTCGGTAGTTTAGCGGCGAGGCTCAGGGCGTACAGGGCGTTTCCGGCCGTCTCGGCACGCACGGCAAACTCTAAATAGGAGCGATTCGGGAAACGGGAATTACGTGTGGAATAGGAAGCGAGATAACTCCAATCCACAATAAAATGGTCTTCGTAGCTCGCAAGCAGCACCGAAGAGCGGTTGAGGAAACGGTTAATAAAGTCCTCTGACATCCAAGGCACATAGATATAGTTGATGTCAATCAGGTTAAACTGGTGTGTCCATCTGGTTCCCGGTAAGCGTGGTATGGTATAACTCAATCCGGCATTCAAAATCGTACGAGTATATTCCTCGGGTCGTTGCTGGTAGTTGTAGGCAACGTTCAGTTTGACGTTGGAGGGGAAGAGCAGCCCCGCCTCTGCCTTTGCCTCTATGGCTCGTCCACCATTGGAACGCCATTCATATGACGCTCTACCACCTAAAGTCAGTACTTCAGCGCCGTGAAAAATATTTCTGTTGCTATAGTTCAGTCCGGCAGCTACTCCCCAATCGCCGGCACTATAGGTTCCTTCCACCTCGGCAGAAATGGAATTGAGTCTTCCCCTTGAGACGGTGACAGAGCAGTCCAAGAGAGAGTCTTCAACGGGCGTGAAAGAGATATCCACATATTTGACGGGCGCAAGCGCATTCATGCGCGCGTACGTACGTTCGACACGCCAATCTGCGTATTTGTCGCCCGTATGCATACGGCATGCACGCTTAAGGGCGCTTTTTCGCAAGAAAGGTTTGTCCAATTGAAAATCTATATTCCTTATGGTATATTGGGTACGAAGATGTTTCTGCGCTGCTGAATCCAAATGTTCTACATACGGTGCAAAATGCAGAGTGACATCCACCTCATGCGAATTAAGGGCACTATCTGCTGTAAACTCCAGCATTGATTTCTCAAAGTAGAAATAACCTCTGTTGCGCATGATAGTGGTAATACGGTCTCTCTCTTCGTCCAGAGTTTGCGTGGAGAAACGATCACCTTCTTTCACTTTGCTGCGTCCATCCGTGGCAATCGCTTGTACCTCTTCATACGGGATATCGGCTTCATAATGGCGGAGTTGATAAGGCTGACGCGCAGTAATGAGATACGTCAAATACACTTTCCGCTTTTTTGCGGTTGAGTTTTGGCGAAAAGATTGTAAGATAAGAACGTTATAAAAAATTTCCGGGAGGACATATATATGGCATTGGTAACAACGACCGAGATGTTCAAAAAGGCATATGACGGCGGCTATGCAGTCGGCGCATTCAACGTAAACAACATGGAGATCGTCCAGGGAATCACAGAGGCAGCAGGTGAGCTCAAGAGCCCTGTTATCCTTCAGGTTTCCAAGGGCGCAAGAGCTTA